>JBEKMT010000210.1:0-8536 GCA_050008355.1 Verrucomicrobiota bacterium
TCATTGATTTGCAATGTCCGAAAACCGCTGACGATGGCATTATAATTTTCCTTAGCGCGCCGCCGGATTTGATTGGAAAACTTTTTGCGTGGTTTGATCTCAAAACTCATGTTGAATACAGCCTCTTAAAGGCCCATTTATTCTGCGCGTGACATGCGCAAAGGCTAATGGTATGCGCAGAGACTAAGTATGCCATCGGAATATTCAATTTCAATCCACGAGACGGATTTGGCTGGTCTACATGCTTTTACTAAAGATATTGCAACGGTAGTGGTTCACCCTCTAAGTATAAGCGGCGCACCGGTCAATTACCGGAACCGCTACTGACCCAACCTGAAAAATAATTCAGAATCGGAGGGCACGATCGTTATAATGTTCGTGCCTCCAAGATTGCTCACCGGGCCGCCATAGTTTGTCCAATTGGAAGTTTCCAGGTTGCCATTGGTCTGGATGGTGCCTCCCAAAGCCGCGGGCCAGAACACCGTGACGAGATTGGCATTCCCGTTGATGGTCAAGGGGGGAGGCGATGCAGTTTGAACTGTCAGTCCATCCAGAACCACGCGCTGCAGGCTGGGGCCGCCATTGTCCACCAGCTGAATGGTTGCTAGAGTTTGGGTGGCAAAATCCGGCGGCAGCGCGATTTGCTGGACGTCCAACCGTCCCGGTGTGCCCCAATTGTCGACGGGGCAGTCAAAAACGTTGACGGTGGTCGTGCCATTGATGTTGTTTTCCCAATAGGCGCCATTGTAATCGCGGATATCAACGCCACCATAAAGATAATTCGTGTAAACGGTTCCGGCGGATCCGGTGAAAACAAACCACGCGTACGTATTGGTGTGTCCGTCCCAGGTATTGATAAGCGAAAAGAGATTAGTGACTCCATAAACCTCCACCTCATTGGTGATGCTGATTTCGCCGGTGCCGCCTTTGACCGCGATGTCAGCATGCCACGCCTGTTTCCCCGCAGCATTCGAGGCGATGTTGAACGGAACTCCATCCAAAGTGACACGACCGACCGGCGCGCCCGGCAACCGTGTGGCTGTGGGCTCGCCGGGTACTGTGTCGGGAGCTGCCCAGGTGAAATTGGCCTGATTAGTGATGCTGACAGGATAAAAACTGCCGCGCCTTAGCGGAGGAAGCATGACCGATGAAGACGTCAATGAGAAATTACTAAAGGACACGGAGTTTGAGTCGTCGGAACCGTTGTTATTTTGAAGCGCGAACTCGATCGTGCTTAAAGGCGCCGGGCGAATTTCCGAATAGAGTAGCGTGCCATTGAAATAACCCGAGACCGTTGTGCCGGTCCGGCTGATGGAAAAAGTGCCGGCGTTCGTACTTAGCGACAGAAGGCCCTTCGCCGCACTGCCGTCCCAGACGTGGGCATTGATGCCGCTGGAGTTGTCGAAGGAATCAAAAAATATCGAGCCATCCTCGTAGTAAGTGTGGAGCTCTGCCTGATCCAGCCCCGGCCCAGGCAATGAGGCGTTGCTAAAAGAAATCTGCGCTGAGAAGTCATTGGAAATTGCCCCGCCAAGTTCCGCAAAATTCAGACGGATGAAGACGGTTTGCAGCCCACCCGGATTGGAGGTCGCCACGGTAGCAAGATGGACGTCGCCTTGTGCGGCATTCACCGAATAAAAGTTGGTGATGGTCTGGATGATGCTCCAATAACTCGGGTTGAGACCGTTGGAAAAGTCGTCGGAAAAGCTCTGGCCCCGGACGTCACAAGTTGCAGCGAGCAGACCAAACGAAACGAGGAAACGGGGTAATGAATATTTCATGATTGTTGCATGAGCAACCGATTGCAAAAATATTAGTAAAGGTTTTTTGGGCAGCGCAAGCACTAACCGAGTGAGGAGCCGTCATCGAGGGCAGAACACATTTGTAGCCTATGGTCACCGCTCTTTTTCATGGCAATTGCCGGGTGAAGATCTGGTGAATGTTGCCTTGCGAGCACGGGCGGAATCACTAAGGAAAGTTGTCTTATATTGCCTAATATTTTCCGCGGTAAGGCTTATCCCGCCAGTATGTCCTCATTATGCCGGTGGGTTTTTCGATCGTCCATCCAAAGCTGGTTCGTTGGCATCTTACCGTTAATCTGCCAATCTATAGCTTGGCAGGCTTAGGATTGGGGGAAGCACCGGATGATACTCTTTGTCCACTGATTGCGTTTATGCCTATGAGCATTGAACTCAAGACAAAAGGATAGACTAAAATAAACGAAAATATCTTGCACCTTTGGAGTTTGGAATACGCATTAATTAATGGCGGTGATTTCGCTGAGAAATAGGACAGAAACCCTGGCGCCTTGCGCCAAAAATAAAAATAAGAACATGAAAAACCATAACAAACTCACAAGTCGCATCATGGCTGCCGGCGGGTGGATGCCAGTCGTCGCAGCCATGGCCTTGGTCGTGGCTGCGGTCGTCCCAGTCATGGCAGCCAATAACAATCCGTGTGGTCCGGCTAGTCCAAATAGCCAAGTGTACCTTCCCAATCCGGCCTTTTTGCAAGGCATCGATACCGATGAAACCGCGTCTTTCGGTGGAAGCGGGACCTTGAATGGCATAAAGAACACCGAAGACGGTGTTGAATACAATGTTACTTTTGGGCCAGGTGGCGATGTTTCCGTGTCTGTCGATGCCACCTTTTTTGGGCCTTATCTTGACCTCTGGTCTTTCACGGCCGCAGAAGTGAATACCGAAGTGCTAAAGGGATCGGCGAGCATACAAATGTTCCTGCAAGACGGCTCGGCGTCGTACGATTTCCAGACGGCGACAGGGCTGGCTCCTCAAAGCGTGGCTAATGGAAATGTGCCTTTGGAGGATATTTTTTCGACCGCATCTTATAATACAGGATTGCCGCTCGACCAAAGCGAAATCATTCGCTATGGATTCAAGTTTTTCGGCCCACCCGGAACCACAGCGACGATAAGAATATCCTCGCTGGCGATCAGCCCGGAACCATTCATTATCGAGAACCCGGTAAACCTACTCATCGATTCGGGTTTCGAGTATCAGACGCCACCCGCCTCTGGGGGGTGGAATTCGTTTGGGGGATTGTTTTCGAGCGCTTATGCGCATTCGGGAGACTGGTCCATGTTCGACGCGGCATTGGACAGCGTTCCGGGAACCTATGAACAATTTCCGGCAGCTCCCGGCTCCAAATGGGATTTGACCGGATTTGGTCTGACTCCGGGACCACTTCTCGGCAGCCCGGCGTTTGGCCTGCTTCAAGTCACTTTCTTCGATGTTTTTGGCAATAATCTGGGTACTGTTGAAACTGCCGGTACCGGAACACCGGCCAAGACATCCGGGGAAGTTGATGGGACGGCGACTCCCGCCAAGTGGATTTTTCTTGATACCGGAATCGCGACGGCTCCTGCGGGTACAGCCTATATTCAGGCATTCACCCTCTATGTTGATTACAGCGGAAATTACCAGGGCGTTTATTTTGACGATTTGACGCTCCAGGTGCTGGAAAATCACTGGGACTACGTTGAATCCGTAGAGAAGAATGCCCAAGCACTGGTGAAAGCCGGTTCTATCACCCAGAGTGAAGCGGAGGCAATGGTCGCTGCTGCCGCATATTCCGGCTGCGGACAATAAGAGGCTCCCGAAGTTTTCAACTTTAGCACAGGTCCGGGCTCGCGTCGGGCCCGGACCTGCTGCGTGAGTTGCGGCTGCATCAGGGATTGAACGGGAGAGGAGTGGTTCAAGAGTCTGTTGGCACTGTCGCACATAGCTGCATAGTCCGATTGGCGATCTGGATAGCAGCACAGGGTTCGAAACATTGGGTGCCACGGGTGCCGAGCGCGCACAATCGGCCATTCTTCATTTAATTAACCGGATGCCCGAGTCATCGTTGCCGATCACACCTTCGACCTGGCTGCCGAGATCAACTGTCCGAGCCACGGATGGGCCCGGTTTGCTGTAGGTATTACCGTTGAACGCGACCTGGCGAATGTCGTGCAGGCGGATGATGCATCCAGGTTCAGACAAGGGCAGGGGCGACGGGGCGTCAATCAGGTTATCGATGATCATCACGCCTTCGGCCCAACCAAGATTCATCATGTAAGGGCTATAATTATCCTCGAACCGGTTGTTGATAATGTTGATGTTGCGATTGCCTTTCGCGCCATCGCCGTGAAGAAAAATGACGCCGTCGGCATATTGATTATTGCGCAGCGAGTTGTGCCGAAAGTGATTGCCTGCGACTGTCACATTCCAGCAGTAGTTGGCTTCGCCCCAATAATATTCCGGTCCGATGCTGACGGCCGACATGCCGCAGCCTTCAACGAGACAACCTTGGATGAGGCCGTCATCGGCTTTGACGAGGATGCCGCGTGAGCGGGTATTGCCCAGTGTGCAGCCAAGAATTTTATAGGATTTGCCGCAGCGTTCGGGATTTCCGGCTTTCGCCCCGGCTGGGACTGACAGAGCCCGATCAAGGGTCAGTTCCAAATTACGGTCCGGAGACTCAAGCGTTCGCACGGCGGTGCAAATGGCTTGAGCGAAGAATCCATCACCGCTTGAAATGCGCACCGGTTCATTAACCGCGAATCCGGCGCGATTTCCCTTCTCTAAAACGAGCAGGTTTCCCTCAGCGCGGACTACAGTTTGGAAGCTGCCGTGAATGGCAATGCAATCATCGAGCAACACACCATCCCAGTGGCAATGTTCAATGGTGGGTCCGACGCGGGTCCCGGTGGAATGAAAACCGTCGGCCCCACAGGCCACCAACTGTTCCTCGGTGGCTCCGGCTGGCTTGGGACCGCGGGTGACAACGCAATCAGTGTAACGATGGTCGCCATCTCCACCGGTCTCGAAGAAGGCAGCGAAGCCGGCGTTTTTCAAGGTGATGCCTCGTAGCGTGCAGCGCCGGCTGTCATCCAGTTGAATAATCGACGAGCCTCCCGGGGCGCGACAGACCAGCCAGTCGCCCACCGCCGCACCCTCCCATGATCCATTCATTTGTCCCAATCTGTAGATTCCGGTACCGATTGACCTAGCCTCCCCCGCACCGGAGTCACCGGTGCCCACCTTGAGCAAACGAGTCTGTTGGTCGATTACGTTATAGGTCGTTTGCGCCGGGTTGATTTCGGTCGGGTATCCGGCATCGATTTGCCAATCCAGATATCTGCCTGCCGCGTCTTCCCCGATGGCTTTAATTCTGCCCTGCGTGTAAGAAACCCCGGCAAATTGCAGAGTCACATTTTCAATCGTGACGTTGTTGCAGCCGGCCAACATAATGGGGCGGTTGTTGACCCCTTCAAAAACAATGGTGCTGCCGTTACCGCGAATCGTGGCATTATTCCAGCCGGCAAATTCAATGCTATTTTTTCCAGTGTCGGGGATGACATAAGTACCCGCGGTTAAGGTTATATCCCTCATGCCACGATTGTAGGCGTCGAGAATGGCAGAAGGAAGTAATGCCGGATGACTGGGGTTGCCAACGGTGACCGTGGTTGGAGCCGGGCCGGAAGCATAACCGGGCAACAAGGCGCCTGCCAGCGCGACACCCCCAAGTTTCAGCGCATCGCGGCGCGAGAATAGCCGCATGATTTGCCTGCCACGCTCATCCTGCTGCCTTCTCATGATTATACTCTAATCCAGGATGCTTTGGCGGCGCAGCCAGGCTTCGGCGAGTTTCGGCCAGGTCGCCGCGGCGGGATTTGATCCCCGCAGGCCATACCCGTGTCCGCCGGCAGGTAGCACATCCAATTCCGCCGGAACGTTCGCGTGCTTGAGCGCCAGAAAATAATAAACGCTGCCTTCCACATGAACCGGGTCGTCCTCGGCCTGAAAAAGAAACGTCGGCGGTGTGTTGGAAGTTACTGTCAATTCCGGTGCGATGGCCGGGCCTTCACCATGAACCAGGTAGGCTGGATAAATCAAGATGGCAAAGTCCGGACGGCAGCTGAGTTGGTCCGCCCTGTCGGCTGGCGGGTAAGCATTCTGCCCAAACCTTGTGCTGGCCAGAGCGGAAAGATTGCCACCGGCGGAAAATCCAAGGATGCCAATCCGGTGGGGATCGAGATGCCATTCGGCGGCATGTTCCCGCACCAGGCGGATCGTCCGCTGCGCATCCTGCAGTGGGGCCGTGAACGGTGCCGGATCGGGCACACGATACTTGAGCAGCACGGCATTTACGCCAATTGAATTCAGCCATTCGCAAATCTCGGTTCCCTCCAGATCCATCGCCAGGATTTGATATCCGCCGCCCGGACAGACCACCACTGTCGTGCCGGGGTCTTTGGCTCCCGACGATCGGTAAAACGTGATGGTGGGCACACTGACTTCGCTTAGTCTAACCACTCGTTTGCCGTCGACTAGACCATCGCCGTTCTGCGTTGTATCGTGCTCCACCCCCACGATGTTGGTTCCCCCCGGAGCGCCATGCGGCCAGAGCGTCAGCGTTTCAGCGGCGTCGGCGGTCAAAGCGGCAAGTAGTAAAACCGTTGGAACGATCAAGTCTCTCATAAATAGATGGGTGAAGTTTGGCTCTTGATTTCGGGCGCATGTCATTTCAGCCGCCACGCCAGGATGCCGCCGGAAAAGCCAGATTGCAGTTGGACTTGGATGCGCAGGCTGGAGGTATTTAAAGTCGGGAAAGAAACCAGATTGAACTCATCCCTGGTTGCGTTCGCCGTCGTGGCCCCGGGCACAGGCTTCCATTCTCCGTTATCTTGATACTGGAGCTGCCACGACTTCGGGATGCGACACTCGCCTGTGCCGGTATCGTCGAACCAATATACTTCGACTTTTGAAACATCCTTTGGTTGTGGAAAGTCATACTGCACCCATTCTGTCGAGCCGCGGTGATCCCACCACGTAAAACGTGGTATGCTTTGGTCATTAGAAGACTTTGGCACCAGGCCGTCATCTAACGCGTCGACAGTATCACTTCCCGAAACAAAGGAGGCGCTCGCGCGATAAACCGACTTCCTGGGAATGGCCGGTGCAATCCAATCGTGGGCATCCGGGCCGGAGCCAATGGTCGGGAACGCCGAAACCCGAAGTCGCGTTGCGCCCATCGGGATCAAGGTCACCTGTTCTTCCGCCTGATCACTCCGCACCGGGCTTTGCTGCAGGACCGCACACAAGCCATATTGGTCCAAAGTCCACTCAGGAATTTGTCGGGCGGCAACGGTCAATTCGATCGGTACACTTTCAGGGGTGAACGGATAATCATCTTTGGGCCAGGCTCTTCCGTGAATCGCAAACGATTTTTCCGGCTGCGTATCATCCAACACCAACCCGTAATTCCACGGTGTTGTCGGGTAGTAGCCAAAAGACGGCCAGGCGCCCGGATCAGCGGTGGGTTGCCAGGCCGAATCGCCAATTGCAGTCGCGATACTGTCCACGCGCTCCACACGCTCGCCGATTTTGAGCGAGAAAGTCAGCGGCCCATAATTGACGCTAACGCTGTCATGATTTTCGGTCCAGCGTTGCACAGAAAGTTTCATGGGCAGGTCCAGTGTTACTTCGTCATTGTCGTTCCATTCGCGTTCGATTCGCACGTAATTATCGGCTTGCGGTGCGATTGATACCTGCTCGCCGTTGACGGTAACAGTCGCTGAATGGCTCCAGCCGGGAATCCGTAAATACAATGGAAAGGTCACGGCCCGTTCCGGGTGCAGCGTGAAACGAATTTTCTCCTCGAACGGATAATGTGTTTGTTCTTCGATGCGCAGTTTCGTGCCGTCGCCAACTTGCGCGATGACGCTGCTCGCGCTGAACACCACTGCACACAGGCCATTGTCCGGGGAAGCCAGCCAGAGATGCTTGGTGAAATACGGCCAGCCCATCGAATGGTTGTGCTGGCAGCAACGCGAACTGAATGGATTCAGCAGCAGAAACGGACCTCCGTTTTGGATGCCGGGCGAGTGGTTTTTGGCGTCGCTCACCACCAGATTCGGTGCAGTGAGATAACGCAGCGCTCGCATGTCGGGCGTGAGTGCAGCCGGATAAGTGTTGAAAGCGACGTTCTCGCAATTGTCCGCCCAAAAAGGATCGCCGCTCAGTTGTACCAGCAATTCATCGGATAACATTTGTTCCACCATGCCGCAGGTTTCAATCGCCTGCCGCGGATCTGAGTAACCGGGCCGGCAGTTTTCATCACCGCCGAACATCCCGCCGGGTACCTGACCGTAGCGTTTTCTGACTTCCATGAAGTCCGCATAGCTGTCCTGCAACTCTGCGGGATCATGCGTTTCCTCAAAATGCTCCGCGGGTTCCCGGAAGGATTCGGCGATGTTGACGTTGTGCCAGTTGGGCAGTGTGCCGTCCATTTCCCAGTTGGCGGTGCAACGGTGAATTTTATCCGCCAGTTGCATCAGGAACGGGTCGCCCGTGCGGTTGTATAGCCAGTAGATGCTGTAAAGTTCGTCCCCGCCGCGCATTTTCTGCCAGTAATGAGTCAGCAATTGGTCGTCGGGCAGGCCGAGATGATATTTGAAATACTTCGTCATCACGTCAATCACACGTTGGTCGTGGGAATGTTCATAATAGGTTTCCAGACAATACATCATCAG
>JBEKMT010000211.1:0-8472 GCA_050008355.1 Verrucomicrobiota bacterium
TTCCATAGTTCTATTTGAAAAAGAGCACTCCGCTTCGTCCGCCGCCGCCGGCCATTCACGGAACCAAACCATGGCCAGGGCAAAGCACCGTCGCTTTGGAAAAGCTTGAATATTAACGAACATACGCTTTATTGGTCACCGCCCGATGATCAAAGAACAAGAGCGCGTTCTACTGGCTCTAGGCTGGTACGACTACCGATTTCATCAGGGTATTGAAAAATATGCCCGGGAACTCGGCTGGCATCTTTCCCCGGGTTTCACCCTCGAAAAAGTGATCCCCTGCCGCACCTGCGGCCGGGAACTCCAGCGGATGCGGATGGACCGCACCAAGAAATTCCTTGCTGATATTACGCTGAAAGTCCAGGCCATCGCCACTGCCTGTGGCTACCAAGGCATCAACAGTTTTTGCATTTCCTTCGAGCGCGCGACCGGCATGTCCCCCCGAGTTTTCGTGATAAGATACGTCATTAAAAAACATCCGCGCTGAAACAACCTGTTAAGATCCACAACGTGAACGAAAAATTCGATACAGCCATCCGCCGTTTCGACGCGGAAAACTCGCACGACCCCCATCACGAAAATTCCCAGCCGCGCGAATTGCTTTACGCGCAGCGACTGACGGATTGGGTGTTGAAGCTTTGCCCGCACGCAGGCGAAGCCCTGCGGCTGGCGGCGCGCTGCCAGCACATCTGCCGCTGGCAGAGTCCGCGGGAAAGTTACCCAATGACCCGGGCCGGCTACCTGAAATGGCGGGCCGACCTGAAAAAATTTCACGCTCAAAAGTCAGGCGAGATCTTGCGGGAAACCGGCTATGACGAAGAAATCATCCGCCGCGTGCAAGACCTGAACCTGAAGAAGAATTTCCCCGCCGACCCTGAGGTCCGCGTGCTCGAAGACGCATTGTGCCTCGTGTTCCTGGAATTTCAATTCTCCCCGCTCGCCGCGAAGAGTGACGACGAAAAGATGATCAACGCCCTCCGCAAATCCTGGGAAAAAATGACCGAAGCCGCGAGGGCCGAGGCCTTGAAATTACATTATGGTGACCGCGAGAAAAATTTGATTGAGCGGGCGTTGGCGGATTAGCGCGGCTTAGACAAAAGCATCGTGTCACGGTAGAGCGAAGGCCAACTTCCATTTCCCGAATTCCCCCACCGCCTCAGCGCTCCTTGTTCGCCCAGGACTATTTCCAATCCAAATCCACAATGATCGGCGCCCAGGAGATATTCTGCAGGATGCGTTGCATCGATGGGATTGAATCCGGGGTCCGAACCTTCGTTTCATCGCGCACAGTCACAGCAACCAACTCGGGATGCTGGCGCAGCTTGTTGAGGACGTCGCCGAATCCGCGATAATAATCAAATTGTGTCAGGACAAGTTTTGGCGGCCGCAATTTCTTCATCCCCTGAAAGTCCTGGTCGCGCGCATTAACGCCGCGGTCGAAATACCAATCGGCGTGGATCGGGTGTTTCACTCCGAATGCGAGCGAGCTGTAAAGATATGCCGAAGAAATCACCACCGGTGCGTCTGAGTTGACGAAAGGTGCGAGCTCAACGCGCAGTTCTTTGCGCGTTTGCCAATAGCTGTTGTTCCAGGCACAAGCCGCCCCCCAGGTCGTCATGCCGACCGCTCGCACGCCAACCAGCAACACGCAGCCCAGAATCAAAATCTGCGGGAGCCTTCGGGCGTTGGGGGATATTCGGTCAACGAGAGCCAACAGCCCGGCGGCAACGATGATTTCCAGATACACCGCGTAACCAACATAATTGGGGGAGACGAAGGTCATCGCCAGGCAGAGCGTTATGACTCCCATGACAAAACATCCGGCCGCAACGAGCAGCCAGGGTTCCGCCGTCAATTGCCGGCGGCGCGCCCACACCCAAGGCAGCGTGGCGGTCGCCGCCAGAAAAACCGGGACGGTGCGGACGAGTTTGACCAAGTCCAGAGCACGCGGAGCATGAAAACCGCCCACGACGGATTGTTTTTCCCCATTCTCCAAAAAGCCCTGCCACCAGAGTGGATGAACTTCAATAACCCAGAATAGGATCGCAACGAACGACGCAGCAGCCAGAAAAAACGGGAGGACGAGAAATTTTTTCCGCTGAAACCACCAAGCCATGGCGCTGGCGAAAAAGCCCGCACCAAAATAAACCGCGCCGACCACCAGCGAGGTATAAAGCGTAAACAACAGCGCCAGGAAGGTGGCGCCGGCAACCCGGGCATCATGGCGCGTGCCTGCAATTTGCCGGTTTACCAGCCAGAGCGAACTGAGGCCAAAAATGTGCGCCAGATCTTCCGGCCGGTCATTGAAGGTGATGCCGAATAACAGCAACGCCGCCCAGGCGTAATTCGTTTCAGCGGGAAAGAAATGTTTCAAGATGACCAGCGCCAGCCAGGCATCGATCCCGAACATCACCAGGTGCATGGCCATTATGGAAAACGCACTCGCGCCAAACACCGGCATCCAGGCCAACAGCGCAACCTGATAAACCGGCGGGTAAATTGAAAAAACCTTTCCGCTGGAAATGGGATAGCCCACCTCGATGCAAGGGTTCACATAAAGTCCGTGCTTCAGCCAGTTCGCCATGCCTCCATCAAAAATGAAGGCATCATTCGACGGAACGGGCTGCGCAGTAAAAATCAGCAAGGCGATGCGCCACAACAGCACGACTCCCAAGATGAAAAACGGGTTGCGCCAGCACAATTTCATCACCCAAGCGTAGTAGAAGTCTTGTCAACGGCCAACTCAATCCGCCAGCATGACGTGTGGCTGACAACAAATCCATTCCGCTCGCCGTTGACCTGGACGGCACACTCATCCGCACCGACCTCATGTTCGAGTCGCTTGCGCGATTGCTGCGGCGTAATCCTCTGGCCATTTTTCAAATCCTGTTCTGGTGGCTCCGCGGCCGCGCCTGGTTAAAGCATCAACTTGCCGCGCGGGTCCGGATCAACCCGGGAGAGTTGCCTTACCATGAGCCCTTTCTCGAATGGCTGGTCAGGGAGAAGCAGGCCGGCCGCCAGCTGGTGCTCGCCACGGCGTCCGACTTAAAAATGGCGCAGCCGGTGGCGGACCATGTCGGCATTTTCGACGAGGTGATGGCGAGCAATGGCAAAACAAATTTGCGCAGCGCGAACAAGCTTCGAGCGCTCACGGAGAAGTTCGGCGAACGCGGCTTTGATTACGCCGGCAATTCAACCGCGGACTTTGCCGTCTGGCGCGGCGCGCGCGAGGCCGTGGTGGTGAACGCCAGCCGGGCGGTCCGGCGCGAGGCCGCAAACAGCACCAAACTTGGTCCGGTGTTTTGCGATGATTATACGCCATTAGAAACCGCCCGCAGCTTTTGCCGGGAACTGTTCTGGCGCAGCGGCTATCTGGCCGCAGTTTTCGCGGGCCTCCTGCTTTCCAGCGCGTTTCCCAAGCTGAGTTTCGCGGGTTTTGCATGGATCGCCCCCGCGTTGATGGTCTTCGCCGCGCACGGCAAGTCCGGCGCGGACGCCTTCCGAGCCGGTTACGCTGGCGGGCTGGCCTTCTGGCTGGCCTCGCTTTACTGGTTGCTGCTCATTCCTTATCCGTTTTTCCCGATCCTTGGCTGGATCGCGCTGGCCGCCTATCTGGCACTGTTCTTCGCTGCATGGGTCTGGCTGGTTGGGAATTTTAAATTTGCGAATTCCAACTGGGCCAACCGCCTCGGATGGTCCATTGGTGGCGCGGCGGCGTGGGTCGCACTGGAAATGCTCCGCGCCTGGTTATTCGGCGGATTTCCCTGGAGTTTCCTCGGCGTGTCCCAATACAAACTCGTGCCCCTCATTCAAATTGCCTCTGTCACCGGCGTTTATGGCGTCTCATTCCTCGTCGCCTGGTTTTCCCTTGCGCTGTTCTGCGCGGCGCAGATGATTTATCGTCACCCGGCCAAACGCCATGTCTGGCAGGCGGAAATCGTTTTGCCGTTGCTGGTGATCATCTTCTGCTTTGTCGGCGGATTTTTCGCGATGAGCCGGGGCAGTGCAACGGGCGACTTCCTGCGGGTCACGATGGTTCAACCGAGTATTCCACAAACGGCCATTTGGAACCCCGACGTGGACGAAAATTATTTCCAGGAATTTCTGGCGCAAAATGAAAAGGCGCTGACCAACCCCACCGATCTGTTGATCTGGCCGGAGTCAGCCGTGCCGGAAATGAGCGTGGAAAATGTCCACCAGATCAGCGCCCTGGCCCGCGAACATCATGTCTGGCTCATCCTCAACGGAGAAGATCTGGCCGCTTCGCCGACCGAAACGAACTATTTCAACGCCGCGTTTCTGGTCAATCCGGAAGGGCTGCTGACCGCCGCCTATCATAAACAAAAGCTCGTCATCTTCGGTGAATATGTTCCGCTTGTGAATTGGCTGCCCTTCTTGAAATGGTTCACACCCATCGTCGGTGGCTGGACGCCGGGCGACAAGGCTGTGACGTTTTCGCTCACCGGCCTGGACGGGTCCGCCGGTGGGTCGACGAACATTATTTATGTAGGTGCCCCCGATAAATCACGTCATGAGGCCAAAACCTCGACGTTGATCTGCTTTGAAGACACTTTCCCGGGCGTGGCGCGCAAGGCAGCACACGACAACCTCGATTTTTTTATAAACCTCACGAACGACGGCTGGTTCGGCACCGGTTCCGAGCAATGGCAACACATGGCCAACTCGGTTTTTCGTGCGGTCGAAAACGGACTGCCCCTGCTCCGCTGCTGCAATAATGGAGTGACCTGCTACATTGACGGACACGGACGCATTGAAGACCTGTTCCGCGAAGGTAACGGCAGTGAGTATGGCAAAGGAGTGCTGGCCGTCAAAATTCCCCTGCTGAGTCCCGACCAGAAATCCACCGCCACCTACTACAACCTGCACGGGGATTTCTTCGGCTGGGGTTGCGTCGTCCTGACCGCGGTGATGATTGGACGAAAGATTAAGGCAGGTCAAGGTGAGCGGATGCAATAAAAACGCTTTGTACCAGCTTGTGTATCGGTGAAGTTGTATTCGCCGACAGGGTATTCGACGGCGGTTCCCAGAACGGTCCATTCGCTCAAAGGCGCCGTGATATTGGTGGAGCTCAATACCGAAAAGCTCGTGGCAGCAAGATTGGTGAAACTGAGCTGAAAACTTCCGTTGGCCAATCGGGTCCCAACCACGTGTGCGGAGCTGATGCCAGGGGAGCTGTAACCGAGAATGTTCATCGCGATGAAATCTGCGGTCGAAAGGGCACCCTTCTGACCAGCGGAAATGAATGCGTCGTACGAGTCTGCCGGAGTGCTCGTCGCCCAGTCCTGGACGTCGCCGCCGTTCGCGCCGCCATCATTAAAATCCTTCAATACGGTGACACCGTTATCAATGGAGAAGTAAGCGTCGGAGGCATTGTAATCGAAACTTCGCGTACCGCTCCCCGTGAAGCGAAAGAGGTCATAAGGGACATAGTTCCCGTTCTGATCCAAACCAAAATTCGTCCTCCCCATCACTTCGGTGGTCTCGTGCTCGGCCACGCCAATAAAATCATATTCGCCTGGAACCGCGCGGTTGGTCGGGTCGAAAGTGTAACTGATGCCGTTCGTCCCGAAGCCGACTTCACCATCCTCCGAAGTCCCGTTCGGATCGACCCCCAACGAAGTCAGATTGAGAGCCTTGGCTTCGGCCTGCGGAACGTACCATTGACCGCCACCACCGGTCGGGTCGCTCGCGGGAAGACTGTTGACGGCCTCGGTGTCGTAAGCGCTGGACTGCGCGGCGTACAAGGCGCCCACTACTTGTGAATAATCGTTGGCTCCCACGGCGAAAGTTTCGCTTTCTCCCAAACCAACTTGTCCCAAATCCGCGCTGCCACCCCAATAGACCGTAATATTTACCGTGATATCATTGGTAAATTGATTTTCATAAGTCTGGATCACCCAATTGTAGGCGTTTTCGATTTGCGCAGCCTGCGGGGACGAAGTGACGCTAGTATCATAAGTAGCATTAATAACTAATGCTTGAGCAGATAAGCAAAACGAAAAAGCCACCATCAGGATGGGGACTAATTTTTTAATAGTAGGAATCATAATATTGCGTTTCAACTGCCTAAAAAATGGACTCATCAATTTCGACGGGAACGTTTTATAAATCAACATTCAGGAAAGCTTTGGTTCCCGACTTTCGCAATCTGATTAAATTATTTCACCAGTGCCATTGCGTGCTTGCGCGCGGCTTCGGTCTGACCGCCGAGCATCCGGGCCAACTCAGTGATGCGTTCTTGTGCATCGAGGAGATGAATCCCGGAAATTGTCCGGCCATTTTTTAGCTGTTTCGACACAACATAATGCGCGTCTGCGGTCGCCGCGACCTGGGGCAGATGCGTGATGCACAGCACCTGCCGTTTTGCGGCAATTTGTTTCATCTTTTCACCGACGGCGTTCGCGGTTTCTCCGCCGACGTTGGCGTCCACCTCGTCGAAAACCAAAACCGGAATTTCGTCTTCGGCGGCGAGGACGGTCTTCAAGGCCAGCATGACACGTGCCATTTCGCCGCTGGAGGCAATGGCCCGCAGGGGTCGCGCCGGTTCCCCGGGGTTCGGCGCGAACTGAAACTCAATGTCGTCAAAACCGGATTGTTTGATTGCCGGAGCAGATGTCAGACCCCGATTTTCCTTTGATTGGAGACTCGTCACCTCCTCTCCAACTTGAACGGCAGTTAAGGCCACATCAAACTGGCTTTGCTTGAAGCCCAAATCACCCAGTTGTTTGCTGACGGCTTTGGCGAGTGGCGGAATGACTTTCTTGCGGGCGGCCGACAGTTTTTTGCCCGCGGTCACAATCTCCAACCCGATTTTTTCCAGCAAAGCGTTCAAGCGGGCGAGTTCCCCGTCACGGCTTTCGAGGGATCGCAATTTTTCCCTGGCGAGGCTGCCTGCCTCGATGATTTCCGCGAGGGAACCGCCGTATTTCCGTTTGAGCGAGTGGAGCAGGTTCAGACGTTCTTCCAGTTCCGCCAGCCGTGCGGGATCGATGTCCACCTTATCGGCGTAACGTGACAACTCGGCCTGCAGTTCGCGGAGCGCCTCAGTGGCCCGCCCATGTATTTCCACCAACGAAGCCGCACCGGCATCCACGCGATTCAGTTCAGCCAGGAGGCGGCCCACGGCACCCGATTGAGTGAGGAGAGAATCGTCGCTTTCGCCCAGGGCATCCAGTGCGGCCTGGCTCAATTGCAGTAGCTTCGCCGCGTTGCTGGCGCGCTGGAATTCCTGCCCGAGGATTTCATCTTCACCGGGTTGTAAATGCGCGGCGGAAATCTCCTGCACTTGAAAGCGCAACAGGTCGAGTTGCTGAAAGTAGGCTTTTTCATCCACCACGAGGGCGGCTTTTTCGGTCTCCAGCTCCAGGCGGCGCCGGACGAGATCGCCAAAGGATTCGCGCTCCTGCGCAAGGCCGCCAAACGCGTCCAAGATCGCCAATTGTTTTGCAGGATGCAGCAGGGATTGGTGATCGTGCGGGCCGTGCATATCCACCAGCCATTCGCCGATGGAAGCGAGGATGCTCAGCGTCGTCGGCGAGCCGTTGATGAACTGCCGGTTGGCCCCGGCGTTAGTGAACGTGCGCTTGAGTACGAGTTGATCCTCTCCGCAAGGCTCAAGGCCATTATCATCCAGAAAAAACTGCAGCCTCTCCCGAAGCTTCAGATTGGTTACGTCAAACACTGCTTCGACGGAGCAACTGTCCTCACCGCTGCGGATGAGGGTGCGGTCAGCCCTTTCACCCAGCATGAGATTCAGCGCGCCAATGATGATGGACTTGCCCGCGCCGGTTTCCCCGGTAACCGCATTGCAACCGGGCTGGAGTTCGAGCGTTAGGTCGCTCACCAGGGCGAGATTTTTGATGCGCAGCGTCGTCAGCATGGCCGGTTTCCGAGAACCAGAAGTTGAACCACGAATGGACACGAATGAACATGGACTAAAGAGGCATTGACCGAACCGCGTCCTGACTGCGTGGAGGGAAAGCGCCGGGAACTGCTACTTCTCCTCCCCAAAAGCCATTCATATTCATCCGTGCTCATTTGCGGTGAATTGAAACGGTTGCCTGACAACAACGAAAGAAAAATTTATGGACGGGCATTGGAGTCATGACCAGATTGGCAATTGAAACCGAGAGGCGCGGCGTTTTTTTGTAACCACGATTGGCCAAATCTTGTAATCGCTCGCGTAGCTGCGAAAGAGCGGAGATTGGCACTAACTTCCCGCTCCCAAGTGCACAACGTCGTCGAGCGCCCGGTAATCCTATCACCCGACAAAGTTTTGCGGGCCGATTTGGATGAATTGCGAGGAGCTTCAGAGATCTCGAATGCGGTTGGCGGAGGCTGGGCGAACAGCCCCGTGAGGCCAAAAGACGTGGAACGCGAACACATCATTCAGGCGCTGGCGGCAACCAACTGGGTGGTGGGAGGACCGAACGGCGCGGCGGCCCGCATCGG
>JBEKMT010000212.1:0-8417 GCA_050008355.1 Verrucomicrobiota bacterium
CGCTCAAAATGGCTTCACCGAGAAAATTGACATTCATGCGCACGCCCTCGCGCGTGCGTTCAGTCAGATGATGTGCGAGCTGATCCTTTTCGCCGGGCAGAATGACGTTGGCTGTTTCCTTCTGCATGTGTTCCTTGACGAGCGGCAGCGCGACACCTGGCAAATAACCGCCAAAGGATTGAAAACCCTTCATCAGCGTGCGGTCCCAAGGGCTGAAGAACCGCGGCACGCCCTGCACATCCAGAATGTGGATCAGGTGCTCGACGGCCCGCCGGGGATTGCTGGTACGAAACGCCTGATCGGTCATTTGCGCGAGCGTCGCCTTGTCCGAAGGGGTTTGCAGCATCCGGTCCAACTCCGATTGCTGTCTCTTCTCAGAAGACGTTTGCAACTCCGTCGCGCGCTCTTGCAATCGGCGCGCCAGGAACAGCGCTTTTTGGATGACCAGTGGCGGTTCACTTTCCGGATCCGGCTGAAAATCCGCGAACAGTTTTTCGAGCAGGTTGTTGGAGATCAAGCTCTTCACCGGGTTGAAATCAAAGGGTTCAAACGCTCAATTCCTTTTTCACTTCGGCGAACTTTTCGATCGCAAAAGACAATTCTTCCCGACTGTGCGCTGCGGAAATCTGGGTGCGGATGCGGGCCCTGCCCTGCGGCACCACCGGGTAGGAGAATCCGATGACATAAACGCCTTTTTGAAGCATGGCGTCGGCGAATTTTGCCGCGAGCGCGGCGTCGCCGAGCATCACCGGCACGATGGGATGCACACCGGGTAAAATATTGAACCCCAGTTTGGACATTCCATCGCGGAAAAATTTTGTGCCAGCTTCCAACCGGTCACGTAATTCAGTCGAGACTGTGAGCAATTCCAGAACCTTTAATGATGCACCGGCAATGGAAGGAGCCAGGGTATTGGAAAAAAGATAGGGCCGGGAGCGTTGGCGCAGAAATTCAATGACTTCCTTGCGTCCGCTCGTGTAACCGCCGCTGGCGCCGCCCAAGGCCTTGCCCAATGTGCCCGTGATAATATCCACGCGATCCATGACCTCGTTGTATTCGTGCGTGCCACGGCCATGTTTGCCCATAAAACCGACCGCATGTGAATCATCCACCATCACCAAAGCATGGTATTTTCCGGCCAGGTCGCAAACGGCTCGCAAGTTGGCGATGTAGCCATCCATTGAGAAAACGCCGTCGGTGGCGATCATTTTGAAGCGGCAGCTGGACGCCTCCTGCAATTTTGCCTCCAGATCGGCCATGTCGTTATTTTTGTAACGATGACGTTGCGCTTTGCAAAGCCGGATTCCATCAATGATGCTCGCATGATTCAACTCGTCGGAGATGATCGCGTCTTCCGCACCGAGTAACGTCTCGAAGAGACCGCCGTTGGCATCGAAGCACGAAGAATAAAGAATCGTGTCTTCGGTGCCGAGAAATTCGCTCAATTTGGCTTCAAGCTGTTTATGAATTCCCTGAGTGCCGCAGATGAAACGGACGGAGGCCATCCCGTAACCCCACTTTTTAATGGCTTCCGCTGCGGCGGCCAGCACGGTCGGATGCTGTGCCAGGCCGAGATAATTGTTGGCACACATGTTAAGAACCGGTTGGCCATCGGCGACCCGAATCATGGTACCTTGTGGCGTGCTGATGACGCGTTCACGCTTGTAGGTGCCGGCCTGTTTAATTTCCGCCAACTGGGTCTTGAGGTGATTTTGGAATGGTTGGAACATAAAATCTCAATTTTGATTTGGAACGTTCAGTTCAGCGCCATATGGGAACGAATATCCATTTTTGCCGGAGGCAAGCCGGAGGTTATGGCCACGATGCTAATCTGCCCGGGTGTCGCGGCGGCCTGCAACAACATTGACGCCACTCCAGCCTCTGATTTCATTTCGGGCGGACTGATCATTTTACCCGGCCCGACCACGGCGAAGCGAATCGGCAAACCTGCCGTGGGTACAATTTCACCTCGTTGGTCGATGACTTCCGCGCGAACAAAGACAGCATCGGTGCCGTCAGCTGACAACTGGCGACCCAACGTCTCCGCGGCCAACCGCAGGGCGACTGGCGAGCCAGGCGTTCGGCGGACACATTCGCAGACCGGGCGGCCCCCGAGGTAACCGATGGCTTTGAGCTCGCCGGCCACAAACGGCACCGGCGCAAAAGTGAACGGCGGATGCATCACGTTCCGGCAATTGCCGCCGTCAAACATGGCGAGCTGGCTTTGAATCACCGGATTCTGCGCGTTAGCGGCGGAGGTCTTTTCGTCGTCGCGAACATCCTTTCCTTTGGCCATGTAGACGGGGTCGGCTTCCGGATGCCACACGCCATATTCTGAGTCGGGGCCGGAATCCGGTTTCTGTCGCGCGATGGTTTGGCCGTTGAGTTGCAATTCCACTTCGTCGCAATTGGCAAACACGACGACTTTCACCGGCGACGGCCGCGGCGTCCAGTAGTTGGCGATGAAAATTGCCGGCGCTTGCGTACTTCGCTGACTTTGAAACAAGTAATAAGAAAATTTTGGGCGACGAAAATAGTCAAGCACGCCGCAACGGCTGACAGGTTTTTCATCACTGCAACCCCGCGCGTGGTCTGTGCCAACCCAGATGGAGTCGCCAATCAGCCAGTTCCAACCGGAGTTTTTATTGTGCGCCCAGAGAAAATTCCATGCCTGCAACAATTGGGCATTCTCTCCATCTCCAATCGCTACGCGCGTCGTGCTGAGTTCGCCGCCAAATTCGTAGTCCCCGTATTCGCGGGCGAAAGAACGTTTGCGGCCCTCAAACCCCGGCGCTGCTGGACGGGAATAGGGTTCCGCCCAACCTGCGTAAGGAACGTCATAGTAACCGACATTATGGCTAGCGTAAGAATCGCCGGAGACAAAGAGCTGGCCACCGGGATATTCCTGCCGTGCAATCTGCGCGCATTCGCCATAAAATTCTTCGTGACCGTAGGTCTCGTTCAAGCTGACTTCCCACATGATCACCGAGGGATGATTACGGTGCCAGCGAACCATTTCACGCACATCCTGCCGGGCGAGATCGCGGAATTGAGGATCATTGTTCCACCACTGCCAACCCGGAGTACAAACAGATACCATTAATCCCAGTTGGTCGCAGGCATCCATGACAGCCTGAGACTGCGGATAATGTGCGAGCCGCAAAAAATTGAAACCGGCCGTTTTTAATCGTTTCAAGTCGCGATATTGGGCATTGTCCGGAACCGCGTTACCGAGCCACGGATAATCCTGGTGGCGGTTGGCGCCGCGAATGGTGACCGGGGTGCCGTTCAGAACGAAGCCGAGTTTATCGTCATAAGCCAGAGTCCGGATGCCAAAGTGCGTATCGACAGTTTGAATGGTTTTATCCTCGCGCCACAGCTTAGTATCAAGGTTGTAAAGAAATGGATGATCCGGATGCCACAAACAGGGCCGGGCGATCGTCAAATTGGTCGTGAACTCGAAATTTGTGCGCGCACCCAGATGATACGGCCCGATCTTAATGGCGGCCGCAGACTGGCCCCGGGGATCGAGTGCTGTGAATTGAATGCTGGTGTCGCTGGCGTTGGCGGCATCATTTTGAACATCTGCCTGGACGAAGATCGTGGCATTGGTGGCATCCGCTGATTCCGTTCGGATGAAAATGCCGCCGCCAGCGACGCGGTTGGCTTCAAATACGTCAGTGATGTGCAGCGGATCGGTAACGATCAACGTAGCGTCGCGGTAAAGACCACCCTGGTAAGTGAAATCAAGGTTGGCCAGCGGCTTACCCGGCGGCACGGTCGATTGGTCACGATTATCCAGCCGGACAGCGAGAAGGTTGTCGGCATTCCAATCTAATCCGGGCGTCAGATCCATGGTAAAAGGCAGGTAGCCACCCTTGTGAACGGTGAGCAACTTACCATTCAACCAGACTTCGGCCACCTGCATTGCGCCGTCAAAACGCAACTGCACTTTCCTTCCCATCCAGGCGGGTTCGGCTGGAAAATGTTTGTGATACCAGCAATATCCTTGAAAATGATGGTCGACGTTTTCGGGAGATTCGATTCTCGGAGTATGTGGCAACGCGACATCCACCCAGCCCCGGTCATCGGCGGTTAGATCCGCATTGCCCAAGTGAAACTTCCAGCCTTGATTCCACGATGAATCAACCGCCCTGAGTGTCCACAGCAAGAGAGCGGATACCAAAAGCACGGACTGGATCGTCTTCAAGTTCACAATCGGAAGTCCATGATATTCAAGGAAGGAAAGCCTGGGGGATATCGGTTGGTGGCTGGCCGGTGGCCGGGCGGCTAAACTTTTCGCCAAATTTCGTGTAACCTGGAATGAAACCTCCGTTCGAAAGAAAGAATTGCCCCTCCTCGACCCCCATGAAACGATCCGACCGGTCGTGACGGCCAGTAGCATCATGGCTAAAGGTGGCAACAGTCTGCTCGTGCCATTGCCCGTCCGCGGTAAGCAGCCATTGGTTGCCGAAAAGGGCTTTGCGACGGAGATAACCGTTCTCGCCGGCAAAGTCCTCGTTGAAGCTGTAGAGACCATGAAGGTAAGCACCATCATTCGGCGCTTTCCAACTGGAAATCAGCGTCCATTGATTTTGGTCGGGACGGAAAAAGTAACCAGAGTAGATGGTAAAGTTGGCATCGATCGGCCGAGCGGTAACAAAGAAGCGCTGTTTCTCGCCGGTTTTCCATAGATAAATGAGGTGACTGTGACCGCCGGTGCCTTCGTTGCCGAAATCGCCCGCATACACACCCGCGCCTTTGGCCAGGAGAGTGGTCCGGTTTTCGGCGGCAACTTTATTTCGGTCGACCGCCTCATTGCCGCTGTCCCAAACGCTGAAGATGATACGGCGCTCTGCGGGGCCGTTTACCTGCATTCCAAAATACCCACGATGCCAACCACACGCCATGTAGTAAGTCCAAATCGGATCTTCCAATGCTGTCACCTCGCAATAAAACCCGGTTATATTGGTGTATCCGGCGGTTGGATAACTCAAATGAACCGAGGCGGCGTTGATACGTTCGACCAGATTAAAATGTGCCCCGTTCGCAGCCGGCCCGTCTAACACGAGGGCCTGAATGTCATCGCGCTGGAGGTTGGTGTCGTCGATTGATTCCAAGGTAAAACGCTGGTAGCCCGCGGAACTGATTGGAACGGGTGAGAAGACCACGGTGGTGTTGTCGCCCTCACCCTTTGCCACGGACTCAAGCGATTTCCCCTCAACGACCAGGCGTAATCTGGTCGTCTTGCCGGGAGATAAATGCAAGGTTACGCTGCAATCGAGCTCACCCGGATTTTTTATTTCTCCCTCCCAGAATATTTTGAGCAACGGACTGTCGCTGATCGGGTTGCCGGTGTGCGGATCCAGGTCCGTATATGACGTAAAGCCGGGAACGCTCAGTTCGCTCATTGCCGGTAACGCCAGTAAAAGCACAAAGCTTATAATGATTGGTGCAAAACTTTTCATCGGGTTGGTCAGGGTTGGATAATTGAATCACTTGACGATAGGCAGTCAGTTTTACCGGCCGTCAGATTAGTGTTGCAAGTGGTCAAGGTCGGTTCTGCCAATGCAGAATCACCTTGCCGCATTGACCTTCAAGCATGGCTTTGAAGCCCTTTTCAAATTCGGTGTAATGGAGACGGTGAGTTATGACAGGTCGAATGTTCAATCCGCTCTCCAGCATGACCGACATCTTGTACCACGTTTCATACATCTCACGACCGTAGATACCTTTGATTGTCAGCATGTTGAACACGACCTTGTTCCAATCAATTGAAATTGGTTCCGACGGGATGCCAAGCATGGCGATTCTGCCGCCATGGCACAGGTTGTCAATCATGCTGTTAAATGCGGCCGGGTTACCGGACATTTCCAAGCCAACATCAAATCCTTCTTTCAGTCCGAGCTGCTTCTGCACTTCGGCGAGATTTCCGTTTTTCACGTTCAACGCGACGGTCGCGCCCATCTGTCGAGCAAGGTCCAGCCGGTAATCGTTCACGTCGGTAATGACGATATGGCGTGCGCCGGCGTGTTTGGCGATGGCAACCGCCATGATGCCGATCGGTCCCGCACCAGTGATTAACACATCTTCGCCGAGGACGGGAAACGAGAGCGCCGTGTGAACTGCGTTACCGAAAGGATCGAAAATGGAAGCCACATCTCGGTCGATGTCCTTTCGATGGTGCCAGACATTGGTCATGGGTACGGAAATGAATTCCGCGAACGCGCCGGGACGATTGACGCCGATGCCCTTGGTATCCTTGCAGAGGTGCCTCCGGCCCGCGAGGCAATTGCGGCAGCGTCCGCAAACGACATGGCCTTCGGCACTCACCACTTCGCCACTGAAAAAATCTTTTACGTTGGAGCCAACTTCGACCACCTCACCGACAAATTCATGACCGACCACCATCGGCACAGGTATGGTCTTTTGCGCCCAAGCATCCCATTTGTAGATATGCAGGTCGGTGCCGCAAATGCCGGTGCGATCCACCCGGATGAGCACGTCATTGATGCCGACGTCAGGTTTCGGCACATCTTCCAGCCAGAGGCCGGTTTTATTCTCTTTTTTTACGAGTGCTTTCATTCAGTTCCGGTTGCGAGCCCAAGGCCAATGTATTCGATCCATAAACCATGATGATGACAAGGGGCGGAGTGGCGTCATCTCTTTTAACGTTGTCCGCCAATAAAACAAGTAAATCTGATCAACCCTAACCAAAATGATTTTGGTGGCTGTGCTATCGTTCCGCCGGATGCCGGCAATCTCTCTTATTCATTCGTAAAACGAAATCCCACATTCGGGGGAGAAACCTCATCTCAACTTGCATTTCATGACCGGGTGCTTTCTATTGCCCCAAGACGGGCGTTTGAAACTCCGGCTGAAAAATGCGATTACCGTTAAACTCCAAGAGGCTGCCACAGATTTTGATGGCGCTAGTCATATTTCTGGCGACTGGACAGATGGGTGCCGCCACCAGCCAATTCAGTCCAGCCGGCTTGGTTATTCGCGCCTGGAACGCGCAAGCCGGCCTGCCTCAAAATACAGTTAACGCCATTGCGCAAACCCAGAACGGTTATTTGTGGCTGGCAACACAGGAAGGGCTCGCCCGCTTCGACGGGGTGCGCTTCACCACTTTCGGCCTCCAAGATGGTTTGCCCAGCGTGGAAGTCACCGCATTGTGTGAAGACCACGAGGGAACGCTTTGGATCGGTACCAGCGCGGGGTTATGCCGGCATAGAAATGGCCAGTTTGAAGGCATGCTCATGCCTGAACGCCTGGCAAACAGCGACGTCGTGACCGCTTTACTGGAAGATTCGGACCGGCAGCTTTGGGTGGGCACGCGCACCGGCGTGGGCATTTATAAAAACGGAAATTTCGTGGAGAATCAAGCCCTGGTCGGCCTGGGACAAACGGTGATTCTTTCGCTGGCACAAAGCCGTGAGGGCGCAGTATGGATTGGCACAGCGCGCGGATTATTCGAATACAAAGATAATCATTTGACGGAGATCTCTGGCCCAGAGGGCGTGGACGCAATTCGCGCCCATTGCCTGCTGGTCGACCAGTCAAGCAATGTCTGGGTCAGCATCGGCAATGGAATTGTGCTATGCCGCAAACATGACCAATGGATCACCTACAACGAATCAAACGGACTGCCTTTTGATTACGTGACGTGCATGACGCAAGAATCGGATGGCACGATTTGGGCCGGGTCGCTCGATGTCGGGCTTTACCGATTTGACGGCGAACGATTTATCAGGATCGGCAAAGAAGATGGTCTCTCTGCAGACGATATACGTTCGCTCTGCCCGGATCGCGAAGGTAATTTATGGGTCGGCACACGCATCGGCGGGCTGGATCGGGTGAGTCGCAGCAAGCTCATTGTCTATGGTCCGGCGCAGGGATTGACCAATGATTTCACACGGTCGGTCGGCGAATCGGAGGATGGCGCACTTTGGGTGGGAACGATTGGCGGCGGGCTTTATCGCGGTGAAAAAGGGAAGTTCAATGAGGTGCCCCACGAAGTGCCAAACGCAAACGGGGCGAGCGATTTCTACTTCGCCTTCATCAACTCTGTACTGGTAACGGAAAACAACACAGTCTGGTATGGGGGCGTTCGCGGCCTCCTGCGGATGCAAAATGGAAGACTCGCCGACTGTTACACCAATGATCTTTTCTGGTCCACTTCCGTCACGGCATTGTGCGACGACCAACAGGGAAGAATTTGGGTTGGCACGGCGGACGGCAAGTTAGTGCACTTTCAAAACGAAAAGTTCACTGAGTATCCGCAACTGATCGCGCGCGGCGCGATCACTTCCCTCGCGCGGGAAACGAATGGCGACTTGTGGGTTGGCTCGGGCGCGAACGGACTAATGCACATTCACGGGGATACCGTTTTTACCGTGACTAATGGCTTGTTG
>JBEKMT010000213.1:0-8880 GCA_050008355.1 Verrucomicrobiota bacterium
CTCTGTTACGGCACAGCGGTTTATGTGGAAAAGGTGAACTAAGCCGCGGATGAAGGCGTTGAGTCCAGACAGTATTCTGGCACGGCTGCTGGGCAAACTCGCAGCGTCTGTGTATCGTCATCCGTGCCGTTTTTTCTGGCCGCAAGTGCTGCTCTTCGTCGTTAGCATTGCCTACACCGTCGGGTATTTGCATTTCGACATGGACCAGAATGACCTGGTCAGCGGCAGCAAGCGCTACCATCACAACTACTTGGAGTTCGAAAAGGAATTTCGCCAACAGGACGACCTGGCCGTCGTAGTTGAGAGCGAAAATGTCGAGAAAAACCGGCAATTCGTGGAACGGCTCGGCGCGCGGCTGGAAGCGGAAACAAACCTCTTTCACAACGTGTTTTACAAGGGCGATCTCTCCATGATGGGGCCCAAGGCGCTGCTGTTTGTACCTGAAGAAGATCTCGCAGGCATTCGCGATGCTCTGAGTGCTGACGAGCCGTTCATCCAGAAGTTTTCCCAAGCTACCAACCTGGTGTCCTTCTTCGATCTGGTCAATACCGGGTTTCGCACGGCGAAGCGAGAACAGAACAAACAGACGGATTCGCTCATGAAATCGCTGCCGGTGCTGGACGAGATTTTACAGCAGGCGCGCGAGGGTTTGGAACGCGACGGTGCACCGCCACCGCCGGATATGACAGCTTTTTTCAATCCGGATAATGCGTCGTACATCACCTTCAACCGCGGCAAAATTTTTCTGGTCACGGCTCACGCACCAGAAGAGGCGGCGAATGAAGCCCCCCCCGTTTTGTGGACGCTACTGAAAAATGCCGTGCTGCAGAATGTCTTTCACGAGCCGGTGGCCAGTGGCGATTTGACCGGTGACGCGATCGATCGCATGCGAGTGTTGATCGCCGAAACCAAGGCGGAAGTGCCCGGAGTAAACGTCGGCCTGACCGGCGAACCTGTGCTGGATTACGACCAGATGGCGCAATCGCAAGAGGATACCAGCGTCGCCAGCATTGTCTCTCTTGTCATTTGCACCTTTATCTTCATCTACGGTTACAACGAAACCGGCCGGCCGATGAAGGCCCTGATTTGCCTGGTGTTCGGGCTTGTCTATACGCTGGCGTTTGCCACGCTGACCATCGGGCATTTGAATGTGCTGACCATTACTTTCCTGCCGATGTTGATCGGGTTGGCGATTGATTTTGGCATCCACCTCATCACCCGTTATGAGGAGGAATTGCGCCATGGCAAAACCACTGGCGAGGCGATGAACAAGGCCCTGATTTTCACCGGGCAGGGTATTTTCATGGGGGCGCTGACGACGGCGGGAGCGTTCCTCGCGATGGCTTTCACCAATTTCAAAGGCATCCGCGAGATGGGAATCATCTGCGGCGGCGGCTTGATGATTTGTCTTGTACCAATGCTGACCATCCTGCCGGCGTTGCTCTTGCGCGGCCGCCAAAATGTCATTGACCACAAGACCAACGAAGACGACCGCCGGGCGCAGATAGAAAACGTCTGGCTGCAAAGGCCAGTCTGGGTCACGGTGGTGATCATTGCCGTTTCCGCGCTTGCTGCCACGCAATTGCACAAAGTGAATTTTGATTATGACTTGTTGCACCTCCAGGGCCAGAAACTGCCGTCGGTGGTTTATGCCAAAAAATTATCCTCGGATAAATCACTGCTCTATATCGCCGTGGTGGCGGACAATGTGGACGAGGCGGTGGCGCTGGAAAAGCAAATGCGGGAACTCACAAACATCGTCGAGGATGTGGAATCAACCGCTGGTTATCTACATCAGGAGCAGGGCGAAAAGCTCAAAATCATTGCCGCGATCAAGGACACCGTAGCGCCCTTGGAATTCAGACCGCCGGACCCGCGTCCAGTCGACATTGATGCCTTGAGTAGCACCTTGTACTCCTTCTACGGCTATCTTGGCGCGGCACGCGCGGATGTCGGCAACAGCAACCCGGAGCTGGCTGGCCAATTTCTGGCGCTGCAAAATACTGTCCAGGGCTTGCGCAAGGCGATGCTGGCTGGCGATGGGACGGCTCTTTCTGAACACGCCGACAAACTTGCCGAATTCCAACGGGGACTGTTTGAAGCTTTTCACGATACGTTTGTGGCCTTGCAAAATCAGGACGACCGCGCGCCCTTGCGGGTGGAGGATTTGCCTCCCTCGTTGCATGACCGGTTCGTCGGGGTGCACGGGAAATTCTTGTTGCAGGTATTTCCGAAAAAGGACGTCTGGCAGCGCAAGAACCAACAGGAGTTCGTCGAAACCTTGCGTCAAGTGTTGGATCCGCACGATACGAATCACCCGATCATTACCGGCACGCCAGTACAGTTATTCGAATACGAATCGCTGCTCAAGGACAGTTATATCACGGCGGCGTGGTATTCGCTGGCGGCCATTGCCCTCATCGTGTTCATTCATTTTCGTAGCTTGATGGCGGTGGTTTTGTCACTGATTCCCGTCGCCCTTGGAACACTTTGGCTGGGCGGCCTTATGGGCTTTCTCAATATGCCCTTCAATCCGGCCAACATCATGACCTTGCCATTGGTCATCGGCATTGGCGTTACCAATGGGATTCACATCTTGAACCGTTTTGCGGAGGAGCGCACTCCCGGCATACTCGCCCGCAGTACTGGAAAAGCGGTCTTGGTGTCAGGGTTGACGGCAATTGCAGGATTCGGCAGCTTGATTCTCGCCAAACATCATGGCATTCATAGTCTGGGCGTAATCATGGCGATTGGTATTGCCACTTGCATGATTGCAGGTTTGACGTTTGTGCCAGCGCTGCTGAATTTGTTAACCCGGTGGCACCCACTCGTTAAAAAACCCGGTGCCAACAAAACATCGTCAGCACCGGGGTCGGAGGAACCGAGGTGAAAACCTCAATTGTTTGTAAAATACGATAAATCAAACTAAAGTCAATAAGAATGTTAAATAAACGAAAAGAAGCCATTAAAGCTGCGCCGAAAGAAAACAATAACGATAACGTGAAATGCGGCTAGAAATCTCATTTGCCTTCCTCCGCTGGTTGGCAGTCTTGCTGGCTTTATTTGGTTCCAGAGCAGTTTTTGCCGGAGTTCAATCCACGGACTCTACTTTATCTGCAGGCTTTCTATTTGATGAATTTAAATTAACTTTGGAATCTGGTGAGCGCAGGGAAGCTGCCGGTCCGTTTTTTTACTGTGAAAAGACTGACGACGACGAAACAATTGCCTACCCGCCATTTTTTTCTGACTACAAGGATTCCATCATTGATTCAAGCGAATTTGACATCCTTTACCCGGTGCTGACATACGAACATTACAGCGACGAATGGCGTTGGCAGTTTTGCCAGTTACTAAGTTTCGCCGGTGGTCGCCAGCCGGACGATTTCAACACGCGCCAGTTCACGCTGTTCCCGGTATATTTTCAACAGCGTTCGTTGGACACGAATTTGAATTACACGGCCTTCGCCCCGTTTTATGGCCATCTCCAGAACCGCTTGTTTCGTGACAAAATTTTCTTCGTTATGTTTCCGGGTTACAGCCAGACGCAAAAGAGAGACATTGTCACCGACAACTATTTTTATCCGTTCGTCCATGTGCGGACGGGTGATGGATTGCACGGCTGGCAGGTGTGGCCAATCGTCGGCGAGGAACACAAGGTCGTGACGACGCAGACCAATGGGTTCGGCGATGTCAGCACAGTTCCCGGACACCACCAGTCGTTTTTATTCTGGCCATTTTGGCTAAGCCAAAATAACGGCATCGGCACGGATGACCCTGATGAATTCCGCGCCTCGATACCACTCTTCGTGAAGGACCGTTCGCCGCTGCGTGATCAGACTTCCGTTATGTGGCCGCTGTTCACCTGGGTGGATGAGCGCGGCCGGAAATATCACGAGTGGGAAGGCCCATGGCCTTTCGTCATATTTGCTCGCGGAGAAGGAAAGACGACTTCGCGTATCTGGCCCGTTTTCAGCCAGTCACACGACCAGCATCAGGAGAGTGATTCCTACCTCTGGCCGTTTTACCGCTACAAACATTATCACGTTGATCCGCTGGATGAACAACGCACCAGCATCCTCTTCTACCTGTATGTCAACGTCCGGGAAAGAAATACTGATACGGGCAGGCAGAAACACCGGGTGGGATTCTGGCCGTTTTTCACCTGGCAGAGTCAATTCGACGGTAACGAGCGTCTGCAAATCTTCGCGCCCTTGGAAATTACCTTGCCGGATAGCCGAGGCATCGTGCGCAATTGGTCGCCGCTGTGGTCCGTCTGGCGGGAAGAAAGAAATCCCCGGGCCGGGGCAGACAGCGAGTCATTACTATGGAATCTTTACCGCCGCGAGGCGGCCCCGGGGCACAAAAAAATCTCGCTCCTGTTCGGCCTTTTCCAGTATCAAAAGGATAAGTCGAACCACCGTACGCGTCTCTTTTACGTAACCATTTCTCAGACGCGCAGCGAAACGAAGGGAAACTAAAATACTTTTATGTTTGAAAGCATCGGCGAAGTCATGTTGCTTTTCTGGCGCACCTTGCTGGCCTTGCCCCAGACGTGGCGGCAACGCCAGAAAGTGTATGAGCAATTTTTTGAAATTGGCAACGCCAGCCTCTTGATGGTGGCCGTGCTCTCATTTTTCATCGGCGCCGTCATCTCGCTGCAAACCGGACCGGTTCTCGTTGAGCGGAGTTTGTCGAGTGCGGTTGGCGGAGTTGTCGGCATCGCCATTGCCAAGGAACTGGCACCGGTGATGATGGCAATTTTGATTGCCGGTCGCATTGGTTCGGCCATGGCGGCGGAAATCGGTTCCATGCGCGTATATCAGGAGATTGATGCGCTGCGCACCATGAACATCAATCCCATCCATTATCTGGTCCTGCCCCGGATTCTGGCCATGGTGATCGCCCTGCCGATGCTCGTGGTCGTTTCCATCCTCATCGGCTGGTTTGGGGGCGCAGTGGTGGCGGATTTTAACCAGCACATGGAAATCCCGTTCATGGCGTTTTTTTCCGACCTGAAAGACATCGTGGTTTTGAAAGACGTCGCCAACGGCGTGTTTAAAAGTTTCTGCTTTGCGATGATCATTGGCGCGGTGTCTTGCCACCAGGGTTTGACCACCATCGGAGGGCCGCGTGGCATAGGCCGTTCCGTAACCAAGGCCGTTGTGAATTCCATCGTGGCCATCGTGATGTTTGACTATTTGCTCACCCGCTTTCTGTTGCAATGAACGAATCGAACCAAAACCATTCAGGTGTGAGCCTCGTCGTGCGCGGCCTGCGGAAAAATTTCCGGGCGCAGGAAGTCCTCAAGGGCATTGATTTCGAGGCTAATCCCGGTGAGGTTTTTGTCATCATGGGACCGAGCGGCAGCGGCAAAAGTGTCCTGCTCAAGCATCTCATCGGGCTGGAAATTCCGGATGCCGGCGAAATTCTCATCAACGGTGAACCCGTAACCTCGCCGGAAGTTGCGGCGAAATACCGCATGGCGCTCGTCTTTCAATCCGGTGCCTTGTTGAATTCCCTGACCGTGGGCGAAAATGTCGGGCTTTACCTGTCCGAACACCGCCTCAAACCGCCTGAAGAAATTCTCAGAATCGTCGTGGAAAAACTGGCCGACGTCGGCCTAAACGATGTTGTGGATAAAATGCCGAACGACCTCTCGGGTGGCATGAAAAAGCGCGTCGCTATCGCGCGCGCCCTCGTCATCGAACCGCAGCTCATACTGTACGACGAACCCACCAGCGAGCTGGACCCGTTGTCAGCGGTGGTTATCGGCGAGGAAATCTTGCACCTAAACCGGCGCACCGGTGTCACCACGCTGGTAGTGACCCACGACCGGGAGCTCGCGTTCGGCGTGGCAGACCGTATTGCCGTCATTGTCGACGGGAAAATTGTCACAATCGGCGCGCCGGAAGAGGTCAAGAGATTTGACGACCCGCTTGTGCAAAAGTTTTTGCATGCGGATTTGAAACGTGAATCCCCAAGATAAAATTATGAAAAACTCACTTGAAACCAAACTTGGCATTTTCGTCGTCCTCGTGGTACTGGCCGCCTGGGCAATCATCGAAACACTCGGTAGCGGCGATTTCTTCCGCCAGGGCTATCACGTCAGCGCCCAATTCGAAACGGTGCAAGACCTGAAGGTCGGCGACCGTGTTAAAATGGCCGGTGTTGAGATCGGCCGCGTTGACGAAATCGAGCTCACGAGTAATAAAGTCAATGTCGTGATGCGGTTGCGCGATGGCGCCTTGGTCAAAACCGACAGCAAGGCGACGATCAAGTTCACCGGCTTGATGGGCCAAAATTTCGTTGCGATCAGCTTCGGCTCGGATCCCGCACCTCAAGCGGCCGAGGGCACGATTCTGGAATCCATGGAACAACCGGACCTAAACGCGATCATGGCCAAGCTGGACAGCGCTGCCGGCGGCATCCAGAACATCACCAAGACCTTTTCGGGAGACAAACTCGACAACATCCTCGGCCCGCTTACCGATTTTGTGAAGCAGAACAGCGCGCCCATAACTGCGAGCATCGCCAACATGAAGAACATTTCCAGCCAAATCGCGGCCGGGCAAGGTACGATCGGCAAACTGGTCTATGACGATACGCTTTATACTTCCGCCCTGAGTACGGTGACCAACTTGCAGGAAACCGCCCTTTCAGCGAAGGATGCCCTGGCTTCGGCCAAGCAGGTGATGAACAACGTCAGTGCCGGGCAGGGGACCATCGGCAAATTGTTGACTGACGACCGGCTCTACAATTCAACCGAATCGGCCATGACCAACCTAAACGGTGTTTTACTCAAGGTGAACCAGGGTCAGGGTACGGTTGGCAAGCTGGTGAACGACCAGGAATTTTACAAGAACGCGAAACTCTCGCTGCAAAAACTGGACAAAGCTGCCGACAGCCTGGAAGACACCGGTCCGTTGAGCGTCATCGGTACGATGCTTAGTAACCTGTTGTGATCGCGGAGGAAGAGCTGTCTTGGCTGAGTCGGATATCGGTTTAAATGCAGTAGGTTTCCTTCATTGCAGAGCAAGTGTTCGCTATGACCTGAAGTCCGTAATCAGGCCAAATCCAGATTCTTCAGCACTTGCACGGTCGAATGCGCCTTGTTAAGGGTGTAGAAATGCAGGCCAGGCACACCCGCGCTCAACAGTTCCTCACATTGTCGCGTGGCGTATTCAATGCCGAATTCCATCGCGGCTTGGTCGTCGTTGGTTAATGCATCCAGTTTGATGCGCAGTGCAGCCGGTATTTTCGCTCCGCAAAGCTGGGTAAACCGGACAATTTGTGCCGCGCTTAGAATCGAGATAATGCCGGGCACGATGGGAATCTGTACGCCGAGTTTTCTGGTCACGTAATCCCTAAATTCAAAGAAGTCCGCATTATCGAAAAACAACTGTGTCAGCACGAAATCAGCGCCCGCAGCTACTTTCCCCTGCAAATGCGCCCAGTCCACGTGCTTGCCGTTCTTATTGGCGATATGGCCTTCTGGAAAGCCGGCGACGCCAATCGAGAAATCGCCGGCCGACCGGATGAATTTCACGAGTTCTGAGGAGAATTCGAAACCGCTGGGCGTGGGCGTGAATTCCTGGCCACCCGGCGGATCTCCGCGCAAAGCTAGGATGTTCTTGCAACCCAGTGCGCGGAATTTCTCCAACAACGCATCGACTTCCGCCTGCGTGTGGTTGACGCAAGTCAGGTGAGCAAGAGCAGTTAAATGGTGCTCACGCTGGATGCGGTCCACAATCATCAGAGTTTTCTCACGGGTGCTCCCGCCGGCGCCATAAGTCACCGAGCAGAAATCAGGGCGTGTGGCCAGCAGTGCGGGAATTTGCCTTTCCAGCAAGTTGCGGTCACCTTCATCCGTCTTGGGAGGAAAGAATTCAAAGGAGACCACCGGTTTTCCGATTGCTTTTTTATCGGCATAGATGTCGCGGATGAATCGCATGTAATTAAATTCCAGTTAAGGGCTCAAATTTACTTGAGAGCCCGCCATTAATCAAATAAAAAATCAACGCATCTTGATATGATGATATGAGGCGTTGAAAACGCAGGCCACCGGACAACGAAAAAGCCCCTTCCGGTTTTGTCCAGAAGGGGCGTGAAGTTCTAAGCTAAATTAGAACGAATAAATGACGTTGAGCGCCAAGATGTAGGAATTCCCAGTGCCCGCATCTCCGGCTTTGGGTCCGCTGCTAATATAACCAAACGCATCCCCCTGGTCAGAATGATCCCAGCGGAATTCAGCACGGCTGGTGACATTGGCCCACAGGTTGTACTGCAAGGTGGCAGTGAATTCTTCGCCCTTTCCTTGAATGACAACTTGTCCGTCGCCTGATAGTTACCGTAAAGACCGACCACCCAACCGCTGTCGTTTTGCGGGTTTTTAGGCCCGTTGGCATTGGCAACATTGCCGTTACCATTGGCCACGCTACGCAAATCGAATGACGCACCCACCTTTAGAGCGCTCGACGGAGTCGGCAGTGTCAAACCAGCATAGTAATTGTCCGCGCCATCTTTATATGGATTAAGCAGGACGCCGAGATTCAGCGTTGCGCCTTTTACCCAGCCCCAGCTATCCGGAGCGGTCAAGGCAACTGCACCAGCAAGCGTCTTTGAAGAAACTTCAGCAGGCGCGGTGCTAGCCACGGGCTCGGGAACGTCTACAAGTGTCGTTGTGTAGTTTTCTGTGATACCACCTTGGACCGTGATGATGCTGTTGATTTGATAAGTACCAACCAGTCCGAGCAGCGTAGTCGGTTCGATCGAATAGCCAACAGAACGTGTGTAGTTCGGATTCGCGCTGTCCGTATTGCCTTCATAACCGATGATGTCGTCTTGAACACCCATTTTCCACTGAATGCCATTGCCGACGGG
>JBEKMT010000214.1:0-8298 GCA_050008355.1 Verrucomicrobiota bacterium
CATCGGCGACGATGGGCAGAAGATCAGCTTCGGGAAGGCGTTTCGGCAGGACAACCACCTCAAATTCAGGGCGCTGTTGCAAGAGGGCGATGCCTTTCGGGGAAATTGGATCACAAATAATAATTTTCATGGTCAAAGCAAAATGGATGATAAGTCTAGGTCACAAGCACAACCAGGTCAAACAACGAATCTACTAATTTAAGTCGCCTTCAATACGGTGGGATATGTCTTGGGTTCAATTTGTTGGACAAGCGCAGGTCAATTGTGTGAGCTAAGGCCGGTTCGGCTTTCCAGCCGAACGCCACGACGATGAAAATCTGCTTCACCATCCAGGGCGAGGGGCGAGGGCATTTCACCCAGGCGCTCGCGATGAGGGAGATGCTTGGGCGTCGCGGCCATGAGGTGGTCGCGGCCATTGCCGGCACGAACGGCAAACGCCCATTGCCGGACTACGTGCACAACGCCTTCGGCGTGCCGCTGCAGACGATGTTCAGCCCCGGTTTCCAATTCAAAGCCGGACGCGGCATCTCCGTCGCCGGATCGGTCGGGGAGGCGTTTGGCCGGCTGCCGGAATTCCGCCAGAGCTTGCGTTTGCTCGACGAAACCATAACGAAAACCAAGCCGGACCTGATCATCAATTTTTTGGAGGCCGCCACGGGCGTCGGCAAGTTCTTGCGGCGCATAAAAGTTCCGGTGCTCGTGCTGGGCCACCAATTCATGCTTGGCCATCCTGCTTTCGTCCGCTCCAGCCATGCGCGCACCCAGCAATTGGGTTTCCGCAATTTCGTGAACCTCGTTGGCTCGCGTTCCGCCAAACTGGCCCTTTCTTTTTATCCCGCCGAAGACCAGCCGCGCAGAAAATTGTTCGTCTGCCCGCCGATTTTGCGCCGGCAATTGTTTGAACTGAAGAACGTCCATCGGGGCGATTACGTGCTCGTTTATCTCCTGAACCACGGCTACGCCGGCGACATCGAACACTGGTGCGCAGAAAACCCGACGGTACCCGTGCATTGTTTCTACGACAAACCAGGGGCGCCCGAGGAGGAAAAAAAATCCGCAGGGCTCACATTCCACAAATTGCATGGTGAAAAATTTTTACAGTTCATGGCCAGTTGCCGCGCCGTCGTGTGCACTGCCGGTTTTGAATCGGTGAGCGAGGCCGCGTATCTCGGCAAGCCGGTATTGATGATTCCCGTGCAAAACCACATCGAGCAATTTCTGAACGCACTCGATGCTGTCCAGGCAGGCATCGGTCTGAACGACTTGCAATTCAATCTTTCACGCCTGCTGACTCCGAATGTGCCATGCGCCGGGCAGAATTTCCGCGACTGGGTGGACCGCGCCGAAAGCATCGCGATGAACGTCGCCGAAAAAATCGCCTCAGACCCGGATTGAATTTTCGCGGCAGATCCTCGCATAAATTTCCGCCAGCGGTTTCATGGAGCGCGGCAGTTTTTCATTGGTGAAATCCACGGCGATCAACCCGAATTTCTTGGTGTAACCGAACTGCCATTCGAAATTGTCCAGTAATGACCAATAGAAAAACCCGCGCACGTCGGTACCCGCCTGGATCGAACGATGCAAGGCGGCCAGGTTTTCACGCAGGTCGCGTTCGCGAAATTTTTCGTCCGCCGAGGCTGCGCCGTGTTCCGTGATGTAGACGGGGAGGTGAAATTTCCGTTTAAAATAATCGAGGATTTTCTCCAGCCCTTGCGGATAACGTTCGACCATGTCATCACAAACGAAACCAAAATCCTGAAGCCGCTTCACGGAGGCACCGCTGGCGGGGATCATCGCCGCGAAATGGTGAAACCGGACGCGCCCGTAATAATTCAGCCCAATGAACGTGGAATCATGCCGCCGTCCGCCCCCAAGAAAAGCGTCGAGGACGAATTTGTTGAACGTGTAGTGGCAGCCGAAGGCCGTGGATCGATCCCACAGGGAATAATTCTTGTAAGCGTGAAAAAACGTCCAGTTCTTCGCAATGCCGACTTCCGGTCGGCGACCCGCGACACCATCGCGGCGGATGATCCGGCTCGCCTGCGCATGTGCGCGCGCCATGTGGGCAATGACCCGTCGAAACTGGCCGAGCTTCCTTTTGCGCTGCGGAGGGAAACCGCCGAGCAAGTAGGCCACGCAAGCATAGGTGTCCGGCTCGTTAAAGGTGTTCCAGAGATAAACGCGGTCTTTGAGGACGGTAACCAGCTTTTGAACAAAATCCACGTAAGCGGCGATGGTGGAGGCGTTGGTCCAACCGCCTGCGGCATTAATCCAAGGTGGATTGGAAAAGTGATGCAACACCACCATGGGGGTAACGTTCGCGGCTATGAGCCGGTCGAGCAGATCACAATAACGCGCCAGCTCCTTCTTATTCAGCGGCGCGAACGGCGCGGATTGAAGGCGCGACCACTCAATGCCGAATCGATACGCATTCGTGTTGAGCTTCGTTATCCACTGCACGTCTTCGGGGTAGCGGTGATAATGGTCGCACGCGATGCGACAATCGCTGCCATCCTGGGCTTTAAAATCAGTCCATTCATTTTGAATATGACCCTCGACTTGCGTCGGCGACGTAGCGGTGCCCCAGAGAAACTTCTCCGGGAACCGCAATATTGCGTCCGTTTCCTTTGGCACTGTAACCGTGATGGGCATTTTTCGGTGCGCAGCATACGCATGATCTGCGGAAACTCACGACAAAACGGCCTTTGTCTTGGCACTTATTGGTGGGGTTGGTGAACCAAAAGCCACCGGCAGCGCTCTCCCCCGGAACTCATTCACCCCAACATGTGTTATCCATTATCCGGTCTTCTTGTTCCCGTTTTTCCGGGAGCCAATGGCCAAAAGACTTTGCCGCCCGTCACCCAAATCGTTTTGCTCAATCGGTATTCCGGCTACGCAAAAATGATTTTGCTCGTGGGAGCGCTTTCATCCCAGCCGCGCGTGGGTTCGGCGGTGACGGACGAAATGTCCTTGATTGAGATTTGCCGCCCCAGTGTTTTCGGCGATTTCACCTCAACCTGCTCCGGGTTGCAGGTCTGCTGCGAGATTTTCTGGTGCGGCGCGGGTTTGTAACGCACATAAAGGGTCTTGGGGGTGTCCGGCGCGAAATACAGGATGCGTGATTTTTCCGGAATGCACGAATAAACCTTATTTAGAATGGTGCCGCCGAAGGTGAAACGCTTGAGATAACTTGCATCACGGTCTGTGTAAGCGCAGGTGAAGACGCGCTCTCGCTCGGGCAATCCGCAATAAAACAACTCCTGGCCAACGAACAATTTCTCCGGCAATTCGCTGACCTTGTAAGTGCCATCCTTGAACACCAGCAGGATTTTATCAAACTTCGTGCACTCGAGCTTGAACTCCTCACCGGCAACCTTGTAACCGACGTAGCCGGTCTCACGATCGTAAGCGACCTTGAAGGCCTTGAATGCCACGGCCTTGGCATCGACTTCCTCGTGCCGGGCGGACTTGGTAGTCAGGCGCGGATAGAGCGGGCCGTATTTTTCCAGCAGGGCTTCGAGATGCCCGATGACATATCTCGTGAGACTTTTGAGATTCTTGCGCGTCGCCTCGAGTTCAGCCTTGGTCTTTTCCATTTCCTCGCGATGCTTGTTGATATCGAACAGAGAGATACGGCGGATGCGAACCTGCAATAATTTTTCCACGTCCGCGTCCACAATTTCGCGCACCAGTTCTTTCTTGAACGGCTTAAACCCCTCATAAACAGCAGCCAGCACGGCTTCGTTCGTCTTACACTGTTCGATCTTCTTGTAGATACGTTCTTCGATAAAGATGCGTTCGAGCGTGCGATAGTGGAGTTCGTCGAGCAATTGCCTCTCGCGCAAATCGAGTTCGCGCTTGAGAATCGTGACGAGCTGCGTGGTGTTCTCCTGCAATACCTCGCTGACGGTCAGTTCGACCGGGCGATTGTCCTTGATCACGACAATGCGGCTGGCAATGGACACTTCACAATCAGTGAAGGCATACAGAGCATCCACCATCTTTTCCGCATCCACGCCGGTCGGACACTTGATCTCGATCTCGACATTTTCCGACGTGAAATCGTTGATGGATTTCACCTTCAACTTTCCCTTGCGTGTGGCGTCTTCGATGGAAGCGATGAGTGAATCAGTCGTGGTTGTCGGCGGTATTTCCGTGATCAATACGGTGGATTCGTCCCGCGTCTTGATACGGGCGCGGACTTTAACCGAGCCTTTGCCGTCCTGGTAGTCGCGCGGGTCCATCAAACCGCCGGTCGGAAAATCCGGGAGACATTTGAACGGATGTTTTTTCAGTATGGCAATCTGCGCTTCCAGCAATTCGGGGAAATTATGCGGCAAGATCCGCGCGCTTAGGCCGACGGCAATGCCTTCGGTTCCCAGCATCAGGGTGAGGGGCAATTTGCACGGCAACGCGACCGGCTCCCTGTTGCGTCCGTCGTAACTGGGAACGAACTCCGTGATGGAGTCATTAAAAACCTCCGTGCGCGCGAGCTCGGTGAGCCGGCATTCGATGTAGCGCGATGCCGCTGCGGGATCACCGGTGAAAATATTGCCGAAATTGCCCTGCCCTTCGATGAGGTAACGCTTGTTTGCCAGCACCACGAGCGCGTCGCCGATGGACGCGTCGCCATGGGGATGATATTGCATGGTGTGACCCACCACATTGGCTACTTTGATAAATCGGCCGTCGTCCTTCTCATGCAGCGCCCACAGAATTCGCCGCTGCACTGGCTTCAATCCGTCCGCCAGATTCGGAATGGCACGATCGCGGATCACGTAGCTTGCGTAATCCAAAAATCCGCGATCCACGCGAGCATGCAAACCAGCTTCAAGTTTCTTGGGATCAAACGGTTTGTGAACTATAGCTTCGACGGCTTCGGCGATGACATGATCAGCCGCGTTTCGATCGGTCGCGGCGGGTTTCGGCGTCGCGGCTTCCGCCGGTGCTGTTGGCGAGGCTCCTTCAATGGGCAATTCAGGTTGACCGGAGTCTTTTTTTCGTTTCGCTGCCATAGTTGATTGTCAGAACGCGGTAATATGCCAATTCCAGCGCGTGATGCGAGATTGAATTCACCGTTAAAAATAAAAGTTTGACTGTGCTTGAATTTCCGGCGGTCGAGCCTTATTTCGCCGGCAACGGCGGTGCAGAGCCGGGTGCGGGAGGCAGCAGGTTGAGGATTTGTTGTTGTTGCTGATACCAGTCACGCAACGGACGCGAGAGCAAGGAAACGGCAAAGTCTTTGAAATGCGGAATGTTCAAGGCATCTTCGATCTGCTTTCGGAGCTGATTGTTCAAATCGCCCTTGGCGTCGTCCGACCAGCCGGCGAAAGAACCGTTTTTCTCAGCCAGCATCCCAGCGGCAGCAAGACGCGTTTCCTGATCGTATTTATAAGCCGGCACTTCGACGTAACTCTTGTCAACCTTGCCGGCAATCCGGTTGGTCTCACTCTGTGCCGTGACCACATATTTTGCGATCTCAATGATGCGCTGCTCGAGCTTGGTGGTAATGTCATCTTCACTGACCGTGCCATTGGCACCGGCCTCGACGCCGAGGTTGCGCGGGGCATCTGCCAGGCGGCGACAAGTCTGCTTAATCAGCTCTTTTTGAAGTTCTTCAAAAAATTTGCGGCCGCGATCGAGAATCAAGGCCCGTTCATCATCCGTGAAACTGTATTTTTTGTCATCCAAACCAACGAAGTTCTGGTAGTTCGTGGATTTTAACAGTTCGCCCAGCCGCGCCGTGAGGCTGGCAGCATTTAGACGCTGAACAAGTTCCTGATTGGCCGGCTCAGCTCCCAAGTCCAATTTGTAATCGTCTGGCAGGTAAGAGAACAGCGCGCGATCCACGCCGCCGAGTTGGGTGACTTGGGCATTGAGATATTTCCAATGAGCGGCATAGCGTTCCTTCCGGTTCAAATCGCCAATATAATCGAAGTCATTTTCGACGCGCAGGGAACGGGTGTCGGCATTGAACCACTGGAGCATACTGGCAAACTCACCGGCCAATTGCCCGGCGGTACCGGTGACATTCAGGCTGACCTGCTCCAACGGGATTCGGTCGTTGGGATTTTGCGGAGCCCGGGCGGCAATGTACGTTTCAATGATCGTGTTCGGCAAAAGGTCGATAATCTTGGCAATATCGGTGTAATCACTGATCACGGGGTCACGGCCATAATCAAAGGTCTTCACGTCGCCGTAGATGGCGGTATCCTCGTCGGTGGCAAACAACATTTTGTTGGTGCGGGCCTCGGCGCTGTCAAAATAGCCCCACATGATGGCCGCGTGGTCGTGCGGCAAGGGGGTTTTGGTGGTGCGCATGAGCCAGCCCGTGAAAACCGCGCCCTTGAAAACTGTGTATTCCATCATTGAGGTCGAGGATATTTTGTTCGTGTAGCCATCCAGAGGCTTACCACTCAAATAATCGTTAAACCAATCGTCGAGCTCCTTGCTGGTAAGGGTCGCGCCGAGACTGCCCGCAAAATTATGGCGCAGTCCCATGATGTGGCCGACTTCGTGAGCGACGACTTCGCGCACGTAATCCTGTGAGGCCCGCAGCACTGCCGCGTCATCCAACGCATCGGTGGCCAGCATGGCCTGCAAGCCATTGGCCATCTGCATCGCAAAGGCCTGCGGATCACCTTCGCAACATTCCGCCGAGCTCAGGAACGGCAGGCTCAGGTTGCGTGCACCCTTTTTGTCGTCTTTCTTGGGGCCGGCAACCTGTTCAAACGCCCTGAGTAGGGCGCGTGCTCGCGCCTTGCCAACAAAAGTGAACGCGCTGGTCATGTAGACCTGACCGTGTTTTGATTCACCGTTCAACGGATCGAGCAGGATATCCGCGTACGCGAAACCCGCCTTATCCCATGGCACCCATTGGATAATATTGTAATGGGCGTCTGGCGCAGTCGCGCCGTCGGGTGCTTTGCTGGCCCTGACAACTTCACGACCAAAAACGGTGTTCCAGTAGAGGATGCCGTCTTTTACTGCGTCCACATACTCTGGCGGCGTGTTGGCGGAATAATAAAATTGAATAGGATGGTTGATGTCGAAACGGGCAATGCGGGTGGACATGCGGCCGGTGCCGGGTTCGATCTGGCCTTCGGTTTCAAAAAAGCGAGCGTAGCGTTCATCGGTCACGTTTGGCTCCTTACCGACATAATTTCCCGGCTGATAGGGCGAGAGATAATAGCGCACTTCAAATTGAGCTTCGACATCCTGATCGTACTCGCGGCTGCGCGTTTGGACACTTTGGCGGATGACGAGCTGGCTTCCGTCGAGGCGCATTTCGAACACACGACTTTCCGGCACTTCCAAAGTGGTGTCGTGGTCAGCCAAACCGTCGGTGCCACCATCCGTCCATGACTGGGTGAACACGCGGCGCATACCTTTATTGAAATCCACCACTACGACGTTGTCATCCTGACGGATAATCGGGAAGCTGGCGAGCAACCGTCGGGCGGGCAAATCTTCGGTGACGACCAGGCCCTTGGTCGATTCGTACATATCCACGCCGTCGGGGTATAATTCGAACCGCACAATTTTTCCGGCCAATCCCTTGCTCGTCGCGGCCGACTCCTGGGGGATCAGCGAGGCGGTGAATAAATAATCCTTACTGAAGCCGGACTTGGGGATTGCGAGCAAGAGTTGATCGGCCACCTGCAATTCCGGAGCGATATTTGAGGTGCCATTCGAACTGTCCGATTGAGCGAGCAGGTACAAAGAGCTCACGTTGAGAAGAACAAGCATAACAACAAAGAAAAGCGCTTTTAAAGAATACCCTTGTTTCATAAAAGGAAAAAATGCCGCCCACACGCGCCACTGGCAAGATCAAACGCATGGCCGCAAGCGGTTGAACCGAAGCCAGGTCGCATTCACTCCTCCACCGGCACGACCAGTTTGTCCATGATGTAATCCTTGCGCTCCGGTGTGTTTTTACCCATGTAAAAATCGAAGATCGGCCCGGATTCGACGCGCGGCGCGTATTCGACCTTGCTCAAGCGCATCTGTTTGCCGATGAACTGCGCGAATTCCTTTGGGCTGATTTCACCCAAGCCCTTGAACCTGGTTATTTCAGGTTTGCCGCCAAGTTCCTTCACCGCGCCGTCCCGCTCGGCTTCGCTATAACAGTAAATAGTCTTTTCCTTATTGCGCACGCGGAACAGTGGTGTCTCGAGAACAAAAACGTGTCCGTCATGGACGAGTTGCTCGAAGAACTTGAAAAAATAGGTGATCATCAAATTGCGAATGTGCATGCCGTCAACATCGGCATCAGTTGCAAGGATGACCCTTTCATAC
>JBEKMT010000215.1:0-10645 GCA_050008355.1 Verrucomicrobiota bacterium
CATTGGGCTAAATGATGGCCAGGTTATCGCAGCAAATTCCTCCTGTCGAGACCTTCGGCCAAGCTTGGCTCTCAGTTCATGACAACATAAAAAGAATTCGATTGATAAACTCCTCTCAATTTCTGCGGAAGCACGCTATTGAGATTTCACTGTGCACGGTAGAACCGGCTCGGATAATTCTTCCATTGCGGGTCGGTGAAGAGGGCGTTTGTTCCGGTCAAAGTATTGGTCCAGACGGGCTGCCAGTTCACCAGATTGGTGCTGGCGTCGACGACAATGGTTTGGCCACTCACGCCCGTGACCGTGAAAATGAAATTGCCGGATGGCGTCCCGACGTTGTCGCCCACGCCGCTGATTTGTGGCGGCTTAAATAATTCCACGGTGGGCAAGCCGCCATAAGTCGAACTCCAGCCACTGGTGCCATGGTAGTAATAGACTGTTTTAGCGGCGACGCCATCATCCAAGAATTCGTTGGTATCAACCAGTGCAGGCGCATCTCCCATAAATGTGATGTTCGTCAGGCTGCTACAGCCATATAACGCATCCTCCTCGATGCTGGTAACACTATTGGGAATCGTCACGCTGGTCAGGCTGATGCAACCATAGAACAACCCCTGCCCAATGAAGGTGATGCTATCAGGAATCATAACGCTGGTCAAATTAGCGCAGTTTTGAAACGCATCCTCCCCGATGATGGTGGCGCTATTAGGAATCGTCACGTTGGTCAGACTGATACAGCTAGCAAACGCATAAGCCTCGATGGTAGTGACGCTGTTGGGAATAGTCACGCCGGTCAGGTTGCTGCAGTCAATAAACGCACTATCTGCTATGTTGTTCACGCTGTTGGGGATGATGTATCCACCGACGAGGCCTGCGGGATATTCAATGAGCGTAGTCTGGTTCTGGTTGAACAAAATTCCGTCCAAGCTGCTATAGTCAGGATTAGACGCACTCACCGTTATCGCGGTCAGGCTGCTGCAGGATATGAACGCAAAATCTCCGATGCTGGTGACGCTGTTGGGAATTGTCACGCTGGTCAGACTGGCGCAGCCAGCAAACGCATACATTCCGATGCTGGTCAGGTTGGTGGAGATTGTCACGCTGGTCAGGCTGCTACAGATATAGAACACCCCCTGTCCAATGCTGGTAACGCTATTAGGAATCATCACACTGGTCAAATTGGTGCAGAATTGAAACGAAAACTCACCGATGGTGGTGACGCTATCAGGAATCGTCACGTTGGCCAGTCTGCTGCAGCTGTCGAACGCAACATCTCCAATGGTGGTGACGCTGTCGGGAATCGAATAGTTTGTTGCAGCGTTGCCAATCGGGTATTGGATGAGGAATGTTTGGCTTTTGTTGAACAAGGCCCCGCCCAAGCTGCTATAGTCCAGATTAGACGCACTCACCATTATCGCGGACAGGCTGTAGCATTTGTCGAACGCAAACGCTCCGATGCTGGTGACGGTGTTGGGAATCGTGACGCTGGTCAGGTTGGTGCAGCCTTGAAACGAATCCCCACCAATGCTGGTGATGGTCAGGCCATTGGTCGTGGCAGGTATGACCACCGCTCCACCAGAACCCGTGTAGGCAGAGATGTTGAGCGAACCATCGGAATTGGTCGTGAAAGTGTACTGGGCTTGCACGGCAATGGGCAGTGCCAGCAACATCGCCGCCAGCACAAGGATTTGAATCAAGGTCAGGTTGACCTTCATGATTTTTTTGCAAGCATCAAACACGCCAGCTTGATTTTATCACATTCGTTGGACTTTTTATAAATGAGGTTGCTCTGTTGAAAACATATCTATCCATTTTGGATTGCCTAGCGGCGGAGGGTGTAGGCCAACACTTTGAAAGCGGCTTCCGCCAGCAGTTGGCCGGGCGTGCGAGAGGTCAGCGTCGAACCCATCGTGCGTTTCAAGCCGCTAAAGAAGGATTCCACCGCCCACGTGCCAGGTAATGTTCACTCATTCGACTGCGCCAAAAGCCACTGCGTGTGCCATCGGCCCGCTGTCGCGCTGGTTTGATCACGCTTTCGACTCCCCACTCCAAGCGGCATTGGTCATGCACCCACTCTGCATCATAACCCGCGTCGGCATACAATTTGGCCGGCAACGTGGTTTCCTTGGCTTTGGTGATCAACGCTTGGGCCTGACACTTGTCGTTGCCCGGTCCCCAGTCCAGCACCAAACTCAAGGGCAACAAGCTGCCGCACAGCACAATGGTCGACACCTTCACCCACTTGCGCCGCGTCCGTCCACTCCGGCTCTGAAAATGCGCGCTGGCCGTGGTCTGGCTGCGGGCGCTGAACTTCTGGAGCGTCGTGTAATGCGGCAGCTTCTCCGCCAAACCCAAGGCTCCCCGCAAATTCGGACTGATGGCCAGCAGCTCCAGCAAGCCCCGATAAGTCGTCTTCAAATAGGCCCGCAAAATCAGGCAGGCCATCAACTGGCGCTGGGTGAAATCATGTCGGCTGCGCGTCGCCCCATAGTCGGCCAGATGCCGCCCACCCAGCCGCATCGCCAAATTCGCAACCCGCTCGATCACCTGTGTCCGCGACTTTTCACGCTTCATTCCAAACAAGACGCACTATCTAAAGTGTAAAGTCTATCAAGTAGGCATATGAAAAAAGGTGATAGAGATTGCAACCATTCGTCTGATCTAGCGCGAAGCATTCCGGCGAGCTGGGGAAGCTGAAAGGGTTTGCCTGGAAGGTCTTTTCGCCAGCGATTCAACAAAAGAAATCTTCGGGTTAAGCTCAATTGACAAGGCTGATTTGGGGTCCGGCTAAAACTTCCTTCGGTCCAAGTCGGACCATGCCGAGTCTGCGTTCAGGTGGCGAAGAGCTGAATTGGCGCCTGCGGCGAAATAATGCCGGGCGTTATCTTAAGAGTGGAAAACATTGAAGCCGGCCGTCTGTTCTGTTGGCGCTGCGGTTGCCGCCGACTTCGAGAACCCAACATGTCTCAGCTTTGGTAGATAGGCCACCAGGACTGCCAAAGCCTTGATTAAGGTTTACCCGATCCAACCAGATGTAGTGCGCGTCAGAAAAACCCGACGCAACCGAAAGATTGGCGGGTCTTCGCGAATTTTGATAAATCGTAGGTGGGCAGATTGGATGCCCATTCTCGATTGAGCCGTCGAAAATACCGAAGTTATTATGGTGGAGGACAAGGGCGGATCTTCACCGGTTGCTTAAACCGCGCCAGTTCCCCACCTGACTTCTTTTTTTCATTTGGCCGCCGGCTTCAATATCAAACCCGGTGATGAGATCGGTGCTATACGTTGCGAGCTTAGGATTTCGCCGAAGCATGTAGCGCGGTTATGCTGTCGCATTTTTGCACCGACCATGCTGGCGGTCTGCCTCATCTTTGTCTGGAGCGGATTGCCCTCGCGATGATTACATTCCTGCCTGTTGCTCTCGGTGGCTTTGCGCGGAGTTTTCCCGTCATGACTGCCGCCGATGGGGTCGTCGTGCCGAGCCCGGTCTTACGCCCAATCATGTCTCCGTCATGGTTAAGTAAAATCGATGCGATTTCTGCCTGGCCCGGGACGCAACCTACGCTGAAAGCCAACTCCTCGAACGCCGCTCGCATGGCGTCAGCCTGTGCCAAAGTCTCGGTCGCTATGCTTTAACGGATTTGCAACCAAATTTCATTCACATGAACTGCTTATTTGCCGTCCCACGATCCTGCCAGCGCTGCCCGTCTGCGTGAATCTCAAGTTACTTAAATTACTCAACAGGTGGCTTGAACGGTCAGCGAAGCCATTCTCGTACTTGACCGCAAGGATCCTCTCCACAAAGAAAGCCCGGCAGAATGTTATCTCCTGTTAGGCTTTGTTCCGTGGAAATCCAGTCGAAAATGGGCAAGTCGTGCTCGGCCAGCATTTTAAACGGACGGTTTGTGTGCAATGGTTTACCAGTTACTACCTGGCAACTGACGGGACAACTCTCACTAAAGGTTGCCTCAAAATACGTCCTCATTCGCACCACCTTGGCCAGTGATCAGGTCAACGATTTTCCCCCGACCACCTATCGGCCGGAATCTTCAAACGCCATATCTTATTGGAAATTTAGCACGAACGTCCACGCCACGGCGTCAAGCGAGACCCACGCATTTCATGGCGTCAACGCAACTCATGGCATCGATGCCACCAGCGCGATCCTTCTGGACAATGACTAATGTCTCCGTGGTCCTTGCCGCACCTCGATTGGAACTCAGCCCTTCCCCGACTGGCGCAACGATTTTCACCCGGATGGTTTCGATCAACGGATATGTCCTTCAGACCAATGCATCGCTCAGTACGACAAATTGGGCGACGCAGCCGAATGCACCAGTGACTCCCGGTGCCAGCAACCAGATCGTTTTGCTCACATCTGCCGGCGCTCGGTTTTGCCGTCTGGCGCTTCCGAAGCATGTCTTGAATGGCGTCCGGTTCGTCGCCCAAATTTGATGTGAGCGATTTTGATGGAGGTTTTTGTAGTTTGAACTTGGCGACCCTACCGGGAATCGAACCCGGGCTACCTCCGTGAAAGGGAGGTGTCCTAACCGCTAGACCATAGGGTCGCAAAAGGCCGGGTAAAATATCAGACGATCAGGATTTGTCACGCGAAAATTCAATTCACGTTTGCCTCGGACGATATTTTGCGATAGTTTGCGCACCATTGGCATGAAGATTTTTATTGATGGCAAATATCTGAATGAGCGTGACGCGAAAATCTCCGTTTTTGACCACGGTCTGCTTTATGGTGACGGTGTGTTCGAGGGCATCCGCGCGTACAATGGGCGGGTATTCAAATTAAAGGAACACATTGACCGTCTCTTTTACTCAGCAAAGGCGATCTTGTTGGAAATTCCAATGTCGCATGCAGCAGTAATGAAAGCGACTGTGGAAACCATCCGGGCCAATAAATTGCGCGATTGTTATGTTCGGCTCGTCGTGACACGCGGGGTGGGCAATCTTGGGCTGAACCCGCGCAGTTGTAAAAAACCGTCGCTGTTCATCATCGCCGGGAAAATCCAGGTTTACCCGCCGGAACTCTACGCGCGCGGCATGGAAATCGTGACCGTGCCGACCGTGCGAAATTTGCACAGCGCCGTGAATCCGGCCATCAAATCACTGAATTACCTTAACAACATCCTTGCCAAAATCGAGGCGAACAACGCCGGCGTTGAAGAAGCTGTCATGTTGAACGCCGAGGGTTTTGTGGCGGAATGCACGGCGGATAATTTGTTCATCATTAAGAACGGGGAGTTGTTCACGCCGGCACTATCGGCGGGCGCACTTTACGGGATCACGCGCGCTACGGTTATGGAAATCGCCACGCAAATCGGAGTGAAAGTGTCGGAACCGAACTTGACGCGTTATGATTTATTCAACGCGGACGAATGCTTTTTGACCGGCACGGGCGCGGAAATCATGCCGGTGATCAAAATCGACGGCCGGGTGATCGGCCACGGCAAGCCGGGTGGGCTGACCTTGAAACTTATCGAAGAATACAAAGTCGTGACGAACAATTCTGGCGAGCCGATATATCAATGACCATTATGAGCCATGGTTTACAAATGGCCTGAAACGTGGGATTGTGTGGTGGGCCATTAGCAATACTGTGGCAATGTCGGCGGCAACATGGCGAAGAGGCTTGGATAATGGTATGGTGAGCACGTTAAACAGGGCGGCGTTGGGCGGGTAGGCGAGAGTATTTACGGCGGAAGTGGTGGCGATTTAATTTTATGCAGTGTTCAATTTGCAAAGAGAAGCCGGCGTCAGTGCATCTGACCCAGATTGTGGGCGACAAGATGCAGAAGCTGGATTTGTGCGAAGATTGCGCCAAGGTCAAGGGCGTGAACGATCCGTCGGGTTTCGCGATGGCGGACATCATGCTCGGCCTGGGAGCGGCGCAGGAATTGGATCAGTCGGTGGGCGGGGTGGAAGTGAAGTGTCCGCGCTGCGGTTTTACTCAGGCAGATTTCAAGAAGTCTGGACGGCTTGGTTGCCCGGAATGCTATAAGACATTTGCGGAGGGGCTGGCAAGTTTGCTCAAGACGATGCACAAGGGTACCAGGCATGCCGGCAAGGCGCCGGAATCGTTGCGCTTGACGCGCGAGAATGCCGACCGCCTGAGGATGCTCCAGAAGAAACTGGCGAAGGCGATTGAGTCAGAGGATTTTGAACTGGCGGCGAACATCCGTGACGAAATCAAACAGGTGTCGGAGCGTCAGGGTACGCCGAAAAACCTGGCGCGATGAACAGCGTCGCGACCAATCCAGCGCGTTTGAGGACAGTTTTTCATTATGTCACTTTTTGCCTCTAAAAAGATGAGCGACATCCACACATTTTTGTGTTCCCCGGCCGAATCCACCCGCCGGCATGGTCCACATGACCGCATCGTCATGTCGAGCCGCGTTCGCCTGGCGCGGAACATCCGCGACGCGGCGTTTCCGGGTTGGGCCAAAAAGCCGGAGCGTGTAAAGGTGCTGGAGACGATCCAGCCGGCGGTCAGTTCGCTGCCGGAGATGGCGGACTCATTCGCCGGGGCGATGGATAATCTCGGCACCCTCGACAAACAGATTCTGGTGGAGCGTCATCTCATCAGCCGAGAGCATGCCGCCAAAAACACCGGGAGTGGCCTGGTGGTGAATCGCGCGGAAACTTTTTCCGTGATGATCAATGAGGAAGATCATTTGCGGATGCAGGCATTGCGTCCCGGTCTGCAATTGCGCCAGGCGTGGATCGCGATTGACGCGTTCGATTCCGAGTTGGAAAAAAAGCTGAATTACGCGTTTGACCATGAACTGGGCTATTTGACCGCGTGTCCGACCAATCTTGGTACGGGTATCCGCGTGAGTGCGATGCTGCATCTGCCCGGCCTGGTATTGGGTGAGCAAATCAATCCCATCATTCAATCCGTCAACAAGCTCGGCCTGGCCGTGCGCGGCCTTTACGGAGAAGGCACCGAGGCGTTGGGCAACGTCTTTCAGGTTTCCAATCAAATGACGCTCGGTGAAAGTGAAATTGTCATCGTCGAGCGGCTCGAAAAGGTGCTGTCCCAGATCATTGAGCACGAGGAAAATGCCCGGCAAACCCTTTTGGAGAAAAAGCCTAAGGTGGTATTCAACCATATCGGACGGGCTTACGGCATTCTGGCCAACGCACACAGCATTTCCTCCAAGGAAACGATGAACCTGCTTTCGTTAATGCGGCTAGGCGTGGACATGGGGCTGTTTCCGGGCGCGGATCGGGCGCTCGTGGATGAATTGTTTTTGACCACCCAGCCAGCCCACCTGCAAAAGCAGCTCTCGGACAAACTTTCGGCGGAAGAGCGTGACTTGCTCCGCGCCGATATGGTGCGCGAACGATTGAAAGACGTGAGCCGTCCGATCGTCAAGCCGAAGCCATCCAGCGCATCAAATTAAGAAATAGCTTTGGCAGCGAAGGCGCTCTCTCGTTGCTCCTTCAGCTCGAACCGGTCCGATTGGAATCTTCCCTGGTTGCCCACGTTAATCACGTATTCCCTGTCCCCCGTGATACAAATTCAGAATTTCTGTGAAAACGAATCAGTCTCCTTTGGTTCAATCATGGGTCTGGCAGCGATATGGGGCACGCTAAAATCAAGCTGCCCCTTGGCGGGACGGCTCTCTCAGCACCGGGCTCTCCTTTTGACACGATCGTCCGGCGCAATCGCTGGTTGACAAAGCCAGGATAATTCGGATTAATAACATGACTTTAATAAAGGAATGAGAAGGAATCGGAAATGACATGTGTTCGATCGCTCCCACTGCTGAATTGCCTGATGCAACCGGCCCGGGAACACATGTCATTGAATCTCCGGGCTCATCACTCATAACGGATCAGCTATTTGGTAATATCCAAGGCACAGGGGCCGGATGTGTGGATTTCGTTTTGGTGTTGGTGTTGGCGAAATAATCAGTTCAGAAATAATCAGTTCAGAATTGGAGACCTAAACTAAAAAAAGCAGTTCGCAGGTCGGCGTCGCTTCGCGTGCTGACGGAGAACTGCAATCCTAATATGAAAAAGATTCAAATCCTCTTAATGGTGGGTGTTGTCGTCCTCATCGCCGCCGACGCCCTGGCCCAAAACTTCTCTCCGGCGGTGCTTAACCAGTTTAAGGCCATACAAGCCGAAAAAGCCGCGCGCACACCGGCGGAACGCAAGATCCATTCGGGATTATTATATCTTAGCCGGGAAGCGGCGGGCGGATTAGCTGTTGCCGGCGCGCCGGACTTGAAATCACGTCTCGATCGCGAAACGGATGGCCGCGTGATCGTGGATATCACAGCCCTGCCCAATCCGGACTTGTTGCAAGCCATCACACAAGCCGGTGGCACGGTACTGTACCAGTCGGCCCGGTGGAAATCCATTCGTGCGAGTCTGCCGCCGACGGCACTGGTCGGTATCGCCTCGCGCGCAGATGTGAAGTATATTTCCAAGGGGGAGAAGCCCGTGCCACAGGGCTCGGTGACGAGCCAGGGGGATTGGACGCATCTGGCGGGGATTACACGTACGAACTATGGCATAGATGGTACCGGCATAAAGGTTGGAGTGATTTCTGACAGTTGCGACAATTACACCACGGCGATCGGTACGGGGGATTTGCCGGCGTCGTTTACGTATCTGCCCGGGCTGAGTGGGATTCCTGGTTCAGGTGAGGGCACGGCCATGTCGGAAATCGTCCATGCTTTGGCGCCGGGCGCCCAAATTGTATTTGCCTCGGCTGATGGGGGGGAGGCGGCCTTCGCCGATTCCATTCTGCTGCTTCGCTCAAATGGTTGCCAGATCATTGTGGATGACGAGGTCTACACCGCCGAAAATCCGTTTCAGGATGACGTGGTTGCGCAGGCGGTGGATCAGGTAGTGACCAATGGTGCGCTATATCTCTCCGCCGCGGGCAATTACGGGAATTACGCGTACGGGACCTCTTCAACATGGGAAGGGGATTTTGCGGATGGGGGGGCGAACAGCGTGATTCCGGGCGGAACGGTCCACAGTTTCGAGTACGAATCGGAAAGTTATAATTATGACGTGGTTGAAAACACCTCGGATGGTGCGACTACGGCTCCGATAGAGCTTTTTTGGAGCGATGAAGCCCATACTTCCAGCAATGACTACGACCTTTACATTCTCAATTCCACGGGCACCTCGGTGGTCGCCGCCTCGACAGATGTGCAGGACGGCAGCCAGCCACCATATGAATCAGTGAGTTCGGTCGCTACGGCGGATCAAATTGTCATTTTCAAAACCACGGCCGCCGCGCCGCGCTATCTCCGGCTGAAGGCCTCGGCGGAAAACACGATTCTGGTCATTGGCACCGGCGGCGGCACGTCGGGTCATAACGCGACGGCGAGTTGTATCGGTGTGGCGGCGACTCCGGCGGTTGCGCCTTTCAACGCCGAATATCCTTATGGACCTTTTCCGGACGCGTTTAATAATGACGACGTGACGGAATCTTTCAGCTGTGATGGACCGCGCAAACATTTTTACAACCCGGACGGTTCGGAGATAACGCCCGGGAACCTTTCCTCGACCGGGGGCGCAGAAATCTATAACCCGGACATCGCTGCGGCGGATGGCGTTTCGACGAGTTTGTCTGCGTTTACACCGTTTTATGGTACGAGTGCGGCGGCTCCGCATGCGGCGGCGATCGCGGCTCTCGTGTGGTGCGCGCAACCAACTTTCAACAACGCGGATGTCCGAGCCATTTTGGAGGATAGTTGCCTCTACATCGACGAGGGTGTTTTTGGGGCCGGGTTCAATATTGTTAGCGGGAACGGTGTTGTGATGGCCAATTACGCATTGGAGAATGCGCTTAGCTATTACGTGCCGCCGCCGGCACTCAGTGCGACGGTGAACGGCAGCCAAATCATGCTCTCCTGGCCCTCGGCAAACATTGGCTGGCGATTGGTGGAACAGAGTAACAATCTGGCTTTGGGCATCAGCACCAATCCGAATGACTGGACCACCGTGGTGGGCTCCACCAACATCAACCAGATTGCAATTCCGATCAATCGTTCCTCGCGGTCGGAATTTTATCAGCTGGTATTTCCGTAGTGCGGCAAACCGGTTGCGGAAGAATTACTTTTCGGCGGAGCCGCCGAAGCGTCGAGCCGGGGAGTTGGCAGACATGGTTCTTTAAACCCGGGCAAGGACGGTTGTTTACATTCACTGCGTGTTCGAGCACTCTGCGACTTGCCACCGGGGAAACTTACATGCCGGCGGCAGGTCAATTCGGAGAACAATAAATATATGGGCGACAAATCACCAAAATCAAACCAGAAAAAATCCTCGCAGAAACAAAAAAAAGTCAATACCGCCACTAAAAAGAAGAGTGCGGCTGTTGCTGCCAAATCGGCTTCTGCTGGCAAGAAGAAATAATTAAATTCTGATTGTTGCTGTCTCTCTTGATGAAAGCGTCAGGGGAGGCAGGTTAACAAAGAAAATGTGAATGGTGAAAATTTAGTCGCCGCCGGCGGGCGTTGGTACATCAGAGTGCTTCTTCAAATTTCGCGGTAGTGATCTCAGTGATCCAATAAATCGATTGGCATGCCAGTAAAAGGCTCCACTGTTGTCGTCGAACCAAACTTCAGGGTGTGCCCCATCTCCACTTCCGGCAATTGGGATTTTG
>JBEKMT010000216.1:0-7963 GCA_050008355.1 Verrucomicrobiota bacterium
TTCCATTGCGAATAATGCACAATTTGAGCCGATAAAAAGTGTAAGACCTGCAAGCTTCAGATGCCGCTCCAGCAAAATTGGCTTGCATAAAAACTATCAATCTTATCGTTTATTAAGTCTTTTTTGTGCCATGAGCGTAACACGGTGTTCTTGATTTTTCTTAGAAATAAAATTTTATCTGAGATTGTCTCGAGATTCACGCGTTTTTACAATAAAAAAGCGATTTTATATAAAAATCACATAATCCGAAATCCGCTCTCTCATTCTCTTTTTCAAAGGCCATTAAAAATGTTGACCGCGTGCCATTTTTAGCTATTATACGACTAGAATGATCGTTTATTTGTTGATTGAACGATTGGAACACGTATGAGTTTGGAATCAATGTGGAACCCGAATTAATGGCCACTGACGTTTAAAAAGCTGATAATAATTGTAAAATATTGATCGCCACATTATGCCACCCCGTCAACAGGCCATCGTTATCCGAAATCATGAGTGATGTCATACTGTTTTTAACGATCCTAAGCCAAAGTGGCTTTCAAGCTGCCAAAAGGTTGCGTGGGTTCATTTTTGCAGAATTGCGTCGGTTTGTGGTCAGTGAGATGTCACGGAATGGATCCAACCAGACATTCCAGCTTATGGCAATATTCCATGGGGTATGGCTGCGGTTGGCGGGATCCCAAAAATCAAAATTTGAAGATCGCGTTAATTTCTTCCCTGCTGCCAAGTCAATGCCCTGCATTCTTAACCGGATTAACCGGAAAAAATAATCATGGTCAGCCATCGAGCCATTGGAATCCGCACACTCGCATTGTTTTGGCAATTGGTGATTGTTACCGCCAGTTTTTGGGGGTGGTTTTTCATCTGGCAGTTTTCATCTTATGAGGACCCTGCATCATTGCACCAATACATCCTCTACAATGAATTTCTGCTGGTTGGCATCTTGTTTGGTCTGGGCACCAAGCGCCATATTGACGATCCGAAAAGAGGATGGGTGACCGCTAACCGCAAAAGCGTCCGCCAGGCGTTTTTCGGTTTTTTCTGTGTTTTCCTGATCGTCTTCGCTTTGAAAGACAATTGGATTTCGCGGTCCTTTTTCTTCAGTTATTTGCCCTGGTTTTATTTTAGCCTGCTGTTCACCAATTTATGGCTCCCCCGCACTCTGGAACAGTGGGCTTTTTCCAGTCAGCGAGAAGAGCGCGTGGCTTTGGCTGGATCAATTGCCCAGGCTTCGCAATTAATGCCGTGGCTGGAACGCAAGAGGGAAATGGGCGTGAAAACGGTTGGACTGGTCATGTCGGAAACCACAACAGAGATGGTATCTCCTTTGCCGATCCTGGGTACTCTAGAGCAAATGGGAGACATTTTACGCGGACAATCCATCACCCAGTTAATTGTTTTGAATTTATCAGTTGGAAGTGACCGATTAAGGCATTTGACTGAGTTGTGTGAGGATGCAGCAGTAAGATTGATCGTCCTCTACGATTTAAATTCTTACTTCAACCACACCACTATAGTTTTTGATGACGATGGCGTCCAATTCATTGGTTTTCGGGAGGAGCCCCTAGAAAGCCCTGTGAATCGACTAATCAAGAGGACTTTGGACATCTTTGTGGCGACGCCGGTAATTATTTTGCTCCTGCCTTGGACCAGCATCTTGGTTTGGATTCTGCAACGAATTTATTCACCGGGTCCATTGTTCTTTGCCCAACGACGCAATGGTGTGCTAGGTCGACCGTTCAAGATCTACAAGTATAGAACAATGCACGTCAGCAACGACAACGAAGTCAGGCAGGCTACGAGACATGATTCCCGCATATTTCCAGGGGGAATATGGCTGCGGAAATTAAGCATTGATGAGTTGCCGCAATTCATCAATGTGCTTGTGGGCGATATGAGCATTGTGGGACCGAGACCACACATGCCAGAACATGACGCGATGTTTATCAAGGTAACAAGAAATTACCTCGTTCGTAGATTTATTCGTCCGGGCATTACCGGTTGGGCCCAGGTCAACGGATTTCGCGGCGAAATCCATGGCGAAAAAGATGTCCAAAATCGAGTAGAGGCTGACATTTATTATATTGAAAATTGGTCTTTCAGTCTCGATTGCCTGATCGTCTTAAAGACGATGCTGGCGTGTATTATCCCGCCTCGAAGCGCCTATTAATGATTAACTAGAACCGGTTTCAGGGGCATGAGACGACGAAGTCGGGTGGGTGGCATGAACCGGCGACATTTAGATTGGACGAAATGACTTTTTGCGATTTTTGTGCAAACAGCCAAGGGCGGCAGCTTGCCAAAAGCTTCGCGACTTGCGCAAATCACATTGAGACTCAAAAGATTCCCAGTCTGGAAGGTTTCAAAATTGCGGTTTTATTTGCTGTTAAATTTTAATGGCTTTTACTTTTAAGTGGAAACATAATAATACTAGTTGGCAGTAATATTTTTAATGGTCCGAAATCAATTGGAAAGGTTGAAATTATGTCAAACCGTTTGATCATTATCCGACAGGGATCCTTGGCGATAATTTTGGCAATGTGTATTACGCCATCGCTCTCAGCCCTCGCGGCAGTTGAGTCATTTTCAGTTGATTACGGTTCATCCGCTTCACCCTTGGCCGATGGGGATTCTGAAAATCTGGCTCTGAGTGAATTTGATCCCTCGCTCGGGACTTTGACTGGCGTAACTATTACGTTAGCTTCAAATGACAACATCGAATCCGAAGTCATTAACGTTCATGTGCCGTCTGCAAGTCAGAATTATAGTGGCGCGACCGCAACTTTGCCGGTAACCCTCACCGCCTTGGATGGCTTGACTACAACCGCAAACGGTGTGGATGGTCCTTTTTCAGGTAGCGTCTCAGGGCCTCTGGGAACCATCGCCACTGCCGGAGCAATTTCCACAATTGTCAACACGAGTGCCAATGTCGCCCCGGGAGATTTTGTTCTTTACGAAGGTGCCGCACAAACTTTTGCCGTGAATGTGCTCGTCTCGGATGGTATCTACAGCGGCTTCAGCTCCGGCGACAGTGTGGCATTTTTTGGCTCTGGTAATTCGTATGGGACTGTCGGGGTTTCCTATGACTACCTGCCTATTCCTGAACCCGGCACCTTGGCCGCCGGGTTGGGACTATTGGGTTACTGTGGTATTGTCATGAGCCGCCGCCGCTGTGTCTGATTAGAGCGGTGTTGATTGCCGGTTTCTATCCGTTGCGGAGAGGAGTGGGAAAAACTTCTTCCCAGGCAACAACGCCCTGGAAAATTTCGGATTTGAAGAATCAACCGGAAGCAAGCCGGGAAAAGTGATGTAAAAATGTTTTACGCGATATGACTCTCAAATTTAGCAATGGCGCTACGGAAGGTTGGAGCAATGCTTTGAATTCCTTTTCAATTATTTCAGCTGGTTAACTGGTTCACCCAAATTTTATCTTGAGTCGCGTGGGAAAAATGCCGGCGCACTCGTTTGCCTTTAACTCATAACTACTCCGTCAACGCCCGAGGCGTTAGCCAACCAGCCTAGCGGTCGCAGCTTGCTGAAAATATCCGCCGATCAAAAGTACTGAAGCGCCGGCGCTCAAGGATGTCTTCCTAAATAGAATAACTGAAATGTTCCAATCCGACAAAAGACGAAAACTCGGGACTAATTGCCGTTTTATCAAAACAAACTTCTACATAATGACCCAAGCGGATTTGAAAATCCCGGGCAAATCTTGCTTTGGAAGAATAGTGGGGGGATTGACGATTCTCCTGCTGTCGTTATTGAACGGTTGGGAACTGTCGGCAGCTGAACCGGTGGCTGGTCAAGTGACTTCTGTCACGGCTTATCTGGACGGAGTTGAGACCAACACCGCTTCTGGGTATTACGTTCAAAGATATGTGATTCAGAGCAAGACGCCGCTGGCTACCAACAATGTGGCCAGCTTCTTTTCCAAATATACCGGGACCAATGTCAGTTTGCAGCAGATTGTGCACGCAGCTGCGGATTTGGATTGGGAATATGCCCAACAGGGTTACGAGAATATGACCGTACTAATTGCTCCGAGACATATTGAGCAAGGTGTGGTTACGCTGGATGTTTTTCCGGGAGCAATGGCTCAAATCCTGGTGGCGGGAAATCGTTACCTGATTTCCAGCAATATTCTGGAAGCGGCGGCACCCCCGGCGGGCGCTCCGGGACTGCCCCCCAAGACCTCCGCAGCCGCCGCCGGAGCTGCCAAGAAAACCGTGCAGGGCTATCCCGTGAAAAAATACCTGGTCATGGGTAACACTCTCCTGCCACCAGCAACGATCGCCACGACCCTTACCAATGCGAGTGGCGCATTCGGCACCAATGTCAGCTTTGACGGGATTCGTTCCGCCGTCACCGGACTTCAGGAAACTTATCGTGCACACGGTTATGTCACAGTCTATGTCGGTGTGCCTCCGCAAAAGTTGACCAACGACACCGTCAGGCTGCAAGTGACTGAAGGCCGGCTGGTTGCCATTGAAGTGAAAGGCAACCATTATTTCAGTTCAAACAACGTCATGCGGGCATTACCGAGCCTGCATACGAACATCATTCTCAACAGCCTGATTTTTCAAGCCGAATTAAACCGCGCCAACGCAAATCAAGACCGCCGGATTTATCCCATCCTCGAGCCGGGTCCAGACCCCGGCACCAGCGATCTCACGCTGAAAGTCAAAGACCAACTGCCTCTCCATGCCAAGGTCGAATATAATGACCAAAGCTCGCCCGGCACCCCGCTGTTGCGGGTAAATACCTCCGCTGTTTACGATAATCTTTGGAACCTGGAACATTCGCTGGGTGTGCAGTACAGCTTTTCTCCCGACTTTTACAAAGACGGACCCCAGTGGAATTTTTATGACAAGCCGCTGGTCGCCAATTACAGTGCATTGTATCGGATGCCCTTGGGCGACCCGGCGTCCATTGCCGACGTTATCGCCGAGAAACCCGGCAGCTTTGGTTATAGCGAAGCCACCCGGAAGTTCAATCTCCCCCCTCCGGCGGGTCAGCCTGAGTTGAGCTTCTTTGCCAGCCGATCCACGATCGACACTGGAGTTCAAAACCTCGATAATTCGGTTCTCTTCAATATTCCCCAAGTGGAGGAAATTTCTCAAACCACGTTTCAGCAGGATCTCACCGTGAACAATGACTTGGGCGCTCGCTTCAGCACCCCGCTGCCAGCCTCGGGTGATATCCTGTCGGATATCGTAGGCGGACTTGATTTAAAGACTTATCAGACAACCAGCACCAAAACCAACATCTTTGACTTCGTGCAGTATACGGTGAATGCTGCAGGACTTCCGAATCCACCGATTCATAGCACGGTCATCTCTCCCACGCCGTTGACGTATCACGAAGTGAATTATCTGCCCCTGTCCTTTAACTATCACGGGAACTGGCGCGCATCCGCCAATAACTTCGATTGGGGTCTCGGCATCTCCGCCAATCCCTGGTACTCAGGTTCACTCAACAATCTCCAAAGCGTCACCGGCTCCACCAAATCCACCGGCCACTGGGTGATCCTGACGCCCAGATTCTCCTGGCAGTTTCCCATTTACACGAACTGGCTGACGACTCTGCGCGCGGATGGACAATGGGCCAGCGAACCTTTGATCAGTAATGAACAGTTCGGTGCCGGTGGCGTCAACAGCGTCCGGGGCTATCGGGAAGGCGAGGTTTTCGGCGACACTGGCTGGCATGTGACGCTTGAGCAGGAGACGCCGCCCCATACCGTGGGCATGGTCAATGGCGATATACCTATCATCGTCCGCGGCTCGGTCTATATGGACTATGCCGATACCTATTTGCTCGATCCCCAGGGTCGTCCGAACGGGGTTGCACTATGGGGCACCGGTTTTGGCTTCGTGACTTCCATTGGTTCCCATTGGGAAACGCGCTTTCTATTTTCCGTGCCACTCTTGAGCACCACCACCACCGAGGCCTACCAGCCCTTTTTCAATTTCTCACTAACCGCACAGTTCTGATGGTTGCCGCAAATGCATCTCGATGCTAAACTCTTATAATTAAGGTCCAGTATGATCACAATTTTATCCCGTTCGCCGCGCAATGTCTCCATTATGACCTTATTGTGGTTGATCTGTCAGTATAGTGAGTTGCCGGTCGAGGCCAATCCTGGCGTTGGCACGGTCTCCCAGGGATCGGCCTCGTTCAACACTTCAGGTTCCCAGGAAACCATCACCACTTCCGGCAACGCGTTCATTAATTGGAATAGTTTCAATATCAACGCTGGTGAAACCACCACCTTCGTTGAACCCTCTGCCTCCTCCATCGTTTGGAATGATATCGCGGGCGGTAGCGCCTCGCAAATTCTGGGAAACTTGAACGCCAACGGTTACGTAATCTTGCAAAACCAGTCCGGCTTTTACGTTGGTGGCCAGGCCGCCATCAGTGTTCATGGGTTGATTTTGACCACCTCTCCCACCCCCGCCCCCGAGTTGTCCAGCGGCGGGGCCTGGGAATTTGATGCCCCGGCCCCGACCGCCAAAATTATCAACTACGGCCAGATCAATATTGCCGGCGGCGGATCGGCTTTCTTGATTGCCGGCGATATTGAAAATAACGGTACAATCTCCGCTCCGTCTGGGAGCATCGGCCTTTATGCCGGTGAACAGGTTTATGTTTCAACCGCTCCCAACGGGCTCGGTCTCAGTGCCCGGGTTACCCTGCCCCAAGGCTCGGTGGATAATGAAGGCAAGTTGATCGCCGATGGGGGTGCTATTGCCGCCGAGGCCCAAACCATAAACCAGAACGGACTGGTCCAGGCAAATTCCATGCAAAATATCAATGGCACCATCGAACTGGTGGGCAGCGATGCGGTCAATTTGGGTGCTAACTCCACCATCTCCGCGCAGGGCGGTAGCACCAGTATAAGCTCCGGCGGTTCCGTGACCATCCAAGCCGGCGACACTTTCTCGGATCAAACTGGTTCGAGCATCAATATTTCCGGCGGAATTCAAGGTGGAAATGCCGGCCAGGTGGAAATTTCCGCCCCCCAGATGAGTTCCATTCAATCTAGCATCAATGGCCAGGCCAATGCCGGGTATTCCGAGGCCAGCCTTTCGATTAACACAGACAATATATTGCTCAATTCTGATGGCAGTACCTCCCTGGGCGCGCTGGCCCTGAACGTCAATTCTCTCTCTTCCGGATTTTCCCTGATCAACCTGCAGGCTGCGGACGATATTAATCTGGATGCGCTGTGGAATCTGACTCCCGAAAACGGCGGCGGCACAGTATCCCTTCAGGCGGGCGACACCATCAACGTGCCTCACGGAACAGGAATTGAAGCGGACAGTGGACGGATTACCCTCGCCGCACCCAGCGTGAATCTGGATGGCACGTTGCAGGCCAATTCCATCGGCCAAGCCAATGGGGTCATTGAAGTTGATGCCGGAGAAAGCCTGAATATCGGCGCCAATTCTGTCATCTCTGCCAATGGCGACCCAACCGCCGCGCTCGGCAGCCAGGGCGGTTTTGTGGTTTTGCAATCGGGCAACACCTATGCTGACACGGCGACGTCCACGATTAACGTCACCGGGCAGAATGGAGGATTGAATGGGATCGTGGACATCACTGGCAACGGGACGGTCCAATCCACCATCGGCAACACATTTGCCACCTTGATCAATCCCTATGACCTGACCATTTCATCCAGTCCCACGGCGGGATCCTCCAGTCCCAACGATTGGAATTTCAACGTCAACGATCTGGGCAACTATTCACAAATTGATCTTCATGCGTTGGATGACATCACATTGAACACCGCGTGGACGTTGGCCGGCAGCACCGCCGCCTCCTGGCTGAACCTTTCCGCTGGTAATGACATCACCCTGAATGATGGCACCAGCATCAACGCCGGCAACAATTGGAACGTGAGCTTGTTGGCCGGCACCGCGTTTGTACCCTCTGCCGCTCACGCTGCACCAGTGTCGGGCAG
>JBEKMT010000217.1:0-7880 GCA_050008355.1 Verrucomicrobiota bacterium
CATCGGCGGCGGCGAAGGCAATAGTATCGGCGCCGGCCCGGCCATCGCGCCCTTCGACGCCACCATCAGCGGCGGTCAAGACAACCAAATCGGAACTAATTCGGACCATTCCACCGTTGCCGGCGGCGCCAGTAACCAAATCGAGAACAATTCAAGATATTCCACCATCAGTGGCGGTTACGCCAACATTGTCCAGCCCTTCGCTCAAGGATCGGTCATTCCGGGTGGCTACAATAATGTTGTCGGCGGCAACTACAGCTTCGCCGCCGGGCAAACCGCCTCCGCCACCAACAATAATGCCTTCGTCTGGAGCGACGGATCTACAGCGACCGCTTCGATCGCCAATGATTCCGTGACGTTCCGCGCCAGTGGCGGTTACCGCTTCTTTACCGGCACCGGTTCCGGCGGCGCCACCCTCGCCGCCGGCGCCACCTCCTGGACCACCATCTCCGACCGCAACGCCAAAAAGAATTTCAAACCGGTCGACACTCGCGCCGTGTTGGACAAACTCGCCGCCATCCCGATACAGCAATGGAATTATAAATGGGAAAGTGACAACGAAGTCCCCAACATCGGCCCTATGGCCCAGGACTTCAAACACGCCTTCTATCCCGGTCGTGATGACAAGGGCATCAGCACCCTCGAATTCGACGGCGTGGAACTCGCCGCCATCCAGGGCCTGAACCAAAAGTTGAACGAAAAGGATGCCAGGATCCAGGAGCAAGGAGCAGAAATCGAAACTTTGAAACAAAACCTGGCAAATTTGCAAAGACTCGTGCAAACGCTCGCCGCACAAAAATAAGACGGGCTCGACACAGCGAAGCCAGGCGAACACGGGTAATCGGCGGCATCGCCGATTGCCAAAAGGCAAATCACCCGCACATCAATGTTCGGGCATTTGCAAAAATACTTCCACCGGCGCTCTCCCGCCCGGCAACTGATGCAAAACTGGTCCGGCTCAGCCGGCAGCCAGCTTTCACCTTGTTTCAACATTCGCAACCCCGTACCTTTTAACAGCGAAATCTTGCAACTCGTAAAACAAGAATTTCGACGGCATCACAAAGCAAAAGAATTCATTTTTGCCAATTATTTGATGTGCTCCCGTAGCTCAAATGGATAGAGCAGCGGATTTCTAATCCGCGTATCCGCGTTCGATTCGCGGCGGGAGCACCATTAACCCCTTGACGATAAACCCGGCTATTCCTCGATCCCTCGTGGTCCGTGCGACAATTGCATTTCGTGGACGTGGGCGACTCTGGAATTTATGAAAATGCTCTAACTGGAAAGCTTCTTAAAATGCCCATTCAACTTGATTTTTTCCTTCAACGACTCCATCTGGATCACCACCTGCAGCACCTGATGCAAATGATAACGTAGAAATTCCTGTCGCGCTGACTCATCGCTCATCCCCAGCAACTCAAATTCCTGCTTCAACGTAAGACCGACGTGATGCGCCAGGTCAAAACTCGTCAGCCCCTCTTCAGCCTTGGAAAACTTCTTCTCCACCTTTAACAAACCATGCAATTTCTTGAAGTCCTCCAACAACCCGGACGGCAAAGGGGACGCGGCAACACCGCTCGAAACGTCAGCTTGAGAGACATAATCCACCAGCGCACCACTGTATAATTTGCCCGGATACAGCTTCATCAATTCCCGTATCCGGAATACCTTGAGTCCCTGCGTGCGAATATCCATCTGACCATCCGCCTCAACATTGACGATTTCCTTCAGCTCCACCAATGTCCCCAACTCACCCGTGTTCTGATCCAACACCGTCGGGATGCCAAACGGCGCCTTCGATTCCGAACAATCATTAATCAATTGCTTATAACGCGGTTCAAAAATATGCAGATTCAATTCTTCACCGGGAAAAACCACCACCTCCAGCGGAAAAATCGGGATGAGTTCGCTCATAAAAATATTCTGACAACGCTCAACCCATAAATCCATCCGAATATCGCCCACCCCGAAAAATCAGCAACAAAATGTTCCGTGCGCAGGGCCGCCGGAAAGGGAAAATCGGTTTTGCCGCCAAAACGACAAGACGCACGCACCAGATTTGACCCGAAGTACCAATTTGACCCGAAGTACCAATGGTGCAAACCAGCCCGTGCTCAGGTCAAGACCCGGGAAACCAAGCCACAAAAATTGGAAGCTCTAAAAGGGCGCTGAAAGAAGGGAGTAACCAAACTGTGCTTAATTGGTCTCTTCCAGTGGGCGGCCACACACAATCACTGGTCAGGCTGGCCTGCGGTCCCGCTCTGTGGGCCGTTTGGTTCAGCCAGCTCTGCAAACTTCCACCGGTTGAAAACTGACCCCATGCAAGACGGCGATTTGCTCACACTGTAAAAGGTATATTTTCAGGCGATCAGCCATCCCATCTCCATGCAACCCCTCTTCAGTCAACCTGCCGTCCCTGGTCCAGGTCGACATGCCAAATTCTACCAAGGCCTCGACGCCACCAGCGGCACAATTCTTACCGCTCGCTTCCTGAACGGCCGTCGTATAATCAACCCAAGCCTTCCTGAAGTCCGACGGGCAGGATGAACAGTTGATTGTATGCAGTGCCCTGTTGTAATCCTGCAAGATGCATTGCTCGCCGCAAGTCAAATGCTTCTGGTCGACCAATTTGAGTTCCTTCCTGGCTATGTTTGAAGCCATGGATTGCTCCCGGAAAACCTCGATTATCGCCGCCTGGCTTTTGGCAGTATGAACGATAACCGCCAACCCCGAGGCAACCATGATTCCCATGGCGACGCTAAAGGCAATAAGGAGTGTTTTCATGCTGGTTAAATTCGTCAATGTCCAAACGACTGTGTTTGAAAACACAGCAATAAGACTGCCAAGTTAAGGCGGAACGAAGACTGAAACGGAACAGAAACAACCAGACTTTGAAGGCTGCAACAAACCTATTTTCAACGCTTTACAGAACCGAACCGGTCGCGCTGATCGAAACCTCGAAATGTGCAAATTAAGCGTGACCCTGATGAATGTTGGTACAGTGCGACATAATAAAGTCAGTTTGCGTCGGGGGGAACGGAAGCTGTGCGTCTCGTGGAAGCTGGCAGCTTTTCTGGCGTCGCAAACACCGACTTGATGGCGTCGAGATAACCGTAGCCGTATTGCTGCGCTGGTTCGAGACAGCTGCCCTCAGGCCACTCGTTCCAGGCATTGATGGTAATGATCTTCGGCTGCGTCGGCGCCGCCAGTAACCGCTTCTTGATGATTTCCAGGGATTGCGCAAACGCCGCAGGCGTGTTGCCCGTCACCACCGGATTCACCACCGGTGAGGCGGGCCTGCTCCAATCAGCATTCGCCGCCGCCCGCGGACTGTTGTCCCAATTCAACATGGCGTTCGGAAAATAGGGAATCGAATAGTCCGTCTGTGCGCGCGCCCAGAACGATAGATATTTCCTGCGGCCCCAGACATAATCGGATACTGGAAAGGTATCGAAATTAAGGGCGCCGTGATGCACCCAGGTGTAGCTCGTCAGGCTGTCAAGCGCGAGGTCTCGGCACAGCTTGGGCCAGCCAGGCGGGGTTTTGCCGCCGGGCAGATTCGGCTCTCCCCAGACGATTGCATTCACATGCAAACCCGGGAAACCGGCGGCGCGAACCTTCGCCCGGAATTTGTCCAGCGCGGCGCGGGCATTTTCAATCGAGCCAAAGCTGTCCAGGAACTGGCTCATTTCGTAAATGGAGAAATAAGGTTTGCCGTCTACCAGCCAGTAGCTCGGGTGCTTGAAGTATCTGACGATGACCAGGTCGCAGATTTTGTCCCAGGTCGCAGGCGTGACCTTGCCGGGGTACAGGAGCTTAAGATTGTTGTCAGCGGGATTGTAGCCCTGGATATCGTACCAGTCATGGTTCGCCCACATGAGGGCAAACTTTATCCGGGCGTTGTTGCTGGCCTGGAGAAAACCGTCGTCCAATGCGCCATCCAAATACGGCCCGTCGTTGTAATAATACCAGTCGAAGATGAAGACGTTCACGCCATGGTCGGCGGCTGCGGCAATTTTCTGCGCCATGACTTCAGGCTTCGCTTCATTTTGATAGCCCCAGACCGGGGTTTTCGGCTGTATGTGTCCGGGAAAACGCGGCTTGGCCGCTTTGATCTCATCCCACTCCGTGAAGCCCGGATACTTGTTCTTGTCCCAGCGCGGGTCCGGATGCATCCCGGGATAATAGTAGGCCGCAATCGTAATGGGTGGCTCGACCACGGCGCGCGGTTTGGCCGCCGCGGTGTCGGCGGCACCTGGTTCCCTGACTGCCACGGAAACATTGTCGAGCCCGGGTGTGGATTGCGTGGCTTCGAAGAGAATGACGATCGCCGTGCCGGCGGGCACCCGCTTCGCCACGAGCGTTTGTCCGATTCCATCGGTGAATTCGCCGCTCGCCAGCTGATTCTGCCGGCCATCCAGAATCACTGCTTTCAAAACGCTCTCGCCATTGAAGACGTCAGAGACGTCAAACGTCAATATAACGTCGGCCGTGTTTTCCAGGGTGCCGACCTGCTGGCTCAGGCGGCCCAATTGCGATGGATTGCAGATGGGCGGCGTCGCGCCGTACTTGCCGTTCACGACATAGGCGCCGTGCGAACCTGTCCAGCCAGCTGGCAGCCCGGAATACCAGCCATCACTGCCCGGCGTTAATCCGGAGAGGTCACTAAAGTCGCCGTCGACAACTTCCAGGCGCCCTTGGACAGTAGCTGCCAGGCCCAGCAATGCGACCGTCAAACACGCCATCCCTTTCACAGTTTGGACTCGTGAGCTGGAAGCACCGCTGCTCCATGATGAAACCTTCGAATCTCTGTGGATTTGCATATTAAATTCAAAAGCATTTTGTCCAACTCTTCATGATCAATGCATTATGAAATAAACAACGGCCAGCACCAACATCCAATGTGACCGAATGCGATGTCGGCGAACTTCACAGATTGGCTTTGTTTTTCGTTTTGCATATATCCTGGCCGCCGACCGAGCCAGACCAGTCATAACACCAAGCTTCAAGCTCCAACAATGCCAACTGCAATTCTTCTTACGTGTCCTGCACCGACCTTAACAGAGGGTGTTCTAAAACCAAGCCGGTGCCATGTTCCAACTTCCAGCTCCTGACTTCCCTTTCCTCAGATCACGGTCCGGCCCAGTCGATTCTCAATTTGCCGCCTCCTCGGCTTCCAACCCCCAACTTCTAGCTTCAATCTCCCATCTTCTGTCTTTTCGCCTGCCCCCTCCTCTGCAATTCCAATTCGGTTCAGCGTCACGTTGAGCCGTTCATCCGCTACCCAAAGCACCAACGCTGCGAGCTAACACCAGCCGGGGTAGCGCCTCGGGAAACCAAACCGCAAAAATCCAAAGCCGTGAAGGGGCGCTCCAAAACCAAGCAGGTCTCATGTTCCAGCTTCCAGCTCACTCTCCACCCATCACTCCCAACAATAATTCTCTCGATTAACCCGCGTGTGACATTCCCGTTACAGAAAGCATTTCTTGCGGCCGGGCCGACCTAATGAATATATAAGCAGCTTCATTCATGCATGTTGCAACCCAATAGAAATTATCCATTCCGTGCCATGCATGTCCCAAAGCAGGAAGTTATTGTTTGGAAATTCTTTATGATACTCGGTGACAGGTTTCAGGAAAAGTGCCGCTCTGAAACCCAAAAGCTGAAATTGGAAAAAACCATAATAAAAATATGAAATGGAAATTTGGCATGGTATCGGCAGCCGCAATTCCTGGAGTTCTGCTCTTCGCGAATACGGCTTCAGCAGCGATCGTCGCCACTTCAACGATTAGCTTGGATAATTTAGGAGATGGCTCTTACGCGACCACCGTCACCGGGAATGGAAGTCCGGTCAACTACTCCGGATCATATTCCGACACGTCCATCACCACTCCCGGCGTTGGCTACCAGTATTCCCCACCACCCGTTCTTGAAGGTTCGGTGACCGCTGGCAATGTCATCCTCGCCAACGCGGCCGGAACCATTGCCATCGCTGACCTGTATTTTGCACCGGCCGGTTCCGGAGATTATATAGTGGATGTTCTTCAGGCAGACAATTCGCCCGTAAGTAGCATATTGGCCCTTCCTGGCAATGCGAGCGACATCATTCTGGAATCTGCATACGACTCTTGGACCTTTACGCCCACATCCACTCAAACCGGATTTGTCACCGCTCTCAGTAATCCTCCTGCTGGTTCACCACAGGAATACAATACAACCTACGATATTGTCGTGCCTGAACCCTCGGGCACAGGATTGTTCATGGGCTTGGGAGCCTTGATGCCAGCCGGTCTCGTATTCCTGAAGCGTAAATTGGCAGCCCAAGCTTGATTCTTCTGACATTGCCAAGCTAACCAAACGAGCCAACCCCGCCCCAAACCAGCGGGGTTTTAAATTTTCGACCCTGCGTTCGGCTGCTGGTTTCTCGATGCCGGGCGTACGCTGCAGGTTGGAAATGGAATATTGAATATGGAATATTGAATATTTCCGCCATCGACTTGGCCCTGGATTTTTAATTCATAATCGTCGACTTCCACTCTGGACGTCTCGAGCACTCGCCTTCATCTCGGCTCCCAACTTCCAACTCCTCGTTTCTAGTTTCTAGTCAATTTCCGCCTTCCAAGTTTTATGTTCAAACCTTTATGCTCCTCCCACGCCATTCTAATGATGGAAGCACTCCTGAAAGCTATACTTGATGACGATCGACCCAGAGCACGGCAACTGCTGAAGGTCGAACCCGCGCTCGCGAGCCGCAACATCGACAAGGCCCGACTGTACCAATCGAGAATCGTTCACTGGATTTACTCAGAAGATACCGCCCTGCACCTGGCTGCCGCCGGATACCGCGTTGAGATGGTTCGCTTATTGCTGGCCACCGGAGCCGACCCAAACTCGGCAAAGAACCAACGCCACAGTGGCCCCCTGCATTACGCAGCAGACGGCTACATAATCGGGCCCAATTGGAATGCAACGCGACAGGTACAGACCATCCAATGCTTGCTCGATGCCGGGGCGGCCATCAATGCACGGGACAAAAATGGCGCCACAGCCCTGCACCGGGCAGTCCGCACGCGCAGCGCCGCCGCGGTGAAATACCTGCTCGCGCGAGGCGCTGATCCGATCCTGAAAAATGAATCCGAATCCGGTTCGACACCCCTTCACCTGGCGGTGCAAAACACCGGCCGCGGTGGCTCTGGCGCCAAATCAGCCAAGGCCGCCCAACGACAGATCATCCAAACGTTTCTTTCGCACGGCCTAAGCCCTGGAATAAAAGATGGCAAAGGAAAATCCGTCCTGGATTGCGCCCGGAGCAGTTGGATTCGGGATCTACTTTCTTAAAACCCGGTAAACCTGACTGAAGCTGGCCAAATCAGACAATTTTCCTCATCGCCTTCATTGCTGGTAAAGGAACTTCTAGCTACCAACTTCTCGCTTCTCGCTTTCCACTTTCCGCCTGCTCCGGCAGCACTTAGATCCGGCTCGGCCCGACCCCATTCAGATTCTAACTTCTAGCCTTCAACTCCTAATTTCTAACTTCTAACTTCTAACTTCTGGGTTCCCCTTCCCCTTTCAATACCAATTCGGTTCAGGTCACGCTGAGCCGATCATCCGCTATCCAAAGCACCAACGCTGCGAGCTAACACCAGCCCGGGGCAACGCCCCGGGAAACCAAACCGCAAAAATCCAAAGCCGAGAAGGGGTGTTCTAAAACCAAGCCGTTACCATGTTCCAACTCCCAGCTCCTGACTTCGTTTTTCTCAGATCACGGTCCGGCTCAGTCGATTCTTAATTTGCTGCCTGCGCGGCTTCCAACTCCTAACTTCTAGCCCCTAACTTCCATTTTCTGTCCTCTGCAACTCATTACTCGTCACTCATCACTC
>JBEKMT010000218.1:0-7859 GCA_050008355.1 Verrucomicrobiota bacterium
CAGTTGAATTGCCGACTCCAGGCATTTCCGTGTCACCGACGGGAATGGTTATGACCGTATCGCCATCCACAGGAGATGGATCAAGCCAAACATTGCCTGTAAATGTGGTAGTTGCGTTTCCCGGTGGCGGAACGCCGACCGGATTCCAATTGTCAGGATTGTTCCACAGGGTGTTGGTTATTGTTCCGTCCCAGTGTGAATCCTGGGCGGACACGCTGTAAGCCACACTCAAGGCCGCGGCCACGCAAGCTACACGAAGTAGTTTAGGGTATTTCATATGATGATTTTTCGTTAGTGTAAGAGACGGTTCCGTGATTTTGATTTGATTTGGTCAGAAAACGAAGACCGGGTCGTCGCCGAAGAAATTCTGAGGATTGCCATTATTGTACATTACTTGGAAGGGCACCCATTCGACGTGGGCATCTTCAAACAGTTCATTGCCGCCGGCCGGTAGCGGGCCTTTTAAGTGACTGGTGCGCTGAGTAATGCTGGCGGGAAGGCCACCGACGGAGATTTTGCTGTAACTTCCGGTGCCGGTATCTCTGATGACTGCGTCAACGACCACCGCGGCGGAAGCGGGCGGCAGCGCTATTGTTCCCATCACGTTAGTCTTCCAGTAAGGTGCTTCTGATTTTCCACCCGCGTTCATGCCGGCACCCGGAATAAGGTAGACGTAACCGAGAATGCGAAATGTGGTACTGAAATACCATGTGTTGGAGCAGTTGAACGCGGCGTAGGACGGACAATAAAATACGTTCTGGCTGTCTCCGTTGTCGATCATCGTTGAGGTGAAATTCGTGGAGATATCCCAGGGCCAATTTCCAAAGGCTTTTGGCGGAGTGGTGGTATAAGGGGCATACCTCAAATCCGGCAATTTGTTGTTGAAATCCTGGGAGTAGATCTGCAACGCGATGCCTTGCTCATGTAAATTGTTTTTGCAGGCAGCGCGATACCCCCGCTCCTTGGCACTAGCCAACGCGGGTAAAAGCAACGCGGCTAAAATCGCGATGATGGCTATGACGACGAGTAGTTCAATCAGAGTGAAAGCCTGAACAGCTTTCACCCGACACAGACAATGTGGGTTCCGAGTTAACACGGCTGATTTATTTGGGCTGATACTAACTAATGCGCCATTGATGGCCAAAACCCGACACACGATGTGATGACCGCCCAAAAGCGGCTGGTGAGACCGGTTAGGTTGATTAGATCAAGAGGCGGGGCCGATCAATGCTATGCCCTCTTTAAGAAGAATTTGCGCAAACACCCAATCGAACCAGAATCCCTGCATGGGGCTGCCCAGGTTCAACTGACTTTTAAATTTGCTGGTAATAGTTTTGTTGGCTTGAGCCAGCTCTGAGCGGGCTTCATTCATTCTGCCGAGGCGCTCGTCGGACATCGCGAGGATAATTTGAGCGGTTGCAGTTCGCGGGGCAATATCCTCGCTATAATTCAGGCACTGTCGGCACCAATCTGCAGCTTTGACATAATTTCCAGAGCGATATTCCATCAAGGCCAGGGAGACTGAACGCCAGGCGGATAGAAAAACGTCGTTGTTGGCATCCGCGTTGGTGTTCAAGGATTGCACCGCCACATTCGCAAGCGGAAAGAGCGCCTTCATCAGCTTTTTGTCTGCGGGCAGGAGCAGGCTGATTTTGACGACGCGGTCAGCGAACGGATAAGTCCCGCCGGTAAAACGCGCAACGGCGATCTGGCGAAAGCGCTCGTAACCATTCGTGTCGCCCTGTTGAATCAGCGTTGGACCGCATCGGAGATAATCCAAAGTACAGGCGTCCCATCCATCCAGCTGATCAATTTGCGACAGGGTCCGGAAGCGTTCGGCGGCTTCCGGCCATTGATCCTGCAAAGCGTAATATTCGCCCAAGGCCCGGAACACCGCCGCGCCTTCCACGGTCGGGCGAGTGAGAGGGACGTGGCTCATGAGTTTGTCGGCGGCGTCAAGATCTCCCTGGTTCACATATACGGTGGCTTGGGTGATTTTTTCGCGTGTTTCGGCTTCCTGGCGCAATAATGCCTCAGTGGCGCGGGCAGCTTCGGCTTGTTGTTCGGCGGCGACGGCGCGCTGGCGGGCCGCTTTTTCCATAAAAAAAAGACGCGTCGAGATGCCCAGCCCGAGGACGAGCGCCACTGCCACCGCCAAACCCGCCGCAAAAACGATTCGATTACGGTGAACCAGTTTTTGGAAGCGATAGAGCCGGCTCGGGGGGCGGGCAACCACCGGTTCGCTGCTTAAATAACGTTGGACATCCATGGCCAGTCCATTGACGGTCTCGTAACGGCGCCGGCGGTCTTTTTCGAGGGTTTTCATCACGATCCAATCCAGATCGCCGCGCAGTGATGAAATCAACTTAAAGGGTTCCGCGTGACGTTGCGCGGCCATGGTGGTCAGTTCCGGGCCTTGAAACGTAGTGACCATGGTAGACGGACGTTGGGGCTCTTTTTCACGTAAAGTCCGGCGCATTTCATCGAGTCCCGACTTCATGAGTTCCTTGGCGTCAAACGGCGTCCGCCCGGTGAGCAATTCGTAAAGCAACACACCCAGACTGTAGATATCACTACGAGTGTCGACGTCGAGGCCGCTCATTTCGGCCTGTTCCGGACTCATGTAAGCCGGCGTGCCAATGATTTGTTCGTAAGCGGTGAAAAGTGTCTGATCGGTCAACCTGCCTTCGATCGCCTTCGCTATGCCAAAATCAATCACCTTCGGTACCGGCACCCCGTCGTGCAGCGTCACGAGGATGTTGGAGGGCTTGATATCGCGATGGATGACGCCTTTCTGGTGCGCGTGCTGGATGGCATGGCAGATTTGGATGAACAGGTCCAGTCGCCGGGCGGTATCTAAATTGTTCTGGTCACAGTAATCGGTGATTTTGATACCGCGGACGAGTTCCATCACGAAATAAGGCCGGCCGGTTTCGGTTGCTCCGGCATCCAACACGCGGGCAATATTCGGATGATCCATCAAGGCCAGCGCCTGGCGTTCGGCCTCGAAACGCGCGATCACATTCTTGGTGTCCATCCCCAGTTTAATGACCTTCAATGCCACGCGGCGGCGAACGGGTTCCTCCTGTTCCGCCATGTACACCACGCCGCAGCCCCCCTCGCCGATTTTTTGAAGCAATTTATAGCGACCAATACGTGAGCCCAGACCTTCGGTCAGGGAAAAATCCAAGGTGGTAACGGTATCGTTGGCTGAGCGGTTTGCCGTTGCGGTTTCGGTCAGGCCGGCAAAGGGGGAGCGGCAAAAGGCTTTGGCTTCTCTGAAGAAATCCTCCGCGTCCGTGCCGGCCGCCAGCAAGTTTTCGATGCGCTCACGCGATTCGGGAGCGTTGAGGCATGCCTGGTCCAGAAAAGCCTTTTTTGCAACCGGGTCCGAAAGGTTTCGAGCCGCATCAAAGATTGCTTCTTCCTGTTGTTTGGTTATGGACATGCTCGGGCGGAAAATTATGCGCGGATTTTTTGGAAGAGCCACGCTTTGGCGTAGGCCCACTGGCGCTCGACGGTGCGTTCGGCCACGCCAAGATTTTTTGCCACTTCCTGGTTCGTCAGCCCTCCGAAGAATTTCAACACGACAATGCGGGCTTTTTCGGGGTCTTCCTTTTGCAATTCTTCCAATGCCTCATCCATCAGCAAAACCTTTTCATCGGGTGTAGTTTCAGCGAGATCCAAATCATCAATATCCAGGCGTATCTGACCGCCGCCCCGTTTCAACCGGGATTTACGCCGCGCGTTCTCGACCAGGATTCGGCGCATGGCTTCGGCAGCAGCGCCGAAAAAATGCGCGCGGTTTTGCCAGGTTTTGTCGCCGTCTCCCACCATCCGCAGCCAGGCTTCATGCACGAGTGCCGTGGCCTGCAAGGTTTGTCCGGTGGCTTCCTGGGCCATACGTGCCGCTGCCAGATGGCGCAGTTCATTGTAAACCAATGGCAACAATTCTTCCGAAGCCCGGCCATCGCCCTGCCTGATGGCCTGCAAGACTTGGGTAATATCGCTCATGGATGACAAAGTCATACTCCTAATGTTCTGAATTCGCAATTTAGAATAATATCGCACCACCATCCACTGATCCGGGGAGCCGTTAATCTTGAGATTCCACCGCATGGAGAAGAAGAGTTCTGTCGGTTGCGGCGAAGGCTTGCCTTCAATATCTTTACGATGGGACACGTTAGCAGGCCAAATTGTTATGGACATCCTGACAGGTTCTGGCAATGGTTCAATTACCACGTGATGAAAGCACCCTTGCCAAGCCCCGCGCTTGACCCGGCCACAACCCCGGTTGCCTCGCCGCCGCTGCTGCATCAGGTTCTGACCAGTGCCCGATACGGGATCAATCTCAATTTATGGTCGATCAGCCAGCGGGAACTGCGCCTGGAGACCACTGCACACTGGTCCGTTAGAAAATATGTACTGCATGGTGGCAAACAGGAAGGGGTGGAGGTGGTTGAAGTTGACAACGGCAGGATGCGCTTTGTCGTTGTGCCCACGCGGGGAATGAGCGTGTTGAAAGTCGAGTCCGGCGATGTGCGTCTGGGCTGGGATTCACCGGTCAAGGATGTCGTACATCCAAAGCTCATCAATTTAGAAGGCCGGGGAGGACTTGGCTGGCTGGAGGGATTCAATGAATGGATCGTTCGTTGCGGATTGGAATGGGCAGGGCATCCGGGCCGCGACCGCATCCGCAACAATACGGGAGATGAAATCGAGTTGGATCTCACCTTGCATGGCAAGATCGGGAACATCCCGGCGTCGAAGGTGGAGGTGTCAATTGAGGCCGGCACACCACCCCGGATACACATTCGCGGGCTGGTGGAGGAACGGATGGTCCACGGTCCGAAGCTTTCCCTATCAACGGATGTCTCCACGGCGGTTGGATCCAACTCATTACGGTTTGAGGATGCGATCACCAATCACGGCGCGTCGGATCAGGAATTCCAAATTATTTATCACGCCAATTTCGGCCCGCCATTGCTGGGAGCTGGCGCGACTTTGGCGGGTGCGATCAAGCAGGTAAAATCGTTTAATTCCCATGCGGCCAAGGGTGCGAAAGGTTACGCTGAATATACCGGACCCCAGCCTGGATTTGTGGAGGAGACTTACTGTTTACAACCGCTGGCAGGACCGGACGGGCGGACAGAACTCATGCTGAGCAATGCGGCCGGAGACCGTGGTGTCTCCATGATCTTTCCGGTTGACCAGCTTCCCTGGGTGACGCTTTGGAAGAATCTGGCGGCAGAGGCAGATGGTTACGTGACTGGAATTGAACCGGGCACTGGTTTTCCGTACACACGCCGGCTTGAACGCGAGGCTGGCCGGGTGCCAAAACTGGCATCTAATGAGACGCGCCATTTTACCATAGATGTGGCGATTCATCCGGACCGATCAGGGGTGGAAGCCGCCAAGCAACGCATCGAAAAGACACAGGGAGACATCAAAACCACAATTGATGGTGGTTAGCCGGGCTGGAGGGATTGAAGAAATACTGTAGCGAGGCAGAGCGAGGTTTTTCGATGGCCAGTCCAGTTTGGACTTTTGGCAACACATCCAGCACGCGATCATTGAATTCGACGATTATTGCCGGACGGGCAAGTAATTTTTGCTGGTCTACCGGTCAAATCTCGGCGTTCATTAGCGGATGAATCACCCCAGGCCATCATTTAACCCGTGATTCGCTTTGAAATTACAATGTATGAGAGCACAGATTTTTTTATGGTCCATCACATCCGCACTCGCCGGATTTCTGTTTGGCTTTGACACGGTCGTCATTTCGGGGGCGGAACAGACGATTCAGAAGCTATGGGGCTTGAGCGCCGGTATGCACGGATTCGCCATTGGTTCCGCGCTTTACGGCACCGTGCTGGGTGCCTTGTTCGGTGGTTGGCCGACAGACCATTTTGGGCGCAAAAAAACACTGCTCTGCATCGGAGTCCTCTATGTCATCTCGGCGATCGGCTGCGCCTTTGCCAATGGCGTCACCATGTTTATCGCCGCGCGCATTCTGGGCGGCATCGGCATCGGCGTCTCCACAGTGGCGGCACCACTTTACATTTCCGAAATTGCGCCTCCGGCATATCGCGGACGCCTGGCGGGCATGTTTCAATTCAACATTGTCTTCGGCATTCTCATCGCCTTTGCCTCGAACGCCCTGCTGGTCGGAATCGGCGAAAATGCCTGGCGCTGGATGCTGGGTGTCGCTGCCTTTCCTTCAATCATTTATACGTTGATGTGTTTCACCATACCGGAGAGCCCGCGCTGGCTGATCGGGCGCAAAGGAGACCGCGCTGCCGGGATGAAGGTTCTGAAGCTTATCGAGCCGGACGCAACGCCGGGTCAACTCGAGGCGGACGCCGATGCCATTCTCGCTGCGTCTTCCAAACTTGTCAGCTCCACGAAATTCTGGACGTGGCGGTTGCGGGTACCGATCATGCTGGCGTTCCTTATCGCTTTTTTCAACCAGCTCTCCGGCATCAACGCGATTCTCTATTTCGCGCCACGTATTTTTCAAATGACAGGCCTCGGAGCGAAAGCAGCCTTGCTGCAATCCGTGGGAATCGGGGTGACCAATCTGATATTTACCTTCGTCGGACTTTCGCTGATTGACCGGTTGGGCAGGCGCACGTTGCTGTTCATTGGTTCGTTCGGTTATATCGCGTCGCTGGGACTGACGGCTTGGGCGTTTTTTACCCAACATTCTAGTATTGTACCCGCCTGTATCTTCGCCTTCATTGCCGCGCATGCGATCGGCCAGGGAGCCGTCATCTGGGTGTTCATTTCGGAAATCTTCCCCAACCGTCAACGGGCCCTGGGGCAGACCCTGGGCAGTTCGACGCATTGGATTTTCGCTGCATTGTTGACCACCTTTTTCCCGACGATGGTGTCGGCTTTTGCGCCCGGATACGTGTTTCTTTTCTTCTGCGGCATGATGGTGCTGCAACTGATCTGGGTAAAGACCATGGTGCCCGAGACGAAGGGTGTGCCTCTGGAATTTATGCAAAAGAAATTGGGCATTGAATACGCGGAGGACGACGCGGTGCCATCATTAAATAAAGTGGCGAGTGGAGTCGACTCCGCCGGCTGAGCCGGACCACGCATTAAGTGGGAGCAAATGATGAGTGACGAGTGATGGGTTCAAAAGTCAGGGGTGCGGTCAGAACATAGGTAACGCATGTTCTGAGCCTATACTGGTTGCCGTGTGCTGGAGGTTGGCTTCTAGAAAATTGGGTTCGTTTTGTCGTGGGCTTGTTATTCGGACGCTGAGGCTTCCGCTTTTACTTTGCTTTGCGCAACAAGGAGAGAAAGTTGTAGGTTCAAGGTTTTGGGTTCGTTTTTTCGATTGGAGTACGAGGGACAGCCACTGTGTCAGAAAGTCGATCGAAGTCAGGCTTCGTTTCGATTTTCAAGACGTCCGGGACATTTGGGTTCGTTTTTTCGTTTTGCGTATTTTGTGGATCCTCCGTCGCTATGGTTTCTTCCTTCGCCGGACCTGTGGAGGACTGGGCGGGGTGGTTTACCGTTTCCGGATCGGGGTTCTCCGGTGGCGATTGGGTTCGTTTTTTCGTTTGGGTGTTTTCAGAGATTGCGGCGTCTTCCCGGTCGCGGCGGGCACGCTGCATACGTTCCAACTGGGTCAAGACGGTATTGAACTGTCGCCGCAGACGGGTCTCGTAGAGTCCGATCCGGTCCATCACCTCCCGACTCGGCACCATGGCCGCCGCCTTGTGAGCTTCAGCCACCGCGATTTCATCCTCCTGACACATCTTTATCCGTTCGCCAATCTCCGCCAGTTCCTTGTCCAGAAAGGCCAAGACTTGTTCCTTTTGCCAGTCGCGCAGGGCGTTGGGGTG
>JBEKMT010000219.1:0-7743 GCA_050008355.1 Verrucomicrobiota bacterium
AACGGGAACAGTCTGGTGAGTGCAGTGTTAGTCGGACAGTAAAATCACATGAGTAACAAATTGTTTGTGTGAAATCTTTCCTTCAATACCACGGAAAATTCACTTCAGGACGCGTTTGCCCAGTTCGGCACCGTTACTGAAACCAACCTGATGATGGATCGCATGACCAATCGCCCCCGCGGCTTTGGTTTCGTGACCATGAGCTCCGCTGAAGAAGCGCAGAAAGCCATTGAGGCCATGAACGGCGCTCAATTGGATGGCCGCGCCTTGACCGTCAATATCGCCCGTCCGCGTGAAGAACGCCCGGCTGGTGGCGGCGGTGGTGGTCGCCGTGAATTCGGCGGTGGCGGCGGTGGCGGCGGTCGTCGCGAACGCTATTAATTAATCGCGTTTAATCGCGTTTAACCTTATTTCGCAGCGGGGCTTGGCTCAAACCAAGCCCCGCTTTTTTATTGCCCAGGGTTGGACTCGTCTCCACCCATTATTGACTACCGGATTCCTTGCCTTCTTCGCGCGACTCCACCCGGTCACAAGGCTGGATGAGACCCGTAGCACCAATTCTTCAACCTGCGGAAATGGATACTTCCTTTACCCGGAGGAGAGGCGGTCGATCATCGGCTCGGGTGAAGTCGATCGTCAAAATTAACTTTGGCCGGAAAGCCGACGCTTGCCGTGAGCTCATCTCGGGTTTACAAGAAGGCATGGCGCAGAATGATCCTCTCATTGACCCCCTGGTTCGCATCGGCCACGTCCATCTGAAAGTCGCGGACATTGACCGCGCGCTGAGTTTTTATTGCGGTGTGCTCGGCTTCGAATTGCAGCAACGCTTCGGAACCCAGGCCGCTTTCATCTCCGCCGGCGGTTACCATCATCACATCGGTTTGAACACCTGGGAAAGCAAGGGCGGTTCCCCGCCGCCGCCGCACTGTACGGGACTTTACCATCACGCCATTTTGTATCCGACGCGCCCGGCGCTCGCCGAAGCGTTGCGCCGCGTACTCGCGGCGGGAATCGAACTTGAGGGTTTAGCCGACCATGGTGTGAGCGAGGCGATTTATCTGCGTGACCCGGACTACAACGGCGTCGAGCTTTACTGGGATCGCCCTCGCGAACAGTGGCCGCGCACACCCGATGGCGGGCTTGCCATGTTCACCCGGGCACTGGATTTGGACGAGCTTCTGAAACTCTAAGCCGGAACGATTTAATTGCACCTGGGACTTCATTCAACTGAATCATCGCGGCCAGGTACCGCGGGTGACTTTCAAACTCCTGTCGCTGCGGTTGCCTGAGCAAAATGTTCATGCCGCGGATCAGTCGCGGCGATGACCGCACTGACGGACTTCTGGTTGAATCCCTTGAATCCTCCGTGCCGCTGCAAATTTTCCAGGTGACTGCCCAGCGCGCCTTCCTTCGCAAATTTTTCGAACTGTTCCTGCGTGATCAACTTCTGCGCCAGCAATTTCTCAGCTCGTGTCCGGGCCACCGGCCAGCGCTCGCCCTCCGTGAAGGCCTGCCTTAAGAATTCGAAATTCGAAAACGGATTCATCGTGTTAATGCCTTGCGCCTTCAATTGGTCCCGCAGCAACTGGTAATCGAACCGCGCCTCGAGATGATGCATGCCGGCACTGAGAAAACTTTCGCCGTGTAAACCCACCCACAAACCCACCGTGCCGAGCCGGGTCGCCGCCGGCAGGCGCGTGCTCGAGAAATCAATCTGCGTCTCGTCCGGCATCAAATCCACATCGGCAAACACCGTGATGCCGACGAGCGGTTGCTCGGAAATTTGCGCGCCCCAGCCGGCTTCCGTCCCTGCGTAATATCGTTCGCGCTTCTGAAAACCCAGGGCGAGCAGAAAATCCGTCAGATCCACGAAATGCTCGCGCGAACTGCGGAACGTATGATGATCATGATTGCCCCAGCCGAGACCCAGTTGATCCTGGCGATATTTCTGGATGCGCGCCGCACGATTCCGGTTCTCCCAGTAAGCGCGTTCTTCTTCAAAGAAAATCTGGCAGACCTGATCGCGGCCCACTAGTGCCAGGCTCCGCTTCAACAAACTCCGGGCCAGCGCAAATCCGTCCGCGTCGTTCGCAGAAATCCGCTGCCGCGTTTTCCACATTTCCCGGGTCCTCACAATTGCCTCCAGTTTTCCCGGTCGCAACGGCGCTTCGAGAAATCCGCGGTATGCACGGCGTTCCACCACTTCCACGCACGTGCCGTTGTCCTCGTGCACGACCGCACGACGATACTGAGAGAACGGCCCGCCGTGGATTTCGGTCACCAGATTGTGCCGGGCGATGAAATCCGCCACCGATTCCGGGCGCAAGGCGATTACCGAAGGAATATGGTGCCGCCCGGCGCGCAAAATCACCCGCGGCAACGTGGCGCGCGGATGATGCAGCACAAGGTCGCCATCCGGCGCCTCCACCTCCTCCGTGACCAAGCCGACCTCGCGCAAAGCCGCCTCGTCCTCCCGCGCGAGCACCAGATGATCAACCCATTCAAAAAAATCGGTGCCCGTCTCGTCGCGCATGCGTGCCGCCAGTGTTCGCGCAAAGGAATTTTGCGTAAGGAACGAGTTGATGCGTCCCGCGAGAAACTTCTCTGCCGGATAAGCCAACGGCCAGTCAAATTGTTTAGGATCATAAGGCGCGTTTTGCGCCGCGATGCTGGAGCTCATATATTTCTTTCTCCACCTATTGCTCTTCTTTGCGTGGTTATTTGTCAAAAGTTAAAAGTCCCGGTTTTCCATATTTTTGAAAAGGCCGGCACCAGTGCGTAACACAAAAGTTCGCTTAACGAGACTAGTCCCACGGCTGTCCCTTCATATAGGGGAAGTGGGCGGTGACGATCACCAGCAGGGAGCAGGCGAATGCTTCTTCCAAAACCAGCTTTCATCCGTGGTTAGACAAATTGAATTCCCTGTGACAACGGCAGATCACTCGAATAATTGATCGTCACCGTCTGCCGGCGCATGTATGCCTTCCAGCAATCGCTCCCGCTTTCGCGTCCGCCGCCGGTCTCCTTCTCGCCACCGAACGCCCCGCCGATCTCCGCGCCGCTCGTGCCGATATTGACGTTGGCGATCCCGCAATCACTGCCGCGCACAGACAGGAATCTCTCCGCCTCGCACAATTCGTTTGTGAAAATCGCCGAGCTCAAGCCTTGGGGCACGGCATTATTTTGCGCGATGGCTTCGTCCAGGTCGCGGTACGGAATCAAATATAAAATTGGGGCGAACGTTTCCTGATGCACGATCTTCAAATCACCACGCGCCCGGGCCAGGCAGGGGCGGACATACCGTCCACCGGGGAAGCCCGGGCCGCGAAGTTTTTCCCCACCATAAAGGATCTCGCCGCCGGTCCGCACCAGTTCGCGCAAGGCAAGCTGCATCGACTGCACGGCCAGGGGACTGATCAGGGGTCCCATCAAAACTCCGGGATCAAGCGGATTGCCGATGCGAATCTGCCGGTACGCCGTCACGATCCGTTCCGTCAGTTGCGGCAGGATGTCTTCATGCGCAATGATGCGACGCGTGGACGTGCAACGTTGCCCCGCGGTACCGACTGCTCCATACAGAATCGCCCGCAGGGCCAGGTCCATGTCCCCACTCGGCGTCACAATGATCGCATTGTTGCCTCCGAGTTCGAGCAGGCTCCTCCCGAGCCGTCGGGCGATGGCTTCGTTTACCTGTTTGCCCATGCGCGTCGAACCCGTTGCCGAAACCAGCGATAACCGCCGGTCCGCCGCCATTTTTTCGCCGGCCATCGTGCCGCCACAAATCAGGCTGAAAATCGAAGGGTCAACCTGGTTGGCGCGACAGACTCGTTCGGCGATGCGCGTCGTCGCGATGGCCGTGAGCGGTGTCTGTTCCGAGGGTTTCCAGATCGTGGCGTTGCCGCAAACGGCGGACACCGCCGTATTCCAGCTCCACACGGCCACCGGGAAATTGAAGGCCGTGATCACCCCGATGACACCGAGTGGATGCCACTGCTCCAGCATGCGATGGTGCGGGCGTTCCGAGGCAATTGTGAGACCGAAAAGCTGGCGAGAGAGGCCCGTCGTGAAATCGCAGATGTCGATCATCTCCTGCACCTCGCCCTCGCCTTCGGTCAGGATTTTCCCCGCTTCCAGCGTGACGAGCCGGCCCAAATCCTTTTTCGCCGCGCGCAATTCATTGCCGAGTTGCCGGATAATTTCCCCGCGCTTGGGTGCCGGCAGATCCCGCCATGACAAATAGGCTTTTTCCGCCGCCTGCACCGTCAATTCATACTCCGCCGCCGTCCCCGTCACAACCTTCGCCAGTTCCTTCCCGTCCACGGGCGAAACAATGCGCAGGCTTTTTCCGCTGCCACACCATTGGCCGCAAAAAACGCCGGAATTGACCGGGCGCAAACCCAGGCGCCGGAGCAGGGCGGCCTTGGGATCAGTTCTCGGAGCAGTTTTTTTTGAGGGCATGAATTGAAACTTCTGTAATAGTGTTTAATGATCAAGTGGCGAGCCGCTGACATTCACCGGCGATGATTTTCAGCGCCAGTTCCACCACCTCCGCTTTGATATCCAACACCGGGCGCAAACGGATCGAGCGCTCACCGCTGCGCACCACCAGCAGGCCGAGTTCATAGGCCCGCCGCCAAAATGCGTCGCGTCGTGCGGCATCCGGCAGGTCGAAGCCAATCATCAGGCCGCGTCCCCGTACCGCGCTGATCACCGGGAACCGGTGCGCAATGGTTTTCAGTTCGCTGGTTAACAACGCTCCCTGAATGCGCGCGTTCTCAATCAAATGTTCCTGCTCGATGATCTCCATGAAATGCGTCGAACGAACGAAATCTGTAAAATTGCCGCCCCAGGTCGAACTGATTCGACTCGGCAGGCGAAACACATTTTCTTTCACCTCATCCAATCGCGGCCCGGCCATGATGCCGCATACCTGCGCCTTCTTGCCAAAGCTCAAGAGATCCGGCAACACGTTGAAATGCTCGCAACACCAGCCTTTGCCCGTCAAACCCATGCCCGTCTGAACCTCGTCAAAAATCAACAGCATTTCGTTCTCGTCACAAATCCGTCGCAGCGTCTGAAACCATTCCTTGCGAAAATGATTGTCGCCGCCTTCGCCCTGGACAGGTTCGATGATGATCGCGGCGATGTCGGTGCCCTTTTGGGCAATAAAACCGCGGATTTGCGCTTCCGAGATTTGTTCCCTGACCTCCACGTCACGCGTGCGCGCAGGTTCCGGCAGGGAAAAATCAATGGACGGCGTGCTGACGCGCGGCCACGAAAACCGGGCGAAATAAGCGGTTTTTTTCAAGTCCGTGTTTGTCAAACTCAGGGTGTAACCGCTCCGGCCGTGAAACGCCTTTTCAAAATGCAGGATCTCCGTGCCCCGCTCACCCCGGCCGGCGGCAATATTCTTGCGGACCTTCCAATCCATCGCCGCTTTCAATGCGTTCTCCACCGCCGCCGCGCCCCCTTCAATGAAAAAAAATCGCGACATCGATTTCAACGGCATCACCCGCGCGAACGTGTCTACAAACCGCGCATACGGCTCGGAATACATGTCTGAATTGGCCACCTTGATCTTGGCGGCGGCGAGTAGATCGGCTTCCACCTCGGGCCGATTCAAATAGGGGTGATTATACCCTACCGGAGTTGAGGCATAAAAACTGTAAAGATCCAGCAGCCGTTTTTGCGTCGCCGCATCCACGAGCCAGGAACCCTGGCTTTTTTTTAAGTCGATCACGATCTTGAAACCGTCCACGAGAATGTGCTTTTCCAAATGGGAAATCACACTGCGCGACGCCACTTTCCGCGTGGCACATTGCGTCGGCGCGGCCGCATCTGGCCATGCCGCAGCCCGATCCACATTTTTTTCAAAAGTTGGCATAAAACAAAAACCAATCGTCCTTAGTGAAACGACATTAGTCCCGCCCTTGGTCCGAATTCAAGAAAATTGTGGCGCGACCTCCTCTTTTTTTCGCAGCAATTTTCCCAATCGATTCAGGCAATCTGCTTCTCAGCACCAAACGTGCGCACTTCATACAGCTCATTGCACTGCACTGGGTAATTCAACCCCAGCAAAAGCAGTAACCCATGTTCTTGAGAGAAGGTGTTACCTGCAGATTGAACCATTTCCATTACCCATGTTCTGAACTTGGATTATCATCATTGGATCCGGAAACCAGCCGCCAGCTGTTAAGAAAACGACACCTGAAAATGGGGGGATGACAATCTCGCCGGATTCCGCTTAATTGGCGCCGGGTAAATGAACGCGCAGAGAACAATTATTTTGTCGGCGATTTGCTTTCTTTACGGCGCGACGATGCTGCTCGCCCGCGCCGAATTTTCCACCACCAACCAGGGGTTCCCCGGAATCATTTATTATTCGGAAACACGGACGAATCCGCCCACGCGCCTGTGGGTCGCGGAAATCGACCTGACCCAACCGCACTTGCACGTACGTGTGGCACCGGGCGGCCCGGATCCCGACGGGCCCGGCAAGTGGCAGGCCACCCTGATGCCGCCGACCCAAATTGCCGCACGCGAGCATTTCGACCTCGTCGTGAATGGCGACTTTTTTGACGCGCGCAACATCAAGGATGCCGAAGGCAAGAGTTCCGGCTACCGTACCGGCCAATGGGCCTCGGTCATCGGTTCAGCCGTCACGGATGGAAAAATCTGGTCCGTGTCAAAAGAAGCGCGCCCGTGCCTCGTCGTGCACACCAATCAAACCGTCACGATTGACACCCTTGCCACACCGCCACCCGACGATTGGGAAGTGATCGGCGGAAACACGTTGTTGATCAAGGACGGTGTTGACGTGGCGCCGCCCGTCAAAACGCGCCATCCGCGCACGGCGGCTGGTCTGGATGCGACGGGAACCAAGCTGATCCTGCTGGTGGTAGATGGACGCAAGCCCGGCATTGCCGTCGGCATGAGTTACGAGGAACTTGCCCGCGAAATGCTGAAACTCGGCTGTCGGCAGGCGTTGAACCTGGACGGAGGCGGCAGCTCTCTGATGGCGATCCGCGATCCCAAAACCGGCGAAATGAAAATCTTGAGCCACCCCACTGACGGCCACGAGCGAGCGGTGGCGGATGTTCTGGGGATTTCGGAAACCAATTAAAAAATCTACTGCTTGCGCTTCCTCATCCTCTCCTAAAAACGTCGCGCCATGACGCAGTCGGTCTGAAAAGTCGCTGCGGATCATTGGCCACTGCTGCAACTTCTGTTATTCCGGTCCAGAACCCGCCCCGGCTCAATCCGCCTCGGCTACCCTGAAAAACTGTTTCGCCGCTGTAAGCGGCGCTTCCGGCAGGAAACGGAACGCATTGGTCATGGACACCGTTTGGAACGGCGCCCATATGCCGGGTAGATTGGTGGTCGATTGGATTTGATATGTCGCATTGGTCTGCCCGAAAAGGACAAATTGCAACTGGCTGTCCCCGATGACACTAAACTCCATCAGGGCCGGATTGGCGACGAAGTCCGTGACGATAAATGCCGTGTCCGCAGGTGCTGTGGGCGTGATGACCTGGAAGGTATTGGTCAACGGAACATAAAACGTGGTCCATGGACTGTCCGGTTGCAGCGTGCTCCTTTCCTGCACCTTGTAACTGTGCCAGGGAATGCCATAGAGCGTGAGTGCTTGCCCCGCGATCAGCGTTGGCGGCAGGATGGGATTGCCCGGAGGAATGTTAATTGCCACGTTGCCCAGCAGAAATGCCTGGCTGTTGAGAAGAATTG
>JBEKMT010000022.1:0-36608 GCA_050008355.1 Verrucomicrobiota bacterium
TTGCTTCAAAAACAACAGCAACCGGCCACGATGGGTTAATATTTCCGGGTTATGGGGCGAGAGGTTGACCGCGCGATCTAACAATTGTAATGCGCCAGGAAAATCTCCCCGGTTGAGACAGTCATTGCAATCAGCCAGTGCCTGGCCAAGCAGGACCTCAATTTCCGATTCGACGGGCGCTTGGACCATCTCCTCATTGTCCGTTAATGAACTCATTTATCTCGCAGGGTTCAAACCTCAATCAGATCGTTGGTGAATTTAGTTTGTTCACGGCTTTCGCACTTGGCTGGGAGTCGGGCGACGGCGCCTTTGCCGACAGTTTCGGCAGCGGCGATCCATGTTTCACAACCGCTTGTCGGTTGTTGCGCTGGATTTCCTCATAAACTTCCAGACGATGTACCGGCACGGTATCCGGCGCCTCAATCCCAATTTTGACGACTTCGCCTTCCACGCGCATGATTTTGACGTGGATGCGACCGTCAATCACAATGCTTTCCCCCAGTTTTCTCGATAGGATCAGCATGAAATGATTTATGCCGCAACCGGCAGCGGATGGTTTACGGAATAATCGGTGGCATTCGCGATGATGACCTGTTTGCCGATATGTGAATGCCGGTTGATGACGACCGGTCCCTTCAAATTCATGGTCGCATGATTAGGTCCGTGAATAGTTACAATGCCCAGCAACAAGGCGTCGCTGGCTTGTTTGATCCCCAAAAAATTAACATCTGACTCTGGGATTTCCGGTTTGTAATCCGGCAAAACGACGAATGGGTCAATGACCACGAACGAAAGCGGCTTTTCATTACCGGCTTTCAACCATGCGAATGGCTTCTCTGCCGGATCAGCCAGCAGCGCATAATCCTTGAACTGCTCAAAGCCAAGTAGTCCCAGAGGCAATTGCACTAGGTTGGATGTTGCCGCCGTTGCGGTTTCTCGACCAATTGTATCGGACGATATCATGTGGTTCTAGGGCAGGAAGTTCAATATGGAAAGCTGCATGATGCTGGCACTGCTTTCGAGCGCTGCTTGATAGGCGGTTTGCGTTTGGTTCAATTCAGTCATGGTGGTCACAAGGTCGGCACCGGATGCATTCGCTATGGAGTTACTCAAGGAATTGGCTTGGGTGCTGGCCAGGGAGGACGCCGTATTCAAACGCGCTTGAATATTGCCGTTGTTGGCGACCTGGTAGGTCATATTGTCCTCGTCATTCTGCAGGTTCGTATGATCTGTGCCGGAAACGGAGCTGGTGTTACCGGACGATAAATCCTGTTGAAGCTGAATGAGATGATTGAAAAGATCAGCCCCATTTCGACTGTCAGTAACCAGCCCGTACGAGCCTGTACCAGAAGTGTTTGCGCCAGGCACTTCCACGGCCACCGTAACACCTGAGGCAACTTGTGTCTGGTTGACGGAGGTATTGCCCTGATACGTCACGCCTGTAACATTTCCAGCTGCATTGGTCGTGGCAGTGAACGGCTGTTGTCCCGAATTAGTCCCGCCAAAAAGATATTGCCCGGTGGAGGGGTCCTTGGTGTTTACCAATTGCAGCGCCTGTTGAATCAACCCGCCCACTTGCGTGGCGTAATTGTTTAAATCAGTTTGGGAAGCGGTTCCACTGCCGGCTTCGGTGATGATACTTTGGACTTGGCTCGTGATTGTCTGCAATGATTGCAGAACGCCATAGACCGAATTGGCCTGTGATTGGGCGGTGGCGATGTTGCTGCTATATTGCTGCTGGGTCGCCTGGCTGGACAAGTCATCCAGAGTGGTTTCCATTGCATCCGGGCTGTCTGAGGGCGCCTGGACCTTCAATCCCGTCGATACCTGATTCTGCAAGCTAATTTGCTGTGATTTCAGCAAACTAAACTCGTTGAGCATCGAGTTGGTATAGGAATCGGTGGCTACGCGCATAAATGGTTTGATATAGATTAACCGCTAACCTGTTTTCATATTGTTCACTGTCTGCATCATTTGGTTGATGGTGGTAACCAATTCAGCTGACGCTTCATAAGCTCTCTGAAATCCCATTAAATTTGTCATTTCCTGGTCAATGTTCACGCCGCCGACAGAGCTCTGTTGTGTTGAAAGCATGTTGGCCACTGCGGACTGGTTGGTAACCTGGGTGTTAGCAGTTTGCAAGGCGTCACCCAACCCGGCCACAGTTGCATCATACGAATCGCCAAATGTCTCGTTGTTCAAGCCGGATTGTGCTGCCGACGCCAGGTCGGCCAGTTTCAACGCCACGGAGTTGTCTCCGGAGGCTGTGGCCGACCCGGAGGCTTGAACCAGCGATGGATCGTTCACCAGTGACTGGTTCACTGAGATGTTCGAGGCGTCGGTTCCTGTGAAAAAAGCCGCCCCGGTAGTGCCCGTGAGGCCATAACCGCCGTTGTTCACCGAGTTGACCTGAGTGATGAGAGTGGAGGCCAGCGTGTTGATGCTGTTCTGCATCGTTGCCAATTCACCATCTCTCGCATTGATAGTTCCCTGCATCGAACCACCTGTCAGGGTCAAATTCGCGCCGCCGGTCACGGTTTGCACCAGCAACTGGCCACTGCCATTGCCAGAAGCATCGTAGGTCTGCAATGTGTCCATCAATTTATTGCCCGATACCAGGCTCTGTCCGTCAATGCTGACATCGACCGTGCCATTGGATCCGGTACTGGTCTGGATATTGGTGAGCTGGGCCAGATTCTGTAAATCCTGCTGTTGCTCATCCAGCAGGTCATTGGGCGTTCCACCGCTAAACTCGGCGGAAGAGATCTGTCCGTTCAACTGGGCAATTCCGGAAAGCAACTGGTTTGCCGAAGTAACATCGTTGCTAAGCGAGGTGTTTAAAGAAGACTTCGTAGCACTGAATTGGCTATCAACTTGATTGAACGTGGAGGCCAGAGTCTGTGCCTGGCTGACCAATGCCTGACGTGCGGCAATGGAGGTGGGCGACGTGGCGACCGCCTGAAACGCATTAAACAGTCCCGTCAACTGGCCGGACAGTCCCGTGTCGGTAGTGCTGCTATCGCTCGAACTTGATGAAGATGTGCTGGCGGTTCCGTTAAGAAATTCGTCCAAGTTGGTCTGGAGGTCTTGCAATGCGCTCTGTGCAGCGGTCCAGTATCCGCTGGAGCTTGATTGGGTCACGATCTGGCCATTCAACATGGAGTTCACCGCCTGTTGAATTGCCACGACGTTTGCGCCGGTGCCTTCCTGCCCGATGCTCGTGGAAACATCCGGACTGGTTTGAATGTCCACCGTCTGGCGCGTATAACCAGGGGTGCTGACGTTGGCGAGATTTTGCCCCGTTACATCAACGCCCGTCATCTGCGCTTGCATCGCGCGCGAGGCCATGTCCAAGGTGCCAAATAAGCTTAGCATAAATCAGGTCAACCCACGCTTTCGTACAGCGAATATTGGGGCAGGTTGTTCACCGGCAACCGGCCTGTCTTATCGTATGTCTTCGGGCCTCCATTCGGAAAAATGGCGTTGATAAGCTGTTGCATGAGTTCGACCGCGTGGCTCAACAGTAAATGATTCTGCCGCGTGCGGTGATGCACTCGCACCAGCAACTCGTTGTTTTCCTGCACCAGCGCCTGAACCAGCGGACGGTAATCCGCCGTCAAGAGCGGGATGATCACGTTAAAGGTTGCGTCGTCATTCAGCCCTAGCTGGCGCGCAACGTTGCGTTGATGTTGCTCCCGCTCGCGGCGCACCGCGGCGATGATATCTGCCTGCGCGTTGATCTGGGCAATGTTTTGGTGGAGATCGTTGACCTGACGTTGTACAACGCAATCTTGCTGCTGTTCCAGAACGGCGAGCATTTCGCCGTATTGTTTCAATTCTTCGCGCAACGCTTCGATCAAGTTATGGAGGAAATCATTCATGTTTATGCAAGGAAGCTGGCATCATATGTTTGTGACCAAGCGGTTGAAGGTTGAGGGGCGCGACTGATTTCCGGGAAACTTGGGTAACTGCAGTGTTTGACGTCGCCGCCGTTTTGGGCGCCGGATGACTTAATTGCTGCTCAAAAACCTTGGCGAAGCCGAGCGTGCCAGCTTTTGACATGCTGTCCGCAAGAGCATTCGTGATGTAATCCTGATAAATGCCGGCGGACGTGGAGTTGTCCGTGAACTCCGAGGTGATAACCGGCTTTTGCGACTCGCTCAGGATCTGGCGCAGCATGATGGCTTCAAATTGCCGGCTGGCCTCGGCGATCTTTTGCTGTTGCGTCAAATGCTTGTTCGCGGCGAGCTCTTCGACCGGAATATTGGGCGTACTCGACGTTGATTGCGATTGTACGGGGGAAATATTCATGTCAGCGGATAAGTAGTTCAGCCTGCAGTGCGCCCGCCTGCTTCATGGCTTGAAAAATAGCCATCATGTCCCGCGGCGTAACCCCGAGCGCGTTCAAGGCCGCCGCCACCTTTTCCACAGTGGGCAATTCCGGGAGGGTTACCAGGGAAGCCTTGTTTTCCGTCACGTCAGTCGTTGTGTGCGATGTCACTGTAGTCTGACCATTCTGGCTGAAAGGGTTGGGCTGCGAAACATCCTGGCTTGAGGCGATATTGATGGTGATGTTGCCGCAGGCTACGGCGCAGCTGGAAATTTTCACATTGGCCGTCGCCACGATCGTGCCCGTGCGTTCGTTGATGATCACGCGCGCCGGTGTATCTGGTGTGATTTCGATGTCTTCCAGGGCAGCAATGAATTCCATGGGATTATTCTTGGCGGCTTCCGACATGTGAACTTGTACCGATGTCGAATCGATCGCATGCGCCGAGTTGGTGAAAACCTCATTGATGGCGTCGGCCATCAGCGCCACGGAAATGAAACTCGGTTCGCGCAATAAAAGTTCCACCGTATCGTCACGCACGATTTGCGCCGGAATTTCCCGTTCCACAATTGCTCCGTTGATGATCTGGGCTACGGTCGGGTGATTTTTCGTCACCGATGCACCACCACCACCGCCATTACCAACCGTAAATCCACCAACAGCGATCGGACCCTGCGCCACAGCGTAAACTTTATTGTCTGCGCCGAGCAGCGGTGTTTGCAACAACACGCCACCCTGGAGTGATTTGGCATCACCCATCGAAGCCACTTGCACGTCAATGCGCGAGCCTTGTTTGACGAAGGCAGGAATGTCAGCCGTGACCATGACGACCGCCACGTTTTTTGCCGAGATTTGGGCCAGAACCGGCTGCACGTTGATGCCGTAACGCTGCAACATATTGGCAATGGTCTGTTGGGTGTAGATCGGATCTTTATCACCATCGCCCGCCAGGCCAGCCACGAGTCCGAACCCAACCAATTGGTTATCGCGGGCGCCGGCAACCATGACGAGATCCCGTAACCGTACACCATCATCGGCGAGAATGTTGAAAACCGAGACCAGGAGAACGACTAACGTCAGGAGCACCTTGATTTTCCCAACGTTGCCCTGGACATTTGTCTTCTCTCGGGCCGCAGATTTTCCGCCTTTTCTTAAATGAGACCAGCCTGCCAGCGCGCGCTCAATGCGCCGGAAGGTCTGATTTAAGATGGCTGTCGTCAATGACATGATCAGAAAGGATTGATTTTATCCCAAAGGCGGGTGAACCACCCTTTGTTTTGGCTGTCGGTGACTGTGCCTTTACCGATGAATTGGATCGTCGCGTCGGCTACATTGAAGCTCATTACCGTATTGTTGCTCGCAACGTCATCGGCGCGCACCACACCGCGCAGGATGATGGTTTGGCGTTCACCGCTGAAGGACGTCTCTCGTTTGCCTTCAATGACCAGATTCCCGTTGGGTAACACGTCGACGATGCGGACTGCCACCTGGGCGACAATCGATTCCGAGTCGTTGATCACGCCGTCACCGGCATGTTTGGCGTCCGAATTATAAGCCAGCGCCGGCAATTGGCCTCCCCGGGTTAACAAACTGCTGGCCCCCGGACTATAAAGGAAAGAGGTGATCGCCGCGCTTACGCTGGACTGCCGCTCCGTGGTGGTGGCGTTGTTTTTATTGGCCGTGGAGGTTTCCTGAACCACGATGGTCAGAATATCACCGACGTTCATGCCGCGTTTGTCGCTAAACATCGGCCGGGAAATATCGTCGCGCCAGAGCGAATCTGAATGGCTGACGACGGGCAAAGAAAAGAAAAGAGCCGTCGCGAGAATGAGTTTGGGGATTAGAGATTTTTTCGGGTTCATAGAGAGATGGAAACGGTTTGGTCATTCACTACTTTGCCGCTGAGATTTCGCAGGGACACCGGGTTGCGGACGCGCACGACTTGGCCGAGCGCCCCGTCTTCAAGCACTTCGACTTTCATCATGATATTCAACGCGCCGTCCTGAAGCAGCGCGTCGGCCATCTGGCCGCGATGAAGTACCGCCCGGGGTCTGAGGTTGCGCTCCAGTATTATGTTGCCCGACTGAACTTCATCGGCCAATTGCAAGGATGAATCGTCCGGGGAAAATTGGGCCAGTGATTCCCGGATTCCGAGCACATCACGCCGTTCCTGATCAACATCGGCGCCGGAGATCAACTCGCCCCGCTCTAAGTCGGAGTGGGCCACCCAAGCATTACGCCAGACGTGCGCTTGCAGCGGAGCCTGCCAGGTTCCGATGGTCTCGCTGGCGGTACAAAGTTCAAAGCGGATGATGAACGCAGGCGTGACTCCTGCCGTCGGCAGTTCGACAATCTTTACCGTCAGAGGCTCATCCGGTACGGTTGGTGCATCCCAAGGCTGGGTGAAATTCAATTCCAGATCGCCTCGGGTTTTTACATAATTTTTTTGGAGAGTGGCGGTCAGCAGATCCAAGGTTTCCTCTTCCGTTAAGGTGTGAGCGCGCCGCGAAATCTCCACCGTGTCCGCGCCAGACCAGTTGGTCACTGCGAGATCCGGCGCCACAGTGGCCACCAAGGCTTTCACCTGGGCACGCGTCAAATCAGTGGTTTTGCCAAATTCAGGTGCGTCGCAAAGCCGCAGGGTCGGCAGAGATTGGTCTGTCTTTACCAGCTGCTCTAGAAAAACCCCGCGGCTGTCTACTTGCACCGTGTCCGCGAGTTGAAGCGCTCCGATATTTGCGGCATGCAGCATTTGGAGGTATACCACACCCAAACACATGAGGAAGGAGAGAAACCGTCGGCGAGGGAAAATCAACAACCTGGACCGTGCAGCCCGGCCTTCGCCGCGCGCCATGTCTTCGATGAATTGAGGTCTAAGGATCATTAGCGCTGTAAATTGTTACTGTCTTGCATCATCTGATCGGCCGCCTGAACGGCCTTTGAATTCACCTCGTAAGCGCGCTGCGCCAGGATGAGGTTCACCATTTCTTGAACGACACTAACGTTGGAAAGCTCAAGATAGCCCTGTTGCAATTCTCCCAGACCGTTTTGCGTCGGCTCCCCGAGGAGCGCTGTTCCCGAGGCTTCGGTCTCGGTGTACAGGTTGTGGCCAATGGCTTGTAAGCCTCCAGGATTATTAAAATTGGCCAGTTGAATTTGCGAGCTGGTTGTGCCGCTGGATGTCGTGTAAGTGACTGCGCCGGTGGCGGCAATGGTGATATTGGTGGTGCCGGTCGGCACAGGTTCAAAGCCTCCCTGCACCGGGTAACCGTCACTGGTGACGACTTGACCTTGTGCATTCGTCTTAAAACTGCCGTCGCGGGTATAGGCCAGGGTGCCGTCCGGCATTTGCACTTGGAAAAAGCCTTGCCCTTGGATCGCAACATCGAGATTGCCGCCAGTTTGCGATAGGTCACCCTGGGTGAAAATGCGTTCGGTAGCCACGGGGATCGAGCCCTGCCCGACCTGCAAACTGCCGGGTAGCTCATTGCCGCCGCCTTGTTGGGAACCGGCCGCACGGGTTGTCTGATAAAGCAAATCCTGAAATTGTAGTTTACTTTCCTTGTAGCCGGTCGTGTTGACGTTCGCAAGGTTGTTGGAGATGACGTCAAGGTTCATCTGCTGGGATTCCATCCCGGCGGCGGCTGAATATAGTGCGCGTAACATATTTAACTCGAGGAGGTGCCGCCCAGATCCGTGATGACGCGGCTCATCCGGTCACTTTGCATCTGAAGAACTTTTTGGTTTGCCTCAAACATTCGCATGGCCGTGATGAGGCTGGCCATCTCCGTGGTTGGCGATGTATTCGCGTTCTCCACAAATCCTTGGCGTACTTTAGTGGTGGTAGACGTGCTGGGTTGCAGCCCCGTCCCGTTTGCGGTAAAAAGGCTGGACCCGATCATCGTCAGCTTTCCAGGGGTTTGGAATTCGCTGGTCTTGAGTTTGCCCACGATTTGGTCACCTTGGGCGACATCCCCGTTGGCGGATACAGTAACGGTGCCGGAGCTATTCGGGTTTAATTGCAACGGCCCGCCGTCGCCCAAAACCAGATCACCCATCTTGGTTACAAGTTGTCCTTGGGAGTTAAGCCGGAATTCGCCGTCGCGTGTGTAAGCGGTTTGACCGTTGGGGGTTTGCACCGAAAAGAAGCCCGGACCTTCAAGCGCAAAATCCATGGGGTTCCCGGTTGAAAGCAATTCGCCCGGCTCAAAATTTGTGACCTTGTTGGCACTAGGAAGATTGGAAGCCAACCCGGCTTGAACATCTGAAAAGGAAATCTCCTGTTTGCGGGCTCCAGGAATGGAGGCAGTAGACAGGTTTTCGGCGATCAAATCCTGCCACTGGGCAGTAGCACTCATCGCAGCGGCGGCCTGATAGAGGCTGACATCCATATCTAACGACGTTAAGCAGCGGTTGTGCCACAACGTCTTTTTAAGGGTTTTCCGCCATTTTTCCGGCTGTGCTGGCAAAAGATTCCGGGTGTCGCAGCAGAAATTGCCGGGTGGGAATCTGCTACTTTGTTTTTGCCGGCTCATCATAAACGCACGCCAGTTCCATTACCTGCCCGCAGTTGCACTGGACGCGGATGTTTATAATCCGTTCCCCATCGCGCTGCACCGTCAAGTGTGGTTCGCAATTTTTTTTGGTGTTCGCTGAACCATTTTCCGCCGCAGCTGCCGCCACCTGTCCCAGAGTTTGAAATGTGCGGTCAGCTTCAGCCTGCTGCACGACGGTGACCCGAAACTCCCGATTTTCGTCGGCAGCACTCACTGTCGTCAGCGGCACAAATAATTCAGTTTTTTGGAGTGTCATTGGTAGGAATAGCGGCTGGAGCATCAGACTGCTCGGATTGGTTGGTATCGGACTGGCTCGAGGACTGACTGGATAAGGCTTGTACCGACTCTTTAAGCTTCAGAAGTACGGTTACGCGGCGGTTGATTTCATCGTCGGGTTCATAGCCGACCATGGGGGAAGTATCCGCGAAGCCGGAAACTTTAAAGATCTGTAAGTCGCCCACGCCGTTATCCACTAGGGTGCGGCGGGCAGTGTTGGCGCGCTCGGTGGATAATTCCCATTTACCGTGATTTTCGTCGCCGGTTTCGGATTTTGATTCCGTATGCCCCTCTATTTCGATGTGAAACGTCGTGTAGCGGGAAATTTCCCAGGCAAGGGTGCTGAAGACCCAAGAACCATAATCCGTGAATACCGCGGTATTGGGATGGAAAATCGGCTTTTGCGCCCGGTCAAAAATATTAATGTTAAGGCCTTCCGGGGTAAGGTCAATCTTGACGCTGGAAACATCTTCATTTTGTTTGAGTAATTTGCTCAGGTCATCACTCAGATGCCGCATGGTTTCCATTTCCACCGCGGAAACGGATTGAAAATGGCCTTGTTGTTGGTACGAGGCGGAAACGTCCTTGTTGGGGATGATGCCGACTGATTCCTTGGTGACATTGGAGAAGGGATTCCGGAAGGCACGCTCCACGGCCTCCTTGATCTTGACATCCTGTGAGGTGAGCCAGAGGCAAAGAAATAGCGCCATCATCGCCGTGACAAAGTCGGCGTAGGCTACCTTCCACGATCCGCCGTGGTGGCTGTGTTTCTGTTTCTTACTCACGTGTCCTCATCCCTAGTTTTTGAGAGACTTGAGCAGGGTTTCCATTTCATCGGCACTGGGCCGCAATTCGCTGCTCAAGCCGCGTCTTCCCAATTCCACCGCGGTGATCGGCGCCATGCCGCCGGCAAAACCAGTCACGCATGCCGCAATGCATTTGGTGTAATCGAGTTCCGCCGCTTTGATGAACTGCAAGTTCAACGCCAGCGGGCTCAAAAAGCCATAGGCCAGCAGGATGCCCAAAAAAGTGCCGACGAGAGCCGCGGCCACTTCCACGCCGATTTCCTCGACCGGGCCTGAAATCGAAGCCATGGTGATGATGATGCCCAGGACCGCGGCGACAATGCCGAATCCCGGCATCGCATCCGCCGTGCGGGTCAGGACATCCACAGGGGCATGGTGCTCGATTTCCAGCTGGTCCAGTTCTGCGTCGAGCAAGAGGCGCAATTGATCGGGCTTAATTTTACCGTCGATGATCGGGCGCAAGCTCCCGCAAAGAAACTCCACGGCATGGTGGTTTTTCAAAAAGGCCGGATATTTTTTGAAGATCGAACTTTTTTCCGGTTCCAGGACATGTTCTTCCAGAGCGATCATCCCGCTGCGGCGCCCCAGCATGAATAATTCGTACAGCACTTTCAACAGTTCCTCGTACGCGCCACGGCTGTGTGGCGCGCCTTTCAAGCAGAGGGTCATGCCGCTGACGATTTCCTTGAGCACTTTTATCGGCGACATAATGAGCAGCGCGCCCAATGCACCGCCGCCAATGATCAGTAATTCATTGGGATGAACCAAAACCAGCAAGTGACCACCGCCGATGACGAAGCCGCCAAAAACACACAGCACCACAACTATGGCTCCGATGATGATGATCATGGCTGGCTTACAGTGGCTGGCAGGCTGACCAGTCCCGCTTCAATTCGTTGCACGTAAGCACGGATGGTTAATATCGCCTGGGCATGTATCTGGCAAATGCGTGATTCTGTAAGATTGAAAGCTTCCGCGATTTCGCGCAAGTGCATGTCTTCAATGTAATAAAGGGCCAAAACTTTGCGCTGAATCGGGGGCAATTCCTTGAGCCGCTCGAAAATCACTTGCTTCAATTCCTGTTGGGAGGCCTGTTCCACCGGATTTTCCGCCGCTTCGTTGCCGATGATTTCATGCAGGCTTCCGCCATCACTATCATCCGATGAATTTAATGCGTCCAGACAGACAAAGGCCGCCGGACGGACTTCGTTAACTAATTGTAAATACTCTGAAACCGATATTTTGAGTGCGCGCGCCATTTGCGCCTCTGTCGGGGCTTTCCCCAACTGTTGTTCCAGTTGCAACAGCATCGTCTGGACCTTGCGCGCTTTCTCGTGAATGCTGCGTGGCGTCCAATCCATCCGTCGTAATTCGTCCAGCATTGCACCGCGAACCCGCATGCGGGCATAGTTCTCAAAAGAACTGCCGCAGGAGGGGTCAAAATTGCGCAGGGCCTGTAGCAAGCCCACGAGACCGACACTGTGCAGGTCATCACGGTCCACGTGATCTGGCAAGGTCATTGCCAATCGCGCCACCGCCGAGGAAACCAGGGGCAAGTATTTGGAAATCAAAGCGTTTTCCGCGTCAGGATCAACTTGGCGATGGTAGCGCTGCCATAACTCCTGAGCGGTCGGAGCGGGCGTGGCTTGAATAACGCTTAGTTCTGACGATGAGCCGAGGCTGGTACTCATGTTTTAACGACCGGCTTGGTCTTTGCTGGTGGATTGGAACTTGCGTGTCGACGCTGGCGGATAGCGTCACCCAAACTTTGCAGCCAGATGCGGCTCCACCAGCGAGTCAGAATCGCCACAATCAAGGCGGCGACACAGGCGCGCCATAACGCAGTGGACCAAGAGCATTGTTGGCCCAGGCTAAATCCGGCACCGACAAGAAACCCAAGAATTGAACCAAGAATTATGTGTGACTTCATTGAACGTTCAACGGTTGCTTAGCAAAAGGTCTGCCAGCGAACCCGCTTCGACGCATTTCACGCCAAAACTCCATATTTAACGGCGATTTTTTTGAGGAAACAACAGTGCAGGCTCAGCCCGGCGGAACTCACCCGGAATTTTTTGCCCAGTGCCAAGAAAGCTTATCGGACAATTTGTCCCCAAAACAAAATTCCAAAGCTTCACGCGCTGCAATTCTTCGTCCAAGTGGGTGAAAATGATGTCTTCAGGCGCAAATGACTCAAACGCATGGAATTGTTCGAATAAAATCGAGCTTTCGCACGCGGCATTTAACACAAGGTGAATGTGAGGCTCGGGCAACAGCGTGATTTGTTCGTGCAATGCCGCGATGGCGTTGCCGCTGTGGCCTTCGATTCCCGGCAAATCCACTAAAAGCAAATCCGCCGATGGGGGAGGTCCGTGCCAAAATCGCTCGATCGGTACGCTCAGGGATTCGCAATGGAGCGACAGAATTTCCGAGGTGTTGGCTGTTTCGCCGTCCAGCCGCCAGACGCGAACACTGCGTTCATTGACCAAAACCGAAGAGACCAACCATTTGCATAATGCCGTGGTCTTGCCCGAACCCGGGGGACCGATGAAGACGTGCGGCCGCCCCGTGCCGGCCATCTCCTGTCGTGCCGGCCGCCAGTGGCAGACAATCAGATCGGTGACCGCAACCCATTCTTTTTCAGGGGTTGCCGGGGGGCACTCCCCGTGCAACAGGCAAATTTTTTGCTCCAACTGTTCGACAAACGTCGGCAATAGCCCCTTCGATTGTAGCCAGGAAATAGTACGCCACCGGTCGGTAGGCGATTTCGTGGCCGACGTTTCAAAGGGGTCTTGCCGGACGAAGCGGTTCTCTGCGGGTTCGTTTCTTTCCGTCGCTACCGGTTCTTTTTCAGGCAGTTTTTGCGGGACACAAGCCGTGACCTCGATTTTTCCATGGCGTTGCCACAAACGCGCGATACCGTCCGGAGGTAATCGCCGTACGCTGACGACGACGGCTTCCGGTCCCAATTCGGCATGGATCTGGGTGAGCGCCGTATTCGCGTCTTTTGCTTGGAAAGCGACGATTTTCAAGGTCTAAAGGTTCGCAGGGATTGTAGTTCTTAGTCAACGAGGTTGGGAATGACGGCGGCATTTTGGATTTGCATCCGTGAAGGCACCTCCGCGTAGGACAGCACCGCGAGGTTGCTAAACGTATTTTCAAAAAAGCGGCGGAAGGCCAGTCGCAATTGCGGAGCACACAAAATGACCGGCTGATGACCGGCGGAAAGCATTTGCTGGACAAATTTTGACAATACTTCGATCACGTGCCGTGCCAGCTTGGGTTCGATGATCAGGGCCATTTCCGTGGCCGATTGGCGGACACTTTGCGTTAACTGTTGTTCCAGCCGGGGATCAATCGTGATGACCCTGATTCCTCCGTTTTCATTTTGGAACGGTTTGGTCAATTGGGAGCCCAACGCCCGGCGGGCATATTCGGAAAGTTCGTCGGGATTTTTGGAGAAGGCTGCCTGATCGCCCACTTTTTCCAGAATGCCGGCGAGGTTGCGGATGGAAATTCCCTCGGCCAGGAGGTTTTGCAAAATCCGTTGAACTTGGCCGATGCTCAAGGGAGTGGGAACCAATTCATTTACGACCGCCGGATTGGTTTGCTTCAAATTATCGAGCAAAACTTGAACGTCCTGGCGGGTGAGAATCTCATGGCAATGGCGTTTGATGGACTCAGAAAGATGCGTCACCATTACCGAGGGCGCATCCACCACCGTGTACCCGGCGATTTCCGCATTCTTACGTTCCATCGCCGTTACCCAGGTGGCTGGCAATTGGAAAACCGGTTCAACCGTCGGCATGCCCTTGAGCGAGGCTTTACTATTCGTTGCGTTCATGGCGAGCCAATGACCGGGCATCAACTGGCCCTGGGCAAAGGGGTTGCCCTTCAGCAAAAAGCGGTATTCATTTTGGTTTAATTGAAGATTATCACGCAGCCGAATCGGCGGAATCAACATCCCCATGTCGGTCGCAAAATTACGTCTCACGCCGGTCACCCGCTCCAACAGGTCGCCGCCTTTTCGGGTGTCCGCCATGGCTACAAGACCGTGACCCAATTCAATCTGCAACGTATCCAGCATGAGGAGGCTTTCGATTTTTTCAGGTGGCTTCGTTTCAACGCTTCCAACGACGTTCGTCCCGCCGCCTTTTCCGTCGAAAGTTTTTCCGGACATGCCTCCGGCAGCATTGGGAGCGGATAATTCCGGGGTGCCGTGACGATGGATCGAGTAAGAAAGCAGGCCGGTGATGATCGCGAGCACGAGAAACGGTAGCATTGGCAAGCCCGGCACCAGTGCCATGATCCCAAGCATTACGGAGAGGATCGTCAAGGCCCTTGGATAAAACAGCAATTGCCGGCCCAGTTCGCGGCCCAGGTCATTTTTCGCGGTGGCGCGCGTGATTAGAATACCGGCGGCAGTGGAAGTGATGAGTGCGGGAACCTGTGAAACGAGGCCGTCGCCAATCGATAAAATGGTGTAATGTTGCAGCGCTTCGCTCATCGTCATGCCTTTTTGGGCGATGCCGATGGCGAAGCCACCAATAATGTTTATCAGCGTAATAAGCAAAGCGGCGATGGCGTCACCGCGGACAAATTTACTCGCCCCGTCCATTGAGCCATAAAAATCCGCTTCCTCTTCCAGGGCACGCCGGCGTGTGCGCGCTTCCAATTCCTTGATGAGGCCGGCGTTCAGTTCGGCGTCAATTGCCATTTGTTTGCCGGGGAGCGCATCCAGGGTGAAACGTGCAGCGACTTCGGCGATACGACCCGCGCCCTTGGTAATGACAATGAAATTGATGAGGACCAAGATCAGGAAAATGACGAGCCCGACGACGTAATTGCCTTGAACGACGAAGTTACCGAAAGCCTGAATGATGTGGCCTGCGTAGCCGTTGAGCAAAATGAGCCGCGTGGAGGCCACATTTAGTGACAGACGGTAAAGCGTGATGAACAGCAGTAGCGTTGGGAACCCGGTAAACTCTGCCGGGGTGCGCAGGTAAAGAATAACCAGCAAGGTCAGCAACGAAATACTGATGCTGGCAGTGAGCAACAAGTCGAGCAGGAAAGGCGGGATCGGCAGAATCAGCAGTAGAATCGTGCCAAACAAGGCGAAAACCAGCCATAAATCGCCGTAACGAAGCAACTTTCGCAACCTATCACTTAGTGAACCCATGTGTTTTTTTAAGTCTGATTTTTCTCCGCGTAATAGCGGTAGCGGTTGACGCGATAGACCCAAGCCAGTATTTCCGCCACGGTAGCGTAAAGCTGAGCAGGAATCTCGCCACCAACCCGTCCGTGCTTAAAAAGCATGCGCGCCAACGATTTATTCTCGACGATGGGAACCTGGTGTTTCTCGCCGATTTCGCGGATTTTTTGCGCGTTCAGGCGGATACCCTTGGCCACGATTTTCGGCGCGCGCATGGTTTGGCGGTCGTAACGGAGTGCAATGGCGATGTGGGTTGGGTTGGTGACGATGACGTCGGCTTTCGGCACATCGGCGAGGGACTTGGCTTTGCTCACTGTCCGTCGTTTCCGTCGCGCCATCTTGACACGCTGGTTGCTCTGCGTGTTCTTCATTTCATCCTTCAGTTCCTGCTTCGTCATCATTATGTCGCGAGAAGTGCGCCAGAATTGGTAGGCGTAATCGGCCGACGCGATCACAATCAGACCCAGGCCGACGCGCAGGAAAATTCGCAGGCACGTGGCGCCCAGGAATTCCGCCAGGCGCGAGGTGCTTACGGCTGACGTGAAGATGGGGTCGCCTAAGACACTTCGGATTTCCGAATAAGTGACGCCGAGAATGAAAATAAATTTAACCATGCCCACCAAGGTCGGCACAAACATGCGCATCGAGAAAATGCGTTTGAATCCTTCCGCTGGGTTAACGCGGCTCCAATCGGGGGTGAGCACTTCGGAGGCGGTATTGAAGCGATTTTGAATGGCCCCCGCGACCAACCCGGCGAGCGAAGTGGCCACCACAACTGGACCGACACATTTCGCCAGGACCCAAAGTCCCGAAACGCTGTAACCTTGCAGCGAATTCTGGGTGATGGGGGTGTCGTGCAGATGGCCGAGGGTCAAAGTGATGGCGCTTACCAATTGCTGCCAGATTTCGCGCCCGGCAAAGGTCATCGCGGCGAGGGCGCCCATCAGCACAAAGACGGTCTGCACTTCCGCGCTTTGCGCAATCTGCCCTTTCTTTATGGCATCTTCCAGCCTGCGCGGCGTTGCCTGCTCGGTCTTTTCGCCTGAATCTTCGGGCATGGCTATTTCCCTCCAAGAGTTTGTGCCACCACGAGCATGTCGTCGGGCAGACGGTTCAAATAATTGGAAACGTATTGCGCCGTGAGTTGCAGGGTGTAACCAAAAACAATCAATCCCGCGAAAATCCGAAAGCCGAACATTTCGGTGAACACATTCATTTGCGGTACCGCGCGGCTTAGAACGGCGAAGACCAGGGTGACGACGAATGAAACCGCGATGATGGGTGCGGAAATTTGCAGCGCCAGCATGAAAACCCGGCTGGTTTGCGCCACGATATTGTCAAACAGCAGGTTGTTCATGTGCGCACCGCCGATCGGTAGCACGTCGTAGGAGCGTTCAAACCCCAACAGCATCCACTGATGCAGGTTCAGGGTAAACATGACGATTGTCGCGAGAAACATTAGGATGGTGCCGGCAAGCTGTGAGGCTTGCTGGGTCAACGGGTCAAGAATGGTGGCGAGATTCAGTCCCATTTCCGTCGAGATGACGCTGCCGGCAATATCCACCGCGTAAAAAACCATCCTCGCCACAAAACCCAGCAGCAGTCCCACGCTGACTTCCTGCGCCATGACTCCGAGTACGGAGATGAATTCAAGTTTCCCCAGCGGAAACGCCGGCAATAAAGGCGCAATCAATAAGGCAATCATGGCCCCCACCGCCACGCGCATCGTCACCGGAAAATTGCTCATGGTAAAAAATGGCAACACAAGCAAAAAGGCGCTGACTCGCAAGAATACCAGCATCCAATTGTCAAATTCCGATTGCATTTAAAATGCCGATTACTGGACCATCTGCGGCATTTTCTGGATGACGCCAACGGTGAACTCTACGAGCGTACGGACAATCCACGGCAGCAGCAGCAGGATTACCCCGATCACGGCAAGGGCCTTGGGGACGAACGCGAGGGTTTGTTCATGGATGGTCGTGACTGCCTGGAATAGGCTAATGGCCAACCCGACGACCATGGCGGTCGCCAGGATGGGAGTGGCGATGGTGAGCGCCTGATAAATCATGGTCTTCAACAGTTCAATGGCGAATTCGGCATTCATAGATTTCAGGTTCCAAAGCTGCGGACGAGAGATTGCACTACGAGTGACCAGCCATCCACGAGCACAAACAACAGCAGTTTTAGCGGCAATGAAATGGTCATCGGCGGCATCATCATCATGCCCATGCTCATCAATACCGTGGCGACGACAATATCGATGAGAATGAACGGGACGTAGATCAGGAAGCCCATTTGAAACGCCGTCCTTAATTCGCTGATGATGAATGAGGGAATCACGACCCGCAGCGGGAGTTGATCTGGCGCGGTGGGCTGCAATTTTGCCATGGAAACAAACAGTTCGACGTCTTTCGGCCGGGTTTGCTTGAGCATGAAAGTACGGATCTGGCTGGAGGCGCGATCCAATGCCTCCTGATCGCTAATCTGGTGCGCTTCGTACGGTACTATGGCCTGGCGATTGATGTTGTCCCACACCGGCGCCATCACGAAATAGGTGATGAATAATGATAAGCCAATGATGATCTGGCTCGCGGGTGAGCCCTGCAGTTGCAGAGCGCTGCGGACAAATGACAGCACGATGACAACGCGTGTGAAGCAGGTCATCAGCAGCAGAATCGAAGGTGCCAAAGAAAGCAGAGTTAGGGAGAAAAGTATTTTGATTCCCATGTCCACGTTTTGCGTGCCATTGTTGCCCCCGAGCGTGATGGAGACAGGCCCAAAGCCGGTGGTGGTGTTCGTTTGCGCCGAGGCAGTGAGGGCGCCAAATACCAGCAAGAGCGGCAAAAACCAGCGCCAGCATTTTGTGCGGGTCTTCATTTGCCCCTGAGTACGTTCGTCAACGCCTGCGCGAACGAAGGCGCAGGCGAAACATTGGTTGGACTGGACGATTCGTCCTCGGTGGCGGTCGCAAGGTGACTTAACAGATTGACGCCTCCCGGTGAGGAGGCAATGAGAAATCTTTCCCGTTCATAACCGATGACGTAGATCGCATGACGACCACCCAGGGAACGGGTTTCCAGGACGCTTAATCTCGGAGCTCGCCCCCGATGACTGCCCACGCGTTGCCAGTTGCGAACCAGCCAGACGCCACCAAGAAATAAACCGATGACTAGTGCCAGAGCTCCGATGACGCGAATGAAGGAAAGCCCTGTATCCGGCAATGACGGCTCGTTAAGAGGCGCACCGCTGGTCGTGCCGGTTTGGGCCAGCGCCGAGGACAAAAAGCAAACTGGTAATAACCAACACGCTTTACTGATTGAAATGAATTTCATTCTTCAGCGTTAAGTCTCAAGGGGAGCGCGACCGATAACTTCCGTGATTTTAACGCCGAACCGTTCCTCGATCACGACGACTTCGCCGCGCGCAATGAGCTTGCCGTTGATGCTCAATTCCACGGGTGCGTCGGCGGCTTTGTCGAGTTGGACAACCGAACCCATCGTAAGTTGCAGCACTTCGCGCATGGGCAACTGGCAGCCACCGAGCTCGATGGTGAGGCTGACCGGTACATCAAGGACGATATTCAAGTTTGTGGAAGGTTCAACGGTTGCGTTCATGTCAGATGGTTATTATAAATCGGGGCCGTGAGTTGCACGGCCCATTTGCCCACGGATGTTCCGGGACGCCCGATAAATTTGGGAATATGGTTTAAAAGGACCTGCACTTGGGCGGCGCAAGCCGGATCCAGCATCAACAGATCACCGGCTTTAAGCCGGGTAATGTCGCCAGCGGACATTTTTAATCCCTGCCACTCCGCAATCACGGGGACTTTTACTTCATTGAACTCCGGGTTCCACTTGGGTTTTGCCGCGCGTGACGTGGCGCCATCCGATACGGGCAGCGCCGGAGACAACAACCGCATCAGTGGTTCAACGGTTGCATATGGGAAAACTATCTGGATGGATTCAGATTGTTCGCCAATCCCGCCGGTCATTGTGAGGATTAACATCGCGGTGTCAGGCGTCGCGGTCTGCAAAAAGCGGCTGTTATTTTCATGGCCGAGCAGCGCCGGCTGCAACCCGCGCATTTCCGGCCAGTGATTGCACCACTCGGAGATGATGAGCAGGACAACCTGGTCAATCAGCACGATTTCGATCTCGCTCAAATCGTGACTTTCCTCCGGCATTTGGCCCGGCCCGCCCAGCAGACGATCTACGAAGGTCAGTCCGAGTCGCGGAGGCATCACGAGCAGACCAATCCCCTTGAGTGGTTCCGTCTTAAAAAGGGTGATGTGGGTTGGACTGGGCAGACTTTCAATGAATTTCTGGTAGCCCACAATTTGTACTTTGGCGAGTTGCAGGCTGAATTCAAGCCGCAGAAACATTGCCAGACGCGCAGACAAGGCGCGGACAACCTGCTCATGCCTTTGACGGATGCGGCGCAATTCGCTGGGCGCCAGAAAGCCTGACTGCCGGAAATCATAGCCGCGAATATTCTCGCTCTTGTGGAGTTCGCGCACGCCTTTGGCCGTCAGCACAGAGACGTCAACTGCGCCTGAAGCTGTCGTGGGGGTACCGGGTTCGCTCATGTGTTCTATTGGATGGCGAATTCTGTGAGATAAATTTCCTGAACCACCGAATCGCCGAGAATGTTGTTGAAACCGGTGATTAATTCATTCCGGATCACATTTCGTTCCCCCGGTTTTTCAAGATCAGCGAGGGTTTTGGTGGCCAGGTCACCGCAGGCCATATCGCGCAACTGCGCGTCATGATCCAGCATCTTCTGTTTGAAATCCGAGGTGTTTCCCACGACCGACAGACTGACGAGCAAATAGCGGGCACCCATGGTGTCAGCCACGTTCACCAGCAGCTTATTCATCACCACGGATTCCTGCTTCGAGCTGGCTGGCTCTTTCTTGGAAACACCAGCCGTTGAGTCGCCACCGGCGGCGGCTTTGATCCCCAGGCCTTTTTGGAGTTGCGGCAGGATTACAAATTGCGCCACGCCAAACGCCAGGGCTGGCATTACGAGCAACGTGACCATGAGCGGTAACCATGCCTTGAATCCGCCGCCGGAAGGTGCTGCCGCCGGAGTGGCAGATTCTTCCGCCGGTTCTTCGCTGGCTTTGTCGTCAGGCATAAATCAATGACCCAGATTCACCAAGTCCTGCAGAATTTCATCGCTGGTTGTAATGACCTTGGCGTTGGCTTCATAAGCACGTTGCGTGGTGATCAGCGAGGTTAACTGGCTGGCCAAATCCACGTTGGACAATTCCAGCGCACTGGTGACAATGGCGCCAAGTCCGTTGGACCCCGGTGCCAGCGGAGCCGCCAAGGCGCCGGCGTTGGCCATCCCGGTATAAAGGTTGCCGCCTACACTCGACAATTGTGTTGGTGAAACAAAGTTTTGGAGTAATACCTGCCCGCCCACGTATTGGGTGCCATCGGTAAGGGTAACGTTCAATTGTCCGCTGGAATTAAACGCGTAATTTTGAATGGGGGAGGTGTCGCCACCCGGTGAATTTGCGTTCGTAACCTGAATATTGCCGATGGTTGTATTGGTGGCGTCGGTATATCCCTGCACAATCATGCCCTGGCTGGTCACCAGGAATCCGCTGGCATTCACTGTGAAATTGCCGTCACGCGTGACGTATTCTTCGCCGCTGGAGGGATCTTTTACCATGAAGAAACCATTGCCATTTATCGCCATGTTGGTCGCAACGCCAGTGTTGGTAAAGGAGCCTGGTGCGAAGTTGTCTGCGATCGAGCTGGTGGTTACACCGGTGCCGACCTGTTCGACGCCGGCTGCATTTGTCCCGACGGTCTGACTGAGCGCATCCGCGAATTCTACGTTCGCGGATTTGAAGCCCACCGTATCCACGTTGGCGATGTTGTTGCCGAGGACGTTCAATTCCTGCTGGAACTGGTCAAGGGCGCTGACGCCTGATTCCATTGAGAGAAGCATATTTTTATTGTCGGTTGATTGGTTTTGGTTGCTGGTTTAGTTGGAGGAGGATGTTGGAGTGGTCGTCGGATTTGTCGTATTTACTACCGGAGTTACTGACAGCACCTGACTCAAGTCGTAGGCCGTGCCGTTAATCACAATTTGCGGAGTGCCATCTGATGATTCCGAACCGAGATTGACCGATTGAACCACACCGCTCGTGGTGTCACCCTTCGAATCCGTCGACACCGTTACCGTGCTGCCAATCAGGCTGTTAGCCTGCAGCGCTGAAAGCGAAGAAGACATCGCTGTCGTCTGCGTTAACGAGGTGAATTGCGCCATTTGAGCCGCCATGTCGGTGTCGGATTGCGGATCCATCGGATCCTGATTTTCCATCTGGGCAACCAGAAGCTGGAGAAAGTCATTTTGCGTCAGGGTCTGTTGCGCCCCACCGGAAACGGTATCGGGCGAAGTTGCCCCGCTGGTGGCGGCGGCGTACGACGATGCGATTGAGGAAGTGGATGACATGTTATTGGTATTGTTTAAGCCCAGGTTTCCCAGCCAGCCGGTGATTTCACGCGGGCGGCTGGCCGCGCAAAAGTTCCGGACACGGGAGCTGCAAAAGCAATTTCTGCCATCGTCTCCCCGGATTGATTTTGTTTTTGTTTGGAGGTTTCACTGCCGCTGTTGTTCGCAAGAGCCCCGTCATTAGTCAAAGGCGCCAATCGGATACCGCGTTGCTCTAGACGTTGCTGCAAGTCAGGCCAATGCTCGCTCAAATGCCTGAAATTTCCTTGTTGCAACGTCGCTTGAGCTTCGACGGCGTCCCCGCGCTGGCGCAATTCCAGTGACATCTGCGTTCCAGCGCCCGGCTTGATCACTACTTGCAACGACGAATTGGTTTCGGTGTCACCCAGGCGCAGGGCATGGACCGCCACCAAATCATGCATGCGCTCCAAAGCTTGTGAGCGCAAATCTTCCGCGGCTACATTTTCGATCGGGCCGGCGGTGGACACCGTGGCTATGGCCGGATTACTTTCTGAGGAAGAGCTGGCGGTAGCCATTGCGCTCATTTGATCTGCCCTTACCGGCAAATCATTCCCGCTGGCCACCACAGCAACGATGCCCGGCAAAAACTTCCCGGTCAGTTCGGCCGTTTTCGTTGATTTTCCGCCATTATTCATCAATCCATCCTGTTGAGCAGTAGGTGTGCCATCAATACCGGATTGGGCGGGAAGGAAAAATTTTGTCTCCGCCCCGGCTTTTGCAGGAAGTCCGGTTGGCGGGGAATCGTCCGCCGGTTTTAATGCGTTGGGCTCACCGGCCTTGGAATCACCTTTAACCTCAGAATTTGCGGCGGATAATGCTTGACTCGCCATCGAGGTCATCGCAGCGGTTTTGGCATCTGCCGCGTGGTTCTGTGCGTCTGGCTTTATTCCACTGAACGACGATTCTTTCTTCTGGTCATCGTTTTGGATTTTTAAATTGGCTTCTGGCGCCGGTGGGTTTTTGGAAACAGCCGGGCCCGGAATATTCGTTGATAACTCCGGACTAATCCTCGCTCCAGATAAATTCGACATTGTTCCCGCCGCCTTGCCGGCGACCGGCAGGCCCGAGGCGACTATTACGTTCACTGCTCCAGCTACCACGGAAGGCGAGAGGATTTGAGCGGTAATATTGACGGGGTTAGCGGTCGCGCAGTTGATTTCAGGCTGCCTCCCCGCATTTTTGGTGGCGTCTGTACTGTTGTCCGCATGGCTGTGATTCGTGCCTACAGCTTGCGCAACGGCTGCTTGGGCCCCTGATTGAGAATCATTTGCCGGGGGCGCCACATTATCTGCGCCGGTGCTGCCGCGGCTCGAATTCTGGTCTGCCATCGGTTCCTTAACTGCCGCCGCTTGCGATAATGTACCCGTTATTGAATGGTTGGGTTGTTCGCAACTATTGCGGGCCTGGTCGGCTGCAGTCGTTCCCTTATCTCTCGGCTGCAGGTTGGGCTCCACCGAAGTCGTAGCAATGGGGGCAGGCGCGTAAGCAGTCTGAATGGCCGGCCTCAAATTGTTCGGACACAAGCGCGAATTCTCGGCGTCGATTTTGCGTAGGTTAAGATCTTGGCTGGCCACCAGGCTCTTGTCTCCAGTCGGATTCGACATGACACGCGCCATCAAACGACCAAACTGCTCACCGCCTTGCCCTGCCGTTTCAGCATAAATAGAGCTCCTACCGTTTTGGTAAGTATCGACCGTTGCTGGCGGCAGGATGATGTTGTCCAAGGTTGACATCAAGGAGTGGTTGGCGCCGGGGGAGCCGCCGACAATACCAGACGCAATTTTTCCGTAAGTATGGCCGCGCGTTTGGCTTGTTCCTTGCCGGCTTTACTCCACGTATCCAATAGAACGCTGGCCACGTCGTCCTTCATCGTGAAAAGAATGCGCACCGCATCGTCATCCGGCATTTCGTTCAACATTGCGATGGCGCCTTCGGGCGACATGTCGGACATCAGTTTGGCCTGGTGCTTGATATTTTCGGTTTGCTGAGCGTCAAAGCGGATGACGTTTTTGTCAAAATTATCCTGAAGTTGGCTGACCGTCTGGGTGGCAGTGGTAATCTCCTGCAGCTCAGCGTTCAGGCGGGTTTGCATTTCATCCAGGCGTTCTTCGCGTGAATCGAGATTTGCCTTCTCGCTTTTCATCTGAGACAGCCATTGGTCCATCTCCGGATTGCGGAATTTCCAAGAGGGATCGTCCTCGGCGGAATAATCGGGAGCGGGCGGCTTGAGACTGGCGAATTTAGCCGGATTCAATATGGCCACTGTCGTTCCCAAATACAGGAGGCAGCCGAGACCGGCGGCGAACCAGGGCGATTGTAGAAAGCGAATCATGGTCGTTATTCGTTACCTCGTCCGGCCGATTGGAAAAGGCTGTTGCGGCCGTTGGCCTGCGTGGCCAACTCGTCGAACACTTTTTGTTCGGTGCGGCGAACATTGTGTTCATAAGTGTTGCGTGCCTTGTCATGAAATTGATCCAGGCCTTCACGTTCCCGTGTCGCCACGGCCATTTCCCGGAATATCAATCCTGCCACCCGCCGTGCTTCAATCAACGCGGCCTGGCGTTCGCGCCATCGGATTTCCAGGACGAGGCAACCGTTGCGCAAACTGGCGAGGTGACCGGCCGTGATGCCTTTGTTGAGTTCGTTTCCGAACAGATGTTGGCCCGACTCCAATTCAATGGCGGCATCCACCAATTGCGTTTCGGCCCGTTTGCAGGCGGCAAGCGCTTTCGCATAACGTTGCTGCGCCGCACGCTCCTTTTGTTTGCGCAAGACCCGCAGCGATTCAAGAGGAAATGTGAATTCTTTCATATTTCAAGTTGGCTTTTTTGCGGTTGCATTTTTTTCGATGACGGGTGGTGTGGTGATGATTTTCGACAATATCGACCAGCTCTGGGCGGCGGTGAATCCTTCATCAACGCCCTGCCGGAGAAATTTGATCAGTGGTTCGCGCAACGCAATGGCCAGGTCAATCGCCGGATTACTGCCGGTTGGATAGGCACCAATGTTGATGAGATCCTGGTTGCGCCGGTACACCGCCAGATGTTCGCGGGCCGTCGCGGCAAAACTTAACTGTTCGGGTTTCAGCAAATCACGGTTGAGCCGGCTCACGCTCTCCAGCACATCAACTGCTGGATAGTGATTTTGCGTTGCCAGTTCACGCGTGAGGACAATGTGGCCATCGAGAATCGACCGCACCGAGTCGGCAATGGGATCGTTCATGTCGTCTGCTTCCACCAGCACTGTGAACAGTCCGGTGATGGCGCCTTGCTCTCCGGTTCCCGCGCGTTCGAGTAACTGCGGCAACAATGAAAAAACCGACGGCGTGTATCCGCGGGTCGTGGGCGGCTCGCCGACGGCCAGCCCGATTTCACGTTGCGCCATGGCGAAGCGCGTGACCGAATCCATCATCAACAATACATTCTTGCCCGCATCCCGGAAATGTTCGGCAATCGACATCGCCAGAAACGCTCCCTTGACTCGGTTCAAGGCCGGTTCGTTGGAAGTGGCCACGATGACGACCGATTTTTTTCGGCCGTTATCATCCAGGTCTTTTTCCAAAAACTCGCGAACCTCACGGCCGCGTTCGCCGATCAGCGCAATGACGTTCACGTCCGCCTCCGCCTTCGATGACATCATGCCCAGCAAGGTGGATTTGCCGACCCCGCTGCCGGCAAAAATCCCGAGGCGCTGACCGCGTCCGCACGGTGTAAAGGTGTCAATCGACTTGATCCCGGTCTGAAATATGTCGGTGATGCGCTGCCGCTTGAGCGGATGTGGTGGTCGCAGGTTTAATCCAACGGAATGTTCCGTCACAATCGGACCCAAACCGTCAATCGGTTCGCCCAAGCCGTCAATGACCCGGCCTTTGAGGGCATTGCCTACGCCCACTCGCAGGGGCCGCCCGGTGGCGACGACTTCACTGCCCGGATGTATGCCGTGGATTTCTCCGAGCGGCATCAGCAGCAAATGATGATTCCTAAAACCGACCACCTCTGCGAGCGTAACTCCATCATGACGCGCTGATTCAATGCGGCAGACTTCACCCATCGCCGCCAGGGGCCCTTCCGATTCAATGACCAGACCGATGAGCTGCACCACGCGCCCGCACGTCTCCGTGACACGCGCTTCGCGCACGCGCTGCATCGCGCCCTGCAATCGATTCACCAGAATTGGCATCTGCGGGGTCATGTGCTCAAGCTTTTCTTCAATTGTTCGAGTTTGGTTTCGCGCCGGGCGTCAATGATCCCGAAGCGCGTTTGGAGCATGCAGCCTCCGCGCGTCGTCCCGGCCGAGTGGGTAAAGCGGATGGGCCCGTTTTCCAGCGTTTCGGTTAGCAAAGGGGATTCATGTTTGCGCAACAGTGCGAGATCGTCCGGATGAAGTTGGACCACGATCTCGGTGGTGCCTTCGATCTGGCTTAATGCTTCGCGAACCACGCCTTCAACCAACGCCGCTTTGATGGGCAGACCAGCGACAATTTTTTGCGCCGACGCCAGCGCCAGCTGGATGAGCGCTGACTCGCTTTCCCGGATCAATTGCGGCAAGACCTGTTTCAACGAGTTCAACACCCCCTGTTGCAATTCCAGTATTTCGTTGCGCTGTTGCAATAATTGCTGGTTCAAGGCGCGCTCGCCCTCGCGGCGGCCATTCTGGAAAGCGGCTTCCTCGCGTTCGCGCAGATGCGCCGTCCAGTCCTGCGCCGGCGTCTGTGTAAGCAGGCGCACATCCCGCAGCGCGGGGCCAAATGCGATGGTTTCAGACCATTTCATATTCCGATTGCGCCGTGTTCGAGGAATCAAGTTCGATTTCACCTTCGGCTTCAAGCTTCCGCACCACGTCAATGATGCGGAATTGCGCCGCTTCGATGTCGCGCATTTTTACCTGGCCTAGAAAAGCCATTTCCTCCTGCACCGATTCCGCGGCGCGTCGTGATATGTTGGACAGCAGCAATTTTTTGAGCGGTTCGCTGACTTTCTTGAGTGCGACAGTCAGGTCGCGTGTGTCAATTTCCCGCATGATGCGCTGAATGTAAGGCGGTTCGAGCAACAGCAAGTCTTCGAAAGTGAACATCTTCTTGCGGATGGCCTGGAACAATTCCGGATTCCGCTCTTCAATGTTCGTGAGCAATCCGCGACTGACATTCTTGTCCATCGCATTCAGCAAATCGGCCACGCTCGTAATGCCGCCGGTCTGGGTCAACGCCCGGGTTTGTTTGACGCCCAACTTTGCGTTCAGCACCTCCACCACCCTTTCCCCGACTTCAACGGGCGTTGGCGCGAGAATGGCCAATCGCTCGATCACCTGGTCGCGCTGTTCCGCGCGCAGGAGATTCAATACTTGCGCCGCTTTTTCGGCGGAAAGATGGCTGACAATGAAGGTGATGGCCTGCACGTGTTCATCCCGCAGCAGATTGAAAATATGACGCGGATCCATGTCGGCGATGGCTTGCATCGCACCGATCGGTGCGCGTGTGGACGTGACCCGGCTCAAAACATCGCTCGCCTTGAAACTGCCGAACGCACGCTCCAGCGTGTTGCGGGTCGCTTCGATGCCGGCGGAAACAGAGGTGCTGGCGGCCACGGCCACATTGGAGAATTCGCCCAGGATCTCCCGCTGCTGGTCGCGCGTGATGAGGTTGAAACGCGCCATCTCCCGCGAGATCGCCTCCACTTCGCGCGGTTGAAACTGCTTCAGGATCACGGCGGCGCTATCCGGCCCAAGCATGACCAACAATGCGGCCAGCTTTTGGGTCTTCGTCAGCGCTCCGGCTTCCACATTGGCGGTTTCTGTAATTTCGAGAGCGGCAGGCATAGTTCAGTTTTGTTCCGTGGTTCGACCCTTGTTCATCCAATCGCGGATTGCCTGGGTCATGTTGGCAGGATTTTCTTTGATCAAGCGATTGAGCACTTCCACGGTCACCACGCCGGGCGGCGACTCGTATGGATCCCCAAGCTTGGCAACATGACCATGACCGTTGCCGTTTCCGTTCCCGTTGTGGGCGGCCATAAGCCGGCCTACGGGAACGCCGAGTGGAATATCTTGCACCGGTGTGCGTTTAAGCAGCCGTAGCAAAATCACAAAAATCAGAAGGCCCAACCCCGGATAGGTCGCGTTACGCGCCAGGCTCCACCAGAAATCCTGCTTCTGTTGTTGATCTAATTCATGCGTCACTTCGGTGGCAAAATCATTATTGAAAGACAATTCCTCCAACGCAATCGTGTCACCGCGTGTAGTGTCAATCCCTACGGCACTCGCCACGACGCTGCGAAGTTTGGCAATTTCTTCCGGCGCACGGGGAACCACTTTGCGCGCGTCGCCCGTGCCTTGTTCCTGGGCGGCGATGCTGACGGAAGCCGTTAGCCGCTTAATGCCGCCAGCGGCCTGCACCAGATTGCTGGTAGTCTTTCCGATTTCGTATTCGACGGTCGAAGTGGTGGTATGATTCTGTGTATTGTTGACGGGCGCCGAGGCCACTTGACTCGAGTTGGTGGGCGAGGGTGTGTTCCCTGAAACTCCGGCAGGAGTCGTATTCGCGGTCGTGGAAGAATCCGTGTTTTCGTCGTTTTTGGTTTGCGTACGGATGACTTGGCCGTCAGGGTCAAATTTTTCATCCGAGCGCGTCAAAGTATCGTAATCAATGTCCGCGGAAACCCGCACAATCGCTTGTCCCGGGCCCAGGACTTTGTCCAGCATATCCTGAGCCTTTTTGGCCAGATATTGTTCCAGGTTGCGGCGGGCAACCAGTTGTGTACTAGTCAGGCCGGTAATCGAGTCGTCATCCGAGTTTTCAGAAAGCACGTTGCCCATGTTGTCCACGACGCTGACGTGGTTGGGTTTGAGACCCTCTACGGAATTCGCCACCAGGAAGCGGATGGAATTGATGGACTGCGGCTGCAGTTGTGAATTGCCGCGAACTCGCACGAACACTGAGGCTGTGGGATAAGTGTCCTTGTCGAGCAGGAGACGATTTTCGGGTATCACAATCATGACGCGAGAGGATTCCACTTCATCAATCTGGCTGATCGTGCGCGCCAGCTCGCCCTCGATGGCGCGCGTGTAATTGGCGCGCTGCACAAAGTCCGATATGCCGAAATTGGCCTTGTCGAAGATTTCAAAACCTACGCCGTCACCGCTCGGGATTCCACGCCCGGCCAGTTGCATTCGCATCGTGTAAATCTTGTCGCTTGGCACCAGAATCGAGCCGCCGCTGCTGCCGGTTTTGTAAGGCACCTTGGCATCGTCGAGCGCGCTGATCACTTTGGCGGCCTCCGCGTCCGAAAGGCCGCCGTAAAGCAGGCCGTAATCCGTGTGCGACGACCAGAACGCCAGCGCGCAAAGGCCGGCGACCAGGACAAAGGTGGCAGCCGCGACATTGAGCCGCTGGGTGGCACCCAGCTGACCCCAGATATCTCGAAGTTGCGAAAAAAGTTTGGACAGGTTTTGATTCATTTAATCCGTTTCTATACTTGCATCCGCATGATCTCTTGATAGGAGTCGAGCAGTCGATTCCGCACTTCCACCATCAATTGAAAAGAAACATTCGCTTCTTCCATGGCAATTACCGCCTGGTGCAACGGCACATTCTGGCCGCTTTGCAATGCGCTCACCGTCTGGCCCGTGGCAATCTGTTGCGAATTCACCTCGGAAACAAATTGTCCGAGCATGGACGAGAAAGAACTGCCGGGAGGCTGCGCGGAGGCAGCTTCCCCCAATTCCGCCGGCATTTGAATGCCGCTCGTGGACAACGAATCCGTTTCCGGCGTCATCATGTCCACGTTCGGCATGATGCTGGACAGATTGGGGTTAATCGCCGGGATCGGTGTCATTGGTTATCGTTTAAATGGCGGTTGAATCATTGTTTCCCCATGGCTAATGTCTCCATTGCCATTGCGTGTGAGTTTTTCACCACTGCCAGATTCGCCTCGTAGGAACGCGAGGCTGAAATCAAGTCCGCCATTTCTTCATTGATATTGATATTGGGCATCGAGACGAGGCCATTGCGGTCCGCGTCCGGATTGCCCGGGTCATAAATCTGGATCGGCGGACGCGTGTCTTTTTCGACCTTGGCCGCCTCCAGGGGAGGAAGTTGTGTGCCCCCGTCACCGTTCATCGCCTGCTGCAAAGCGGTCTCAAACACAACCACCTGGCGTTGATAGGGTTTGCCATCCACGCCATGGGTGGTGTTAACGTTGGCTATGTTTTGCGAGATGACATCCAGCCGCGTTTGTTCAGCGTCCAGGGCCGCTGAGGTATTCTGAATTCCGGAGAGAACTTGAATCATAGGCTTCAGGCGTCTTTCCCGGTGATCGCCATCTGCATCCGCTGCAGCATGCCGCTGACCAGCTGTGTTTCCAGCGAATGGGCGACGCTGTTTTGATTCATCTGCATTAGTTCATTTTCCAGGTGAACCGTATTGCCATCCATGCTCCCGGGAACAGCGTTCGTATCCACCGCTAGCGTCGGCCTCAACGCTGCCAGTTGCTGTGGGTCGCGGGAACGGATGGCTTCCTGCAGAGCCTTGTCAAATGAAGGCGCGAGATCCACGCGCTTATAACCAGGCGTTTCCAGGTTCGCGATGTTGTTGGCGATGGCTTGTTGGCGCAGCACCACCGCATCCAACGCTTTGTTGGCAGCCAGAAAATTCGGTTGATTAAAAAGGGCTTCAATCATGGTTAGATTCCCACGCCGTGCTAAGCAACGATGATGCCACCGGGGAAAACACCCATGAAATCAGGTTTTTACGCGAATTGAAGCTCCGCGCTAGGAAAATGTTACCTGTCCCGGCACGCTGCTAGGCAACACTTGTCTGGTAGCGGAGGACGGTGGAGAAAAAATCCGCGCCCGGTTAAGTGCCACGGGGTTGGACGGCTCTATGCTCAACGACAGCCATAGCCTGCATCATTAGGCAGCAGCTATATCGTCTTGGGCGGACCGAGCAATCCTGTTGTACTCATGCAATTTATTGCGCAATGTCCGGATACTGACATCCAACAATTTTGCCGCGTGGGTGCGATTGCCCTGGCAATGGTTCAGTGCAGCCAGGATATGACGTTTTTCAACGTCGGCGAGTGTCGGAAAACCACTGGGCTGAGTGTCCGCTGCGGCTGCGCCGTTGGAATTAACCAATGCCGGATCAGTTTTGTTTTCCTGGCCTGCACCCGCCAAACCCAGGTGCCTTGCCTCCAGCATCCCGTTTTCGCCGCACAATATGACTGCACGCTCAATCACATTTTGCAATTCGCGCACATTTCCCGGCCACGAATGCTTTAACAATATGTGCCGTGCCTCATCTGTGAATCCCCGGACATTGATCCCGTGACGGCGGCTGAACCTCTGCATGAATTCCCTTTTTAACAACACTACATCCTCCGGTCGGTCGCGCAACGGGGTTACATGGATCGGCACGACATTGAGCCGGAAAAATAAATCCTGGCGGAACTCCTGTCGCTGTACGCTGAGTTCCAAATTGCGATTGGTTGTGGCAATGACCCGGACATCTACCTTGATTGTGCGGTTGCCGCCGACGCGTTCAAACTCCCGTTCCTGCAATACCCGCAACAGTTTGGCCTGTACCGTCAGCGAAATTTCGCTGATTTCATCCAGCAAAATAGTCCCGCCATGCGCCAATTCAAACCGGCCTTCGCGTTTGTTCACGGCTCCGGTGAAGGCACCTTTCTCGTGGCCGAAAAACTCGCTTTCAATGAGGTTTTCCGGAATTGCCGCGCAATTAACTTTGATGAACGGCGCGCGGGCCCGCGAACTCTGGCGGTAAAGGGCTCGGGCGATGGCTTCCTTGCCGGTCCCGCTTTCACCTTGAATCAGGACCGTGGCGTGAGTACGTGCAACTTTCCGGATCAGCTGATGAAGGTTATCCATGTCCTGGCTGTTTCCCAGCAAGGTATGTTCGCTCTCGTCAGTTTCTTGGCTCAACAATCGGTTGACCCGGACCAACCGGATGAACTCCTCAGCCTTCCGCAATGTGACCCCGACTTGTTCGTCCGAAAATGGCCGGATGAGGTAGTCAAAAGCTCCGTTCTTGATGCATTCCACGGCCGATTCCACCGAGCCGGCCCCGGCTGTGATGACCACCAGCGGCTTTTGCGGACGCCCCTGTATTTCCCTGAGCAAATCCGTTCCTTCGCCGTCAGGCAGCCGGAGATCCATGAAAATCAAGTCGAAATTGTCCCGGCTCAGGTAATCTTGGGCGATGGCAATTGTGGGGGCTGGCGCCACGTCATACCGGCAGCGACGCAGGTAATTCTCCAGATTGCTCCGAAAATTGAGGTCGCTCCCCAAAACAATAATTTTTTCAATGGCCATATACCCTGACAACCCTTCTGATTGCTGCTCTGAATGCTATCTGCAACTATCTTGCCAAGAGGCGATTCCACGGTCCAATGAGACTGTTTTTTGGAACAATCTGCACCTGAAATGAAAGATTGAAAGCCGCGACAACAGAACCTTTTGCATGGGGGCTACCGTAGCAATTCGAAATGAACCCAGTCAAAGCTTTGAATCAAAATGTTATTGACAGAATTCACAATCCGGCCGGGACGGAAAAGTTATTCACCGGGTTCTGACTTACTCACAGCTTATACAACCATTGCTGGACTTCCCTCCGGCAACTTTGTGAATAAGCCGTGCGGTCAGCCGCGGGCTGTCAAATTTCGCTGGTACACGCTGGCGACATAATTCGCTTTCGGGGTGGCGATGGCGGGCAGATGGCTGGTGGGAACCATTCCCCGGCGAAGCATGATCTGCTGGTTTTCACGATCCAGCATAAGCACTTTCGTCAATAGATTCTGGATCTCCTCAAACATGGGCTTGATTTCGCGGCATTGTTCGCGCTCCGACGCTGGCACTTGCTGCCAGACCAGCCGGCGGCTGCGCAATTTCGACAGCAGCAGCTCGATATTCGGCAGCAAATGGGTTCGTTTTTGGTGAAATTCCGAGGGGGAATAGGCTGACTGGCTGGCTAGGGCTTGGTTTTCCCGCATGGTCAGGTTCAGAATCTCTTCGCATAGCTCAAGATACGCACGCAGCTCGAGGGTTAATCCATTGATGAATTGAGTCGTCAGTGAGGTGTTCATGGCTTCGTGCTGGTTTGCAAATTCGTGCTGAGATCCAGTGGCGGCATCGTGGACCGGATCAAAGAATGATCAACTGCTTCTGCATTGGTTTGCCATTGGATAAAACCGAGCCGCCAGCGTGACATGTCAAACACAGCTTGCAACGCCGAGGTGGTGTTGGTGCCGACTTCTGTCTCCCGCGCCAGGATGGCGTTATAGGTTTCAACCGCCTTCTCCGGTTGAGACAATTTCTCGTACGTGATCCCCATTTGATAATCAACGGGGATCTGCCAGCCGGGTGATGGATCCAGTTCCGCCAGGTCTGTGTAAACCAGCAACGCGTCTATATAATCACCTTCACGAAAAAGCTGGTTGGCAATTTCATTGCCGATGCGTTGCTGCCAGTAAGCCCAGGATTGGGGATCGTTTTCGGTTCGGCTCTTCTGTTCTCGTAGGCAGAGCAGCACTTGTTGCAAAGCCTCGGCATTTTGTCCCAAGGCTTTCAAAGCTTGCGCGAGATAGTAACGGATTTCCGGGACCTGGTCTGCGTCCGGGTACCGCAGAACGAAATCCTTCGCTTGGGCAACCGTTTGTTCGTTGCGACCAATGATGGCGAGCGAACGGATCAGTCGGTATTGTATTTGCGTTCGGTTCAATGAAGGATCCGTATTGAGCAACAGCCGCGTATAAAAGTCCGCCGCGTCGGAAAATTGCCCGGTCAAATAATGGGTTTCCGCAATCTCAACCTGGGTTTGCAAAACCAGGCTCTGGTAGTACGCCAGTTGATCGTTCTTCAGTGAAAGCGCCGAAGTCATCACGCTGTAAAACTTTCCCAAGGCTAGGTCGTTCAGGCCCATTTGCCGGAAGATTTCGCCCTGCCGCAGTAGGATTTCAGGAACTTTGATATCGGACGGCCAGCGTTCGAGGTATTGTCCGTAAATGCTCTCGGCACGGGGAAGGTCGTTTTCACTGTGAATCACCGTGGCCAGTTCGAACAGGGCGGATTTTTGAATTGGTTCGGATACATTTCCCGCCAGCAGTTCAACCAACAGTGGTTGGGCTTTTTCCGGCTGGCGCGTGTTCGCGAAATACGTGGCCATTGCCAGCTTGGCAACGGCGGCATTGGTTTCCGCGGCTGGTACGGAATTTGTGATTTCCAAAGAATTGGTGTCTGCCGCCGGCGTCACGGTTGGTGCCGTAGCAATTTGATTGGTTGGAGGTAGGGAGGACGAAGTTGGATTAAAATCTTGGGCGATGCTGCTGTCAGCCAGATTGCTGCCTGAACTGCCACTGCTTGCCGTGTTCGTGACTTCAGTGGCTGCGGAGGCAAAGCCATTCGTCGATGAGTCCGTTAGCGCGTCTGCCCGCGCGATCAACCCGCCCGTCAGCAACAGGCAAAATACCAAAACTACCCCCACACGCGAAACCAGGGCGGAATGCGTTAAGCAACGGCACGAGAACCTATCGCCGACTGACATCATCGGGATTGGTAAATGGCCCGGCTTTCAGGAACGTTTTTCTGCGTGGGCGGCATAAATGGCATGTCCGCCGGCACGAATACAACCACCCCATGTCGATCCAGCTGGTTGGTTTCGTTTGCCTCCGGTTTCAAATATTGAGTTATCATTTGCGGTGTAACTGTCAGCAAATCGCTTGCCGACGAAGAGGGAAAAGCAAAATTACCCGGCTGAGGACCATCTTTTTCTGTGTCAGTTTCCCACCCGGGAGCGCTGGTCGGGCTGCTGGCCATGTAAACGTTGGCGCCGGACGGAACACTGCTCGCTCGGTTGTTCATGGCGGATGCTGTCGTCGTCGTCGTGGAAAGCGCTCCGGAACTGTTGGTATTGTTGGTGTTGGTGGCTGATGCAGTCGCCATGGAGGTGGCCTTGGAAATCGCTTCTGCTGTTTTTGCTTCGAGAGCGGCGAAGGCATTGCTAAAGGCCAGATAATTAAAGGAATTGGTGGTGGTAACCTCAATCCGCAGCTCCGGTGCCCCGACCATGGGCAGGTACGCATACAGAGCGTGAGCAGGGAACACAATAGTAAACAATCCCAGAACCGCCCAGATCAGGCCGATCCGGTTGCCATATTTACTTTGTTTGTTCAAAACGTTCATACCTACGTTCTTACTGCCTCGCCGGACTGCGTTGGGGCCGGTGATTCGCCAGATGAATCTCGGCGATAGTGCGCAAGCGCCGGCACTCAGTTTTTTGCCTATTTTTGCAAATTCCAGAACTTGCTAGTCCCTCGCCGGTGTTAACACCGCGACTTATTATCTTTTAATCGGCAAAATTTTCCTCTGCTTGAGAAAAATCTTGAACCTATATTCACGTAACCGCTAAAGTTATCGCCAGTTTGACCGATGAATCTCTCAAATATACAGTGCAAAATCTGACGTCAACCCAGCCAAAAAGGCTAAGCCCGATCGAAATTGAGTCGCGTCTCGCCCGTTGTCCATCGTTACCCTCACTCAGCAGTATTAACAAAAGCTTGCTTGGGCTCGTCCTCACCGAACAGCGTTACACTGCCCAAATTGGTGAAATTATCAGCCGCGATCCCAGTTTGACCGCCCGGCTATTGCGGCTGGTCAATTCGGTATATTACGGCTTGAGCACCCCCGTGACTAGCATCGAGGAGGCCGTATTTTATCTCGGCATCCGGCAAATCCGCCAGCTCACTCTGGTCACCCCGGTGATTGAAGATTTTCAGCGGCTCAGCTCACAGTGTGCCTTCCCTTGGCGCGAATTCTGGCAGCATTGCATTGGAACCGGCCTCTTGACCCACGAAGTCGCCGGTCTGTCCCAGGCGACCCCGGATGATTCAGACTACATTGCCGGACTCGTTCACGATGTTGGCAAGATTGTGATGGCCCGCGTTTTCCCCGATCAATTTACGGAAATACACCGTCAGGCACTGCTCGCCACTGAAAAGTTGACCGATATTGAAAACAACGTTTTGGGCATTGACCACTCTGAACTGGGTGCCCAGTACTTGGAACGGCACCGCATGTCCGAATTGCTGATTCAAACCGTGCGCTATCATCATTGTCCTGAAAAGGCGAAGAGTCACGGCGAGATTGTGGCCTCCGTACAAATCGCCGACTTATTAATTCGCCGCGAAAAAATGGGGTGCAGCGGTAATTTCATCGAGGTAACCAGCGATCAGTGTTTCGGCGCCTCTGGTTGGAAGGTGCTGTTCCCCAATGCGCACGAAAATGAACTGACGCTGGCGCGCGCATCGCTGTCCCGCACTTTGGAGCTTATGCCGCGAATGCTGGAGGGCTTGGTGTGAAGCGCCGGCGCGCCCACTTTAGACGCGACTTGGTCCGGAGTCTGGCCGGGTACCCATCCCTTTTGCTCGGTATATTTTGGTTGGGCGTGAGCGTTCTGGGCGCCAAAGACCTGACGGCTTACCGTGTGGGCGATTTCGTTGACGCAGACATTGTCACGCCCGTGGCGTTAAACGTCCTGGATCCGGCGGCCACCGCCGCCTTGAAATCCTCCGAGGCACTGAAAACACCAGCCATCTTCCGTAGCAATCCCGGCGTGACCAACGTCCTGGCCTCGCAGTTTCAGGCAGCTTTTGAAGGTACCCGGTCAAACTTTATCAATGCCCTTCAGGGTACATTTCATGCCACCGTTTTGGACCACGCGACGATAACCTCGCCGGACTTTGGATATTTCGTGACTGCATTTAACATTGATAACCGAAAATTCCCCATTACCTCGGACTTGGCGATGGATTGGGCCTATGGCAAGGACGGCGCCGTTGAAAAAAGGCAATGGCTTGATTCATTGCTGGAAACAATGCGCCATTCGATCCGCCCCGACGAATTGCCCGCCGGAATTAATATGGGCGAAACGGTGC
>JBEKMT010000220.1:0-7673 GCA_050008355.1 Verrucomicrobiota bacterium
CGCTGCAAACGAAGAAGGGGCCGGCGGGACCGAAATAAGGGTTGCAGGAAGGAAAGCCCGCTCGTCAGAATTCAACGACGCAAAGAAGTGGTTAGTTGGAAGATTCCCGTGGCAGGAGGGGTTCGGCACGTTGTCGCCTTCGCGTTCAAAAATCGGCACGGTGATTCGTTGCTTTGAAAACCACCATAAACAACACGTGGAACGGCCATTCCGGGATGACTGTGCTGTTTTATTGGAAAAGTCTGGCGTAGAATATGACCAACGATACACATTCAAATCAGAGTTGGGGGTTTTGAATATGACATCCCTGGCGGGGCATGTGCCTGTGCGGCTCGATGGCGACAGAGTTTCCGCTCCCGTGGAGCGAGGAATACTCCAGACGGAATGTTTTGGTGTTTGTTACGAAACTGTTTGAATTGTGAACATTTCGCCGGGATTGCGTTACGTTTATGTTACAGACAAGTTAGAGGCTGAATTACTCCATCGTTCGTGATATAAAATGTTTTAGTTAAATCGCTAAACAAGAATGTGCTCCGGCCATGGATCTTGAGAAGGATGTCCTTAATCAGGTTATTCGTGTCCTTAAACCGGTGTAAGTTATCTTGAAAATTGTTGCCTTCCCGCGACCCGCAGGATAAGGTTTGTCCATCAGGATCACGTTTGTGGCTAGGCAAATAGCAAAAGCAATGAATTTAATTTACGACATACAATCGAGTAATATGAAAAGCATGAAAAACCTCTACCGTGCGGCCATGTTGGCTGCGCTCGGTTTGGCGAGTGCCTCTGTGGTGAACGCCCAAACGACCCCGAACGCCGGAGATTTCCTTGTTGGATTTAATGATGCTGCAGGTCCCACTTCGGCTCAAAATGATTACGTCATCGATCTTGGTTCGGAGACCCAGTTCACGACGACTGCCACAATTGACTTTAGCAGCGACTTCAGTTCCACCACGTTCAACACTGCGTTTGGGACTGATGTCAACTCGTTGACCGATGTGGCGGTGGGTGCGGTTGGCGGTAATGGAACACTCCCGAACAAGCAGTTTTATCAGACGCTGGGCATCGGCTCCGCCGTCGGGGCCTCCAGCATCGGCACGGCGATCAACCTTGCTGGGCCTTTGGTTGGTGAATATTCTTCGTCAACCGCTAATGGTTTCTCTTATTTGGTAGCCACTTCTCCGGGCACGACAGGTACTGATCCTTCCGACAGTATTGCTTCCGTTTCGGAAAACCCGATGAGTTATCTTACCGGCGGCGTGGTTACGGAGTCTTTGTGGGAAGCTTCCACGATTACCTCGGGCCGCACGACGACTTACAGCACCACAGAGTTGGGTGACTTAACGTTCAATTTGAATACAGACACCATTACTTTTGCTGGTATTGACGCGGTGCCGGAACCTTCCGCCGTGGCTTTGTCCGGTTTGGGTGGTCTGGCAGTGTTTTTCTTGCGCCGCAAGAAATAAACCGTCGAAGATAAATCGGTTTGAGTTTTGTCCCCCGCTTTTGAGAGCGGGGGATTTTTTGTGGCAATCATTGGCCAAGTTTGGTTTTAATCCATGCTTCCCAACATTGTTCCAGCAGGTGCAAGCTGACTGGCAAGCTTAAGGTTCAGGGGTGCACGAAGGGCGCTAGCTTCAAGGCAAGAATCGCGAATTGAGATGAAGAACTTTGATTGAATTGGCGAGATCTTGCACTCTCGACTGCGCTGCTCAGAGCCATGGCCCGGAAACATGTTGCCGGGGTTTTGGAAATGCGGCCATGCCTATTCAGGAGGCCGCAAGCGAGTCTGGATAGAAAATGGGGTAGGCATTACGGCTTGCTGCTATCTGCCAGGGGGTGAAAATCCAAAACCATCTGTTCTGCGTCTGCCAATTGTTTTGGAGTAAGCAAAGTGGTGTTTTGGAAGCAGCCGAGCCCCTGGGAGCCCAAGAAGCTACCGTTGCGGGCGCTCAGCTTGAACCACATATAGGCCTGCACGAGATCGTTGGTGACACCGCGCCCATCAAAATAGAGCTGGCCGAGATTGGCCTGAGCCTGGGCGTTATCGCGCTCGGCGGCCTGGCGATACCAACGGGCGGCCTCGCCAAAATCCCGCTGCACCCCGAGACCATTTTCATAGGCGACTCCGAGGTTGTTCATAGCGTCCGCGCTATTATGCGCCACCGCCAGATGCAGGAACCGAATTGCCTCCGGATAATTTATATGATTGGTACGCGTCGTTGGCGACGGAACCAAATAAAGTTGGCCAAGCGCGGCCTGGGCATTCGGTTCATCTTGAGCGGCGGCTTTATTCCACCATTTGATGGCTTCATCCACGTCATTGGTGACGCCTTGGCCCTTGAGGTAAAAGTTGCCCATGGCGTATTCCCCGAGGGCGTTTCCCTGGTTGGCAGCTTTGCGATACCAACTGATGGCGGTAGCCAGACTCCTACGGACGCCCAAGCCCTTGCCATAAAAAGAGCCGAGCGTTACCTGGGCTGGGGAGTAACCCTGATCGGCAGCCAGACGCATATACTTGGCGGAGAGGACATAGTCCTTCTTTACGGTCTTTCCGCCCTGATAATAGGCACAGGCCAATTTATATTGCGCTGTTGGGTCCCCTTTGTCGGCGGCAGCCTGGGTGGCTTGAAAATTGAAGTTGGTGTCTTGCGCTTGCAGGCACAGGGTCAAGAGCCAAAATGCCAGCAGTGAAACGACCCATCGGCGGGTCAGCCGGGATGATGAATTTTGAATGAGTGTCATGCGGAAAAAATATGGTCCGCCGTGGAGGGAGACAAGTGACAAGTTGGTGACGCGAGTTTGCAAAATTGCGAACTTGCGGTTTTGGGGTTGTGTGAAGGGTGCGAAAGGGGAGGGTGGTGGCCCAAGCAGCGGCTGCAGCTTTGTCCGCATGGTGCGCAGCGCGGAATCGTGCTCCTGAAGCGTCTAGTCAATGCCTGCCGGACGGTTGAGGATCCCGGCGTTATTCGCCAACTGCGCGCGCATCTGCGTGAAGGCTGGCACCGCAAACAGACTCATGGCGACGGCTTCGGGACTGTTCAAAATTGTCGCCGCCATGATTAGGCCGTGTTCGGCGAAGGCAAAGGGCGATTTGCAGAGCCTCCCGTGGGAACTTGTCGCAAATTCCGATCAAGTTGACGCGACGTTCTTTTCCTTTGGTGCGTTCAAATTTGGAGTTATAAATTGTGACTCCAAGTTGCTCCACTTCCACATGGTCAATTGCAGCAAGAATTCTTCGAGGTATCGGTCTGTTTTGCGTGTAGAAGTCAGGAGCGAGAAGCGAGAAGCGAGAACTGTCAAGACCTCGCTCAAAGACGCTAATACGTGGAGGCATGCGTTGGGTTCTTCGCCGAGAGGAGGGAAGTTGGGGCGTATGGCAGCGCCGCCTTTCCGTTTATCGTTGGGTTTGGCGGGCATCGATGGCATGGGGTGTGCTTTTCGTCACGCATGTTGAATAAACCGCATCTGATTCATACCCTTATCGATCGGACACATGTTTTGCTGGCTGCGGCCACGGTTATTTTGTCTCCCGCCAAATTTGCTGCCGGGCTCAAAAATGCCTTGAATAGCTCGATTCCAGAAGGGTACGAGGACGACGCGGGGTTCCATTTTGGTTCAGAACCATCGAGGGAAGAGAAGAATTAAGCGGCTAGGAAGCTGCTTGATGTGCCAAAGCCCATTAATCTGTGTCCAAAATCTGGAATTGATGTATTCTCAGTACTATATTTGGACAAAAGCGGTCCTCTTGGTAAGTTTGGACAGGATTGGCCGAATTATGAGGATCAAACAAAGGATTTCCAAGCGACGGTTCTAACTCCTCGATTTTGCCACGTGCCCGAAGAAAGGCCAGATCGGGATAGTGTCGAGTGACGGCTTGATGAGTGAGGAGTTGCGTAGTCAGCTTGCAGGAGCGGTCTCACACCATTTGCGCCACATGGCCAGATAGGCGGATTCGGCCTGTAGCGCGAAGCGTTTTGCATCCATTAACACGGAACGTTTCAGTCGTCCCCGGAGTCCGGCGCGTAGTTCGCGCAAGCGCACATGGTCCTGCGCCAAAGCAACTGCCAGAGCCACGTAATCAGTTTTGTTCTTCACCGCCAGTTCCCTCAGTCCCAGGTTGGACAAAATGCTCAGACTGCCGCGTGAGACAACTGTGGGTCCGGCTAGCGTGATGATCGGTACGCCCATCCACAAACCATCCAAAGTGGTGGAATGACCCGTGTATGGGAACGTGTCGAGGCTGAGGTCGATGCGGTTATAAGCTTTCAGATATTGAAGAAGGGGCTGGCGTGGCAGGCCAATGAGGCGCGCTGGCTCGACGCCCAATTTCTTCCGCACCCGTTCGACAATCATCCCCTTGGGAGGCATGAGGACCAAGCGTGAGTCGGGAACGGCGGCGAGTATTTCACGCCATAGTTCCAGCAAGGCTTCGTTAACCTTGAAAAAATTATTGAGGCAGCCAAAGGTTATATGGCCGTTCTTTTCCGCCGGCAATGGTCCGATAACGGGGCTATTTGCCGGCGGTTCAAAACACCAGAAAGTTTCCAGGCGGATTGATTGCTCGGTGTAAAAGCAGTCAGTAGCACCGGGTGGATCCAACACTGGGTCCGTAAACCGATAATCCATGCGGGTGAGGCCACTGGTGCCGGGATAAGCCATCCACGTCACCTGAATCGGCGCCGGTTTTCGCGCGAACATCCCCAGGCGCCCCCTCTCGGTGTGAAGCGCCAGATCCACCAGCACATCGATGCGGTCTCGCGACACCTGGGCGGCCAGTTCCGCATCAGGCAGAAAAGCCGTATCACGCCATACATCGGCGCCCCGTCGCAATGCGGCAGTCGCCTCATCCGGATTCGGCGTATCGGAATAACAAAAGATTCTAAACTTTGAATGGTCATGCTGTTGAAACAGCGGCTGAAGATTTCTCCCGACGACGTGGTTGCAAAAATTCGGGGAAACATAGCCGATCCGCAAGCGCCGGTTCGGCGAGCGGTCGTTGCTGTGTCGGTTGCCGCCGAGAACCGCTGCCTCCAACGCCCGGCCCCACGCGGCATGCTCGGCATAGATCTGCTCAGGGCCGTAAGCTGAATCATACTGCAGCGCCAACAGATAATTGCTGAATTGACGCATATCCTGCGGAAAAAGGCGGACACCCTCGCGGTACAGAGCGATGGCTTCTGCAATCCGGCCGCTATTTTTTACCATATTGCCAAGATTAAGGTGCAGCCCGGGACGTTGGGGAGCCAGCTCCATCACTTTACGGAAATACAGCTCGGCGGTCCCGGCATCATCCTGGGTGAGATGATAGGTCGCAAGATTCCAAAGTATTTCCACCGAGTTCGGAAGCTTCTCGGTCAGGCGTTCCCACAACTGGCGCGCGCGATGGGGTTGCCCGTACCGGATGAAAATGAACGCGGCATCGAACATGACCTCCGTTGAGTCCGGTCGCAGCTTCAGGGCTCGATCGATCAGTTCCAGAGCCAGATCTTTCTGGCCGACATTGGCGGCTGTTTTTGCGCCGAGAGACAGGGCGCGAAGATTTTCGGGGTCAATTTCCAGTGCCTGACCAACCAACTGGCCCGCGATCACATGGTCGGCCGCTTTCAAGTGTTCGTAAGCCTGGTCAAGAAGGCATTCAACAAGGGGGTTCAGCATATGGAATGACAAAAAGGCGCGATGTGTGGTTTTAGATAGAATTTTACCTGAGGTCTTTGCCGCAGAGGCACAGAGGTGCCGAGGAGTGCCAAATTAATGATGAGGAGTGTTGGGGGGCGGGTGAAGAGTTAAATCGTCTAGTTTCTCCGCGGCCATGGTGCGCGCCTAGCTCATGCGAATCTTCATGTTGCTGATTGAAGTTTGGCGGTTCGAATATCACTGGATGTCTCGCTTTCATATTCGAAAGGCCCTACCTATGCCCCAACAGGCTTCGAAAATCCATCCCAGATGGTGCTAACAAGATAACGCAACTACGAGGCCTTAACCGGGTGGGCAGGCCCATCATGAACGTTTTTGACTTTTCCTGCATCTACCTCGCCGATAATGAATAAACGCCCTCAGCGCAGAATTCCTTTTGCGTTTTATCCGGCGCGGCCGTTCGCGCCTCACAGAAATGCCGCGCTGCGAGCTGAGTTGGACCGATCAATTCAATCCCTTCGGAGCAGACTTAGAGCCTGGACTTGGAGCTGATCTTTTCCTCGGTGACTCTGTGGCCAGATCGGATTTATCATCAGACAGACTTCGGCAAGATCACGGTGACGCGTTTGATGTGCTGCATAAGGCCGGGCTTTTTCTTGTTTTTCGTGTCGGAATCGTCGTCATCGGAACTGTTCGCGGCGACCTGCTGTTGAGCCTGGCTGTTGGCCTGCTGGGCGGCGGATTGGCTGGTGCTGGTGGCGGCGGCGGAATTGCCGAGTGTGGACTCGGCGGCACCACCGTTGACGGAAACATTCTGGCCAAGCACTGCCGCGGAGACGCTGCCGCCGGAAACGGTGGCACCGCCAACCCCGACGATGACACCAGAAACACTGCCGCCCGCGCCCACGTTCGCCTGTCCACCGGAAATGACGGAGCCGCTAAAGTTCTGCGCTGCGTTGATTGTGCTGTTCTGGCGGGAGATGACGAGGCCAGTGATATTGCCGTTGGCACTGATATTGACGGTACCGCCAATGACGCCGGATTGTCCCAAATCCACATCGCCGCTGTAACCCGGCATGTAACCCGGTTGGCCGGGGGTGCCCGATGGGAAAGTGCCGGCGGTCAAGGTGATGGTGGGACCGCCGGCGATGTTGCCATCGAGGGCTTCCTGGGTGATGCCGCCCAAAGTAGAGGTGATGTTTCCTTGCGGCGTCTCGACAGTGATGTTGCCGGGAACGGTGGCGGGGTCAGGCGGCAGGTAGTAGCCAGGCTGCGGAGGTTGCAAGGTAACGGCCAAGATACCGCTGCCGTAGACATCCTCGGGATAGACCGCAGGCAGGCCAGCCGAATTGACATAATCCACTTGGACGCCGCTATAAGTGTCGCCGGCGCTGCCACAATCCACATTACCGGTCAGGGATTCCACAAAAATATTGCCGCCGTCATAGGTGGCGATGCGGGAACCGTCGATGTTGACATCACCGAAAGCCGTAACATTGATATTGCCTAGTCCGGAGGTGAAGACACCGTAACCGATCTGTCGACCTTCATCACCCAGACCTTCAAGGCCCAGATCGAGGCCGCCGCCGGTGCTGGTGAGGGTTAGATTGCCGCCTCCCAAAGTGGCGATGGTGGAGCTCTGCATGTTCAAGTCGCCGGTGACAGTGACATCGAGCGAGGCTCCTTCCGGGGTGATGGAGGCCAGATCTTGATAACGCTCGTCGCCGCCGGTGAGCGGGTCGACCGCGCCACTGGTGAAGATGCCAAACGCACTGCCGAGTGAAATTGAGCCGGCCTTGACGACAAATTGTCCGGGACCCCCGACGAGATCATAATAGGTATTAGCATCAACCAGAGGAATATCCCCCTGACTGGCTGTGGCGAGAGCTTGGACCGTGCTGGCCGGAGCCCAGTAAACAGTATCCGTTTCGAAAGTGCCATTGGCATTCAGCACCGGTTGACCATTGACCAATTTCAAGATGGTGATGGGCCCGCTCAAGAACGATTCCAGCGCTGGGGACATTTGGCCAGGATAGATG
>JBEKMT010000221.1:0-7662 GCA_050008355.1 Verrucomicrobiota bacterium
TTGCGCCGGATGTATGTGGAAGGCGAAGAGATTTTCTATTACCTCTCGCTATACAATGAAAATTACCTCATGCCTGCGATGCCACCGGGTGTCGAGGACGGAATCTTGAAAGGCCTGTATAAATTCAAGCCAGGTGTCGAAGGCAAAAAAATCAAGGCGCACATTTTTGGCAGCGGAACAATTTTGCAATCCGCGCTCAAAGCGCAACAGATTCTCGCGGATCGTTACGACGTAAGCGCGGATGTCTGGAGCGCGACGAGTTACAAGCTGCTGCGAACGGACGCAATCCGCTGCGAGCGTTGGAACATGCTGCATCCGACCGAGACCCCGAAGAAAAATTACGTCGAAACCTTGCTCGCCAGGGAACAGGGGACATTTGTGGCAGTTTCCGACAATATCCGTACCGTTCCTGACCAGATTGCGCCGTGGGTTCCCGGTGGATTATTCACGCTCGGCACCGACGGGTTTGGCCGCAGCGATACGCGTGAGCGGTTGCGCCGGTTTTTCTCGGTGGACGCCGAGAGCACGGTTATCGGCACGCTCTACGCGCTGGCGCAAAAGAATGTGGTCGGACGCGAAGTGGTCGCGCGGGCGATTAAAGACCTGGGGGTCAATCCGGACAAAATCCAGCCGGAAATCATCTAGGTCCACATCCGGATTCCGACGCTACCCAGCTAAAAGCTTTCACTTTGTCATCGCAGGGCGCGGACGGGGTTTGTGAAAGGCAAAGATGTCCGTCTGGTGGCGGAGGCCTGACTTTGATGGATTAAAGCGGTCGCTGCCAAATGCGGGACTGTTCAGGCGGTCACTCGACTTGCCGGTTTTGATTTCTTCCACCAGGTCGGCGACGCTTTGCAGGATCCGCGTGGGTTGATAGACGTAATCGCTTATGTTTTCGAGTTGGGTTGAACCACTTAAGACCAGGTAGGAGTGCAGTCCCGATTCCACGGCTCCACGAATATCCGTCTCCATGGTATCTCCGATCATCACGATGTTTTCCGGCATGCCCAGAGCAAGGTCGGACAATTTCCGGCAGGCGCGGTGGAACATGAATCCGTTCGGCTTGCCGAGGTAATAAGCGCGCCGACCGGTACTGGCTTCGAGAAACGCGGCAGTGGCCCCCGCTCCTGGCCGGGTTTTTTCACTGGAGACCGGGCACCAGTTGTCGGGGTTTGTGGCGAGCAAGCGCGCACCCCGCTCAATGCATTCATGCGCCTTGGCGAGACGTTCCATGGTGGGCGCTCCTTCGCCGACGACGACGTAATGAGGACGGATGGTGTCGTTGGCGATTTTGCGTTCGTGCAAAGCTGTGAGCAAGCCGCCCTCACCAATGACGAAGACGGTGCAGGCGGGGTCGCTTTCCGTGAGGAACTCCGCCGTATTCATGGCGGAGGTGTAAAAATGCCTGGCCGCGAGCCCGGGAATACCGAGATGTTTCAACCGCACGGCGAGGTCTTCCGCGGTCGGCGCGGAATTATTTGTGAGAAAAAGGAACGGCGTGCCGGTGGCAAGGAGAGCGTGGACAAAATCCGCAGCTCCGTTGATCAACTTGTTTTCGCGGTAAATCACACCATCCATGTCTATGAGATAACCTGTTTTCATATTTTAAGAATGAGGATTCATCCAGGTCCAACGAATGCACGCCGGGCACGTGGCGGGCGTGAGTTACTTCACGGGAGGAGTTTGGATTTATCCTTGTTTCAATCCTGGATCGAAGTTATCACATTCTGGCCAGAGTGCCAGCGCTGATTTGTGGCATTTCCAAAAATGCTCCCACGGCCGGAGGCGGCCCGGGCTCGCGGCAAAATCTGTGATTGAGACTTGGCCGCCAATCGCGTAAAACTTCAAAACGCATGACAACCAAACCTGCTCAACGGACGACAGCTTTCGCCCGCTATCAAAAAACCATCGTCGTTTTAACCACCATGTTGTTGCTGGCTATGGCCGGGACAAGGGCCCGGGCGGCAATGGTCTGGCTGGATGATTTGGACCTCAGCGTGACGTCGCAGGGATGGGGCGATCCGCACAAAAACCAGTCGGTGGGCGGCCATGGCCTGAGCATCGGCGGCCAGTCATTCGCGCATGGTCTTGGCACGCATGCCGACAGTCTTTTGTATGTGAAATTGAATGACGGAGCGCGATCATTTGCCGCCAGTGTCGGAGTGGATGGCGAAGTGAACAATCCGGAGGCAGCCGTCGAGTTCTTGGCCATCGGCGACGGAAAGATACTCTGGCGAAGCGGAGTGATGCGAGCGGGCGATCCGGCAAAAAATGTCACCGTCGACCTGACCGGTATCAAAACCCTGTTGTTGAAAGTCGGTGCTGCAGCCGATGGTATCGCGTTTGATCATGCCGATTGGGCTAACGCACAATTTGAAACCGTCGACAGCGCCCAACTGGAAACCATGGCCGCCCCGGTCGAGCCTGCCGTCATTTTGACGCCTGCCGCTTCTCCTAAGCCGCGTATCAACGGAGCGACCATTTTCGGGGTCCGTCCCGGATCGCCGTTTCTCTTCACCATCGCTGCGACCGGGGACCGGCCCATGACCTTTGCAGCCTCGGGTTTGCCGGCCGGCCTGCAACTCGATCCACAAACGGGGCGCATTACCGGCTCACTGACCCAGGCGGGCGAATATGTGGTTACCTTGCACGCCGCGAACGCCCTCGGGTCGGCCAAACGGAAATTCAAGATTGTGGTTGGCGACAAAATCGCGCTGACCCCGCCCATGGGCTGGAATAGTTGGAATTGCTTCGCCGGAGCAGTCTCGGAGGAAAAGGTCAAGGCGGCAGCGGACGCGATGGTTCAAAGCGGTCTGATCAATCACGGATGGACGTACGTTAACGTGGACGATTTCTGGCAGAATAATCGCGACACGGACGATCCGACCTTGCGCGGTCCGTTTCGTGACGCCCAGGGCAATATCGTTCCGAATTCGCGGTTCCCCGACATGAAGGGGATGGCGGATTACATCCACAGTCTCGGATTAAAGGCGGGGCTCTATTCTTCACCCGGCCCGTGGACCTGCGGCGGTTGCGCTGCCAGCTGGCTTCATGAAGCGCAAGACGCCGCGCAGTACGCCGCGTGGGGTTTTGATTACTTGAAATATGACTGGTGCAGTTACGAAGACATTGCCGACGGCAAAGACCCCAATGCGAAGGACATTCCCACCTGGGCGCAAAGCAAAGGCACCAATGACCAGAAAGTTGCCTCGCATCCTTACGAAGTCATGGGCAAATTGTTGCGGCAACAAAATCGGGATATTGTGTTCAGCCTTTGCCAATACGGCATGCAGGATGTGTGGAAATGGGGTGCATCGGTTGATGGTAATTCATGGCGGACTACCGGCGACATCAACGATAGCTGGGGTAGCCTTTCCGGCATCGGATTCAAACAGGATCCCGCCGCGCCGTACGCCGGGCCGGGACACTGGAATGATCCGGACATGCTGACCGTCGGCAAAGTCGGTTGGGGCAATTTGCACCCGACCCACTTGACTCCGAACGAACAATACACTCACATCAGCATGTGGTGCCTGCTGTCCGCTCCGCTCCTGATTGGCTGCGACATGACGCAGTTCGATCCCTTCACGTTGAACCTTCTTGAAAATGACGAAGTGCTAGCCTTGGATCAAGATCCGCTGGGACACGAAGCCACGACGGTTGTCAAGACCGGTGATACCCGCGTCTACGCCAAAGATTTGGTGGATGGTTCAAAGGCCGTCGGCCTGTTCAACCTTGGCGAAACCGAGATGCAAGTGCAGATCAATTGGTCGGACCTCGGGCTCAATGGCAAAAAACATGTCCGGGATCTGTGGCGACAGCAAAACCTGGGCAAATTCAAGGATTCATTCAGTGCCACCGTGCCGCGTCACGGGGTGGTGTTGGTTAGAGTGTGGTAACCGTTGCCGATCGGCGAGACCCAAGCCGGGATCGCCGCTCTAATTAAGCGTTGGTTGACATCATTGAGACGGCATAAAATGAAATAATTTCGCGGATGGCTTATGCGACGATTGTATACATCGTGTAACCTAAACTCACCAGAAATGTCAGAACAGACAGTAATTTTAAGGAGTAGCTTAATGAGCCACATTTTGGAAACAATCCCCAAAACCAATGGGCGTGAAGGAAACCCCCAACAGAAATAAAAGCCAGTCCAAGAGCCACAGCGGCAGAGCCATACAGGTCAAGATCAGTTCCGTTTTCTCCAGGCAGTAGAGCGTGACGGGTCAGCAGACAATGAATGCCATAGCCGATCGGGACGAATGCCAGACCGATTCCGAGCAGACACATTTTGACGCGGCCCCCTGACGGCGGATAGGCAAGGTCTTCCGCGTCGTCGAAACCAGTGCGATGCTGTTTGTTTGTCCAGAAACCCATGGTTAGTGGTCGGATGCTACCTCAAAAATGCACTGCGGCCGCGAGTCTTGCAAGGATTGCCTGGCAGTAATGCTCGCTTTTCCGTCGAGCTTTCTTGATCGTGCCAAGGGCACGCTAAGAAGGAATGCTTGAAGCTTAACCAATTTAGGTGACTTAGATTCACCAGTTTTGGGTAGTTCGAAATCGCAAATTTAGTGCTAAGCTCGATAAATCAGCTTATATTCCAATGTGATTCAGTCAATTAGGGCCAGTATTTCGCCGTTAATTGTTCCGGGCACAACGGGGACATGTTGGTATTTCGCGTTATAATAAACCACCACATTCACCAGACATGATATCCGGATCGCATGAGTTCGAGGGAGCAGTGAGATCCTTACGCCTCACCATCCGATCGGCGTCTGAATTACGGGCAAACTCGGGTAATTCTCCTTCGATTTATGTTTCACCGGTGTTCGACCCGCCAGCTCAGAAGGATCGATCCGCTAGCAGAGAATCTTGTCAATGAACCTTATAGAATTCACCACCACCTGTTTCCAAACGGCAAGCTCAAAATTTCTGTTAATATTTGGCTTGGCTGGTTTATTGACGTCCGGTGCGTCCGTCGACGGGGCACTGGTGATGACGACGACGAACGAAACCGGCAGCGAGCCTTTCACGCCGACCTGGGTCCCGGCGACCAACAGCTTGATTGCCGGGTTGGTCCCCAGCACCGCTGAGGGTAATTTCAGCGAAGAAATTACCGGACGAGACGTCGATTCCCTGACAGCTGGTGGCAGTCTTACGATCACCTCGGTGGGCAATCCGCCCACCTGCAGCACAAACTACGTATCTTGCGGCAACGATGACGGGGCAGGGTCATTAGTTATTTACACGCTTCCCCCTTCCGCCAATGGTTACAATCTTACCAATATCACGGTTGATAGCGGCTGGCAGGATAATGGCCGTGACGCCCAGGCTTACACGGTTTCATATGCCACGGTGGCTAATCCGGCAGTGTTTGTGGAACTGACCGCGGTCAATTACAACCCTTTGGTACCCGGCCTCACACCGTCGGCCAACCAGGTGATCATGGCTGACTCGGCGGGCGGGTTTATCGCCAGCAATGTCGTTGCCGTGCAATTTGACTTCACCGCGCCGGGTTCGGAGAATGGTTATTGTGGCTATGGCGCCATCACAGTGGGAGGGACTACGGCCACAAATCTGATTGTGCCTCCGATAGTCATTTCGACGACCAACCAGAACGGCCCGCTGCCGTTCACACCCAGCTGGATCCCCGCCACGAACAGCTTGATTGCAGGGCTGGCACCCAGCACGGCTGAAGGAAATTTCAGCGAGGAAATTTCTGGTCGAAACGTTGATTCCCTGACCTCCGGCGGTACACTTACGATTAGCCAGGTCGCAGGCACAGCCAGCCAGAATTATGTGACCTGTGGTAACGGCGACGGAGCAGGATCATTGGTGGTTTACACGCTTCCGGCTTCCGCCAACGGTTACGGTTATGATGTTACGAATATCACGGTTGACAGCGGCTGGCAGGATAATGGTCGCGACGCACAAGCCTACACGGTTTCTTATTCCACAGTGGTTAATCCTGCGTTGTTTATCCCGTTGACCTCGGTCAATTACAACCCTTCGGTTCCTGCTGGCGTCGCGTCTGCCGACCAGGTGGTGATTTCCAGCCCGACGGGAGGATTGATCGCGAGCAACGTCGCCGCCGTGCAGTTTGATTTTACCTCGCCGAGTTCTGAAAATGGATATTGCGGCTACGGTGCCATAGCACTGGAGGGAGCGATGGCAACGAATCTGTCGTTGCCGCCGGTGGCGCCCGGCTTCACGGGTGAGCCGCAGTCAGTCACTCTTTATGCGGGCGTCACGGCTGGATTCACCGCGACCGCCTCCGGCTGGCCGTTGAGCTACCAATGGGAATATATCAGCAACAATGTTACCAACGCGATTTCCGGCGCGACCAATGCCAGCCTGACGATCAGCAATGTGGCCGCGGCCAACGCCGGTTCTTATCAGTTGGTTGTGACCAACAGCCTGGGCAGGGCGAACAGCAGCGTGGCGGTCTTGAGCATTATCACGCCAGGGCCGGGTTCATATGAATCCGCTGTCCTGGCCGATGGTCCGCTTATTTATTGGAGCCTTGACGAAACCAACAATCCGGCTGGCGGCGGAGCGGTGGCCTACGATTATGTGAATGGGTACAACGGGGTCTATCAAACCGGCGCGCAAAATGGATTCAATGGAATTCAGGGGCCGCGACCTCCCGGCTTCGCCGGCTTCTCCACCAACAATACCGCGATCGGAACCTTTGCGTACACAGCAAGCTCCTACCTGACCGCCTCGGTCGGGACCATGGTGGCGAGTAACTTGACCTATGCCATGTGGATCAACCCGAGCGGCCCCGAACAGAGTTACACCGGTCTGCTGATGGATCGCGGAGCGGCTGGTGAGGGTCTTGGCTTTGGCGGCAACGCCAACGCCAGCGGGATGTATGAACTGGATTATACCTGGAATCAAAACCCGACCTCCGGCTTTAATTCCTATCTTTTCCCGCCGGCAAATCAGTGGTCCTTTGTGGCCATGGTGATCTCACCGTCTCAGACCGTGCTTTACCTAATCAATAGCAACGGTTTTCAAGCGGCCACGAACGCAGTGGTTAACGACACCGAGGAGTTTGGCGTTGCGTGGCATCTGGGCGATGATGGCGTTTATGGTGGCGGCATCCGGACCTTCCCTGGAACCATTGACGAAGTTGCCGTATTCACTTCCGCGCTAAATCAGGACCAGCTGCTCAATCTTTATTATAGCGGAGTTGGCGCCGCGCCGCAGGCGGCAACTCCAAACGTCTCGCCGTCCGCGCATTTGTTCGTCGGCGATGCGGTCATGTTTTCTGAATCTGCCCAAGGTGCCACCCCCTTCCAATATCAATGGGTGACGAATGGACTGGTCCTGCCAGGAGCGACCAACAGTTCCTTGATCCTGACGAACCTCACCGTGGCGGCTTCCGGCAATTACAGTGTGATCGTCGGCAATACTTACGGAACGGACACGAGCGCGCCGGTCACTTTGTCGGTCACGTTGGATACAAATCCTCCGGTGGTCCTCCGGGCCATCAATATCGGCACGACCAATGTTCAAGTGGATTTTTCCAAAACGGTTGAAGCCGCCAGCGCGGCGGATCCGGCGAATTACTATTTCAGCGATGGGCTGGCCATTACGGCGGCCTCGCTCGCACCCGATAAATCCTCGGTAGTGCTGACCACGGCACCAATGACGGTT
>JBEKMT010000222.1:0-7639 GCA_050008355.1 Verrucomicrobiota bacterium
TTTCGAGACTTCTTCCACACCAGAATATTAAACCGCAATAAGATCGGAGCACCAAGCGCGAATATTCGAGCGTCAAAACATAAAGGCAAAAGTTGGAAGTTGAAGCATGATGGATTATAGATTCTGACTCATTTGCTCATTGCTCACAGCAATGCCAATTGTTGGCCGACAGGTTCGCGCAGGCCGCTGACACCGAGTCCCAGCAATCGCAGAGGTCGCGACACCAGACGCTCCCGGCCCAACAGAAAACAAGCCAGACGATAGATGTCCGTCGCTTCGGTGAGCGGTTCTTCGACGGAAAATTGACGCGTGAGTGTGCCAAAGTCACCATAACGAACCTTCACCTGCACGGTATGTGCACCAAGTTGGCGATGCTTCAGCCGGGCTGCGATATCCGCTGCCTGTTCCTTAAGGCAATGACGCAGCACTTTCCGATCGTCTGTATCTTTCAAAAAGGTTTCCTCGCCACTAAGGCTTTTGACCACTTCTCCCAGTTCCAGGGGCCGGTCATCTTCGCCCACGGCAAATTGCCGCAATTTTGACCCAAAGGTACCAGCCAAGGCGCGCGAATCTCCGGTATAATCCTGCAAATCGCCGACCGTTTTGATGCCCGCCCGGTTTAATATCTGTTCTGTGACTTTCCCCACCCCGTAAAGAGCCCGCACCGGCAAAGGTCGCAGGAACCGTACTTTGTCCTTTTCCGAAATGAGGGTGAGGCCATCCGGTTTTTTATGGTCACTGGCGATCTTGGCCAACAATTTATTGGACGCGATCCCAATGGTGGCAGTCAGGTGGCGTTCCGCCCAAATTTGCTCCTTTAATTGCCGTGCCAGTGGAATTGATTTGAGCAATGAGGCGTCCAAATCTTCCGCCTGACTCACCGCCGATAAATCCATGTACGCCTCGTCGATGGACATCTGTTCAACCCTCGCTCCGCTCAGGGCCATGATTTTCATGATCTGTGCTGACTCTTCGCGGTATTGGTCCATGCGCGGACGGACAAAAATTCCCCGGGGACAGAGACGACCGGCGGTGGCACTGGGCATCGCTGAGCGCACGCCAAATTTTCGGGCCTCGTAACTGGCCGCACACACCACGCCTCGTTGCGTCGGCGGAGCCCCAACAATCACCGGCTTGCCTCGTAAAGCAGGATCATCGCGTTGTTCTACCGATGCATAAAAAGCGTCCATGTCCAGATGACAGATCACACGAAACATTCCGACAAAGTTTTAACAAAGAATTGATTCAGAAGCTAGAAAGCAAGAGCGAGTTTTGAGTTCAGGAGTTGCGGTCCGCTCAGCACTTCCGAAATCCCGCCCTCAACCCATCATTTCCCATCATTTTGAGTTTCGGCTAAACGCCGTACTGCTTTTTGCACTGGCCAAAGCGCGTTTTTTTTTGCGATGCTGCCCTCCCGAACGAATGTCATAAACTTAGTGGGCAACGATGTTACAAAATCGGCCGGCGAATTCGCCACCACGCGTTGGAGCGTGGTTTTGCTGGCTGGCCAGGAGGTGTCGCCCCAAAGCGCGGCAGCCCTGGAAAAATTGTGCCACGCCTATTGGCAGCCGATTTATCTTTTTGCCCGGCGCCGGGGTTGGCTGGAGGAAGATGCCAAGGATTTGACCCAGCAATTTTTTGCCCTCCTGCTGGAGCGAAATGACTTTACCGGGCTGGACCCCAAAAAGGGAAAATTTCGCACCTTTTTGCTGGCTGCCTTCACACATTTTCTTTCCAACGAATATGACCGCGCCAATGCCCTTAAACGGGGCGGAGGCAAAGTCATTTCCCTCAGCGAACTCCCCAGCGAGGATATTTGCCCGGAAACGGAACGGTCACCCGCCATGATTTATGATTTCGGCTGGGCCAAAACCATTCTGCAGACCGCCTTGCATGCTTTGAAAACGGAGATGGTCGAAGCCGGCAAACAAGCTCAGTTCAAGGAATTAAAATCATTCCTTACTTCGAATGGGGGGGCTGGTGATTATGCCCTGGTCGCCACAAAACTCGGAGTGGAAGCCTCGTCCGTGCCAGTGCAAGTACACCGTTTGCGCCAGCGGTACCGGGAACTCGTGCGCACCGAGGTACTCCAGACAGTTTCCAGCCCAACCGAGTTGGAAGAAGAGATGCGGCACTTGTTTGCTGTGCTTAATCATTGACTGCATTTTCAGGTACTTTGCAATCGCCGTCCGCGTTTGCTTCTTATTTAAGAGTAAGGCCAACTCAATTTTGATGAGCTCAATGAAAAAGTGTCCAACGTGCGGCTCGGAATATTTGCCGGACGCCACGGACGGACTCTGCGTGACCTGCCTGGGGCGGCTGGGGTTTTTTTCCGACGCCAGTAAATCCAGCCAGGACGTGCTCATGCGGCTTGGAGATTACGAATTGATTGACGAGATCGCCCGCGGCGGTATGGGGGTGGTATATCGCGCCCGGCAACTGAGCCTGAACCGTATCGTGGCGCTGAAAGTCGTGTTGCACGGCCCCTTCTCCAGCAGGGATTTTGTGCGACGGTTCTGTCACGAAGCCCAGGTTGTTGCAGCGCTACGCCACCCCAATATCGTGGCCATTTACGAGGTCGGCGAGTCCAACGGCACCCATTTTCTCTCGCTGGAATTTGTGCAGGGCAGAAATTTTGCCGCCATTGCGCGGGAACGCCTGTTGCCCGCGCAGCGCGTGGCAGGCTATCTCAAGGTCATCGCCGAAGCAGTGGAACACGCGCACCGGCGAGGTGTACTGCATCGTGATCTGAAGCCGTCCAACATATTGCTCGACGAATTGGACCAGCCACGAGTGACTGACTTTGGACTGGCCAAATTGGTGAACCAGGACACAGAGCTGACCGTCACGGGACAAATCCTAGGTTCACCCAATTACATGGCGCCGGAACAGGCCGCGGGAAAATCCTCGGCCAGCACGCCGCAATCGGATATTTATTCTTTGGGAGCGATTCTATATGAACTTCTGTCCGGCCGGCCGCCATTCCAGGGGGAAACATTGCAATCCATCCTGAACCAGGCTCAGCAGGCGGATCCGCTGCCGCCACGCCGGTTGAATCCTAGCACGCCGGAGGATTTGCAGAGCATTTGCATGAAATGCCTGCAGAAAGAACCCGAGCGTCGCTACGCTTCCGCACAGGAATTTGCCGACGACCTTGGACGCTTTCTGGAGAGCAAACCAGTCCTGGCTCGCCCCGTATCACCCCTGGAACGAACTTGGCTTTGGTGTCGGCGAAGACCATTGCTAGCGGCAATGTCAACAGGACTCTTCCTGGCGGTCTTATTGGGGGTAACGGGAATTCTGTGGCAATGGCGGGCAGCAGAGTTTCATGCGCAAGGCGAATTAGAACAGCGGCTCATCGCTCAGGCAGAAGAAGAAGCTACGCGACTCAATCTCTATGCAGCTGACATAGCAGTTGCATCCGAAATGATTCGCGACGGGAATTACGGCTTGGCCCGCCGTACATTGGAGCGGCTCCGGCCACAGCCCGATGAAGCCGATTTGAGGGGCTTCGAGTGGCGCTACCTTTGGAATCTTTGCCGTGGCAATCAACTCGCCACTCTGGCCGGACACACGGCCACCGTGACCTGCGCTGCCTTTTCGCCGGACGGAAAATTTCTGGCGACCGGAAGCCAGGACGGAACCGTGAAAATCTGGAGTGCGCCCAAGCGTCGGTTGATCAAGACATTCCATGTCACATCCAAATCGGTTTGGTCGGTCGGATTCACACCCGATGGAGAGGATATTCTTACCGGCTATGACTGCGGCGTCGAGTTATGGGATCTGGATTCCGACCGGGTGAAAAAAACATTCCCGGGAGAACTGGCTGTGCTTTCGAGGACCGGGGCGTTGCTCGCCACGGCGGAGTCGAGTCCGTTCTTCTGGGAACCCGCAGGGGACGTAAAGATATGGAATTTGCACTCAGGCCTGTTGCTGCGAACTTTTGATCAGCCGGGTCGAGCCCTGGCTCTATCACCAGATGGCGGCCTGTTGGCCATGGCTGGTCAGAATACCGGAATCACCGTTTGGAACACGAGCGACGGCAAACTATTGCGCACTTGGTCCACTGCGAATCCAATCTGGTCGCTGAATTTTTCGCCTGACAGCCGTGAACTGGTCTCGGCGGGCTGGTCAAGCGATGTCCAAGTCTGGCAATTAGACGGGTTTTCCCCCCCACAAACATTTTCCAATGGTGAGCTCCATGTCTGGTCAGCAGTGTTTTCCGTGGATGGAACAACCATCGCCACAACGAGTTCGGATCAGACTGTCCGCCTCTGGGATTCGTCCACGCTTCAGCTCAAGACCACTTTACACGGGCACGGAGGTGAGGTCTGGTGCGCCGCCTTCAGCCCAGACGGACAGCTGCTCGCAACCGGAGGCAAGGATCAAAACGTTTTGCTTTGGCCTACTGCGCCCTCCTCCTCGCAAAATGAACTCCCTCACGACGAGGACTTTCGTCCGTTGTTTTCACCTGACGGAAAGTGGCTGGTAACGGTCAACCCGAACAATGACAGACCCCTGCTATGGAAAACGGAGAATTCCACTTTGGCAGCAACGAATCTGGCGGAAGGCGGACAAATCGTCGGTTTTTCGCGCGATGGAAAATCTGTGGCGACCTTCGACAGCTACAATTTAAAATTGGAGTATTGGCTGCCGGATGGTTCGACCCCGCAGCGAGAATCGACTCTGCAAAAGTGCATCAACATAAACACACCATTTGCGTTCGCAGGCATGTCACCAGAACAGGAATATTTCTTCGCGATTGACGCGGAGGGATTGATTTGCATCTGGAACACGGACACGGGGGATTTATTGTGCACCCTACGCGGCCCGGTTCCCGGGATCCGCAATGCCGTGCTTTCGCCGCACGGAAAACAGATCGCCGTATCGGTCGATCGGGAAAATATCACACATCTATTCGATTGCACTACCGGAATAGAGCGACACCTTGACGGTCACCGGGATTTCGTCAGCGGACTAGATTTCTCCCCCGACGGCGCCACGCTGGTCACCGGAAGCATGGACGGAACCATCAAGTTATGGAACACGACAAATGGCCTCACTATCGCCACCTTGCCCGGCCACATGCAGGAGACCTCCGGGGTCGTTTTCTCCCCGGACGGTCGGACATTGGCGTCGCTGGGTCGGGATGAATCCTTGAAGATCTGGAACGTATCGACGCGGCGCGAAGTTATTTCGGAAGCCGAACCGAAGGCGGGCACCAAGCTGGTCTTTTCGCCGGATGGCAAAATGCTCGCTGTTGAAACGGACAAAGATAAACTGCGCATACTTGAAGCGCCGCCGGAATAACCTCATTTCCGGGTGGAGGCCCGTCAACAAACGGCTTCTATTCCCTCAGTCGAAATGTTCTCAAGGCTTTCTTGAGAATTAAATCGCTCCTCTAAGGACGCTACCTGCACTGCCAGCCACAGCGGATCGTCATCACCGGAAGCATAAGGCACACTGATGCTTAAAAATGCGCGTCGGCATTGTTGAGAAACACCATGATCTGCAGTGAGCGAAAATGAAGGGGAACCAGTGAAATTGATGGCTCATAGGAATTAGAGGACACTTTTCAGAAGGCTGGTCAGGGTTCCATCAAGGAATCCGAGCTCTTCAACAAGATCTGTTATGAAAAAACATACACAGCAAATTCAGCGGAAGCGCCTCCTACCTTATGATACTACACGCTCTCCACAAGAAATCAAACTGGCATTATGGCTGTCTGGCTCTCTTGACTTATGCTGTGAGCAAAGTCTTCAACACCGCCAATGGAAGCACTCCACGAGCAAAGTCAGGAGATTAAAATCGAACATATCCTCTGCAAACCCATCGGAAACCCCTTAAAACTAATTTAAAACAGAAACATGTGACGCCAGCCACTTTTGATCCGAGGTTCCGGGCTTACCCAAAAGATAATCGTTCCATTTATGAAGCTGAGCATGACCATCGCCATAGGTAAGGGAACTGGAGTTGCCATGGTTGACCGCAGGCATATCGTTTCCACCGCCGGGCTCAGTAATAAGAAGAAAACCATCATTGAGAGATTTGGGGTTTTCATCAGTGAAAACCATACAGTCTGTGGCGGGTAGCAGACTGTTCCAATCGCTGAGCTTTCGAAACATCCGGTATCCGAATTTTATTTCACCACCATGTTCTTTAGCCTCACTTGCGGTAGTACCGACATAACAGTTCTCAGAACAGGATCGCACGCGAGGCTTTTTATAATACGTATCAATGGTATGATCTGCCGGGCAAAGATATGTCCCAGCCCCCTTAACATAGCCTCCAATTGATCCGGACAATTGGGCCGGTATCCCGGCAACGTTATCCCCATATATGCCAAACAAGGCAGCGTTTGTTCCCGCCCCGGAAGGATTGTCGCTCGAACCATTCTGACCATTCTCTATGGTACCAAAACTGCCAGCGACCCAATCGGAATCAAGCGGGCCAACACCGATTATTCCATACAGACTCAATGCATTGGGGTGGCCTTCATTTCCCGGTAGCCGGTCGCTATTGTCTCCTGCATACATTATGCTCGACAGTTGCAGTTGTCGCATGTTGTTAAGGCATGAAATGCCTTGTGCTCTGACCTTGGCTTGCGTTAAAGCGGGCAATAACAAGGCGGCGAGGATGGCGATAATCGCGATCACGACTAGTAACTCTATCAAGGTAAAGCCATTGGATTGAGGTTTGCAATGCAATCGAGATTTAATGCTCCGAGGAGTTTCATTCATACATTAAATTCAAAAATTATCCGGCAGCCAGAATTACTGGCTGCCGGATGCCTATCGAGTCACATGGTCATATACTTAGCGTCATTTGAACAATCATTGAATCTGCACACGGTAAAATCCGTTGCCCGTACCGGCTGACTCGCTCGCGGTTTTTGTTGTACCGTCGCCCACGATCGAGCTGCCCAGATTCGTCCAAATACCGCCCGTCAAGCTGGCGGACCACTGAAGCTGATAGCTGTGACCCGATTGAGAAAGGAAGGAAATCTGGATATTTCCACCTGCAAGTGAAGCCGTCAGCGTGACTGAACCAGGAGACGCAACCGCCGGAATCAACATAAAAAAGCCAGTATTACAAGTAAGGCCGTCACTGGCGCTGGGGTTACCTTCGAACTGCAAAGTGGTTACCGACCCATCAAATGTTACTTCGACCGGATTGCCACTTGTGTCAGTCAGGTAATCATCCGAAAAAGTTCCCCAACCACTCGGCGGAATGACGAAGGTGCCCAAAAGAGTCGTCGTTTGATTACCGCCGCTCGGCGAACTTGTGACTTTGGAGAGTGTCGCCGATGTATTCACCGAGTTACCTGAGGTGAACGTTCCAAGAATATAATAAGTGCCTTTCGGATAGTGGCGGGTATAATCCATCCACGTTCCATTTTCAACATATTCCGCCTTATAATCACTCTTCCCGGCGGCTTTGAATTGGGGTCGCGGCGTGGCCCCCGACACCTCTTGAGATGGAGTTAAGTTAACCCCGTCATAAGGCCTATAATTAAACGGGTTATTGAGCGTATTGGCATTAACCTGTCCCTCGTCTATGCCTTCAGTGCTCGCCAAATTCTGATAAGCGTCAATTTGAGGGTTGTCAAAGTATAGGCCTGATTGCGATGTGTTTGTAT
>JBEKMT010000223.1:0-7630 GCA_050008355.1 Verrucomicrobiota bacterium
GTGATTTTCTGTTCCAAGGCTTCCCCGATGCCTTTGATCTCGCCGAGCCGTTTTTCAGCCACGAGTTTGGCGAGCGGCTCGCTCAATCCTTCGACCGTGCGTGCGCCGTTCGCATAAGCGCGCGTTTTGAAGGGATTCTCTCCCTTGAGTTCAAGCAACACCCCGATCTCGACCAGAATTTCCGCCACTCTATCTTTGTCCATACCGACAATATGACCCCTCCCGCGTCACGTGCCAAGCGCCACATTCAGGCACACGAGAAACTTGAAACCCGACGCCTGACACGTGACAATCGGGAAAATGACTGCGATAAAAAAGCGGCCAGCGGTACTGAGCATAGCCGGCTCGGATAGTGGTGGTGGCGCAGGTATCCAGGCTGATCTGAAGACTTTCGCCGCGCTGGGCGTACATGGATTATGCGCAATCACGTGTTTGACCGGGCAGAATCCGCGCCGTGTCCTTGGAATCGAACCCGTTTCGTCCGCAATGCTGCTTCGACAACTTGAAGCCGTGTTTGAAGAATTAAACCCGGCGGCAGTAAAAACCGGAATGTTATATTCGCGGGAGATCATCTCTATAGTCGCAGACTTTCTTCAAAGCCAATCCCGGACCAGCCGGAAGTATTCACCCCATCTCGTGGTCGACCCGCTCATGGTTTCCACCAGCGGGGCACAATTATTGAAGCCGACTGCGGTTAAAGCATTGAAGGAACTCGTGCTGCCACTAGCCACCCTCGTCACGCCAAATCTTCCTGAAGCTCAAATCATAACCGGCCAAGGCATTTCGTCAGGCGAAGACATGCGCCGGGCGGCGAGGGAAATCCATAGGCAATTTGGATGTGCGGTGCTGGTGAAGGGCGGACATTTGACGCACTCTCGAGAAGCGATGGACATTTTTTTTGACGGCGAAACGGAGCTGTTGTTGTCCGCACCTTTTGTGCGCGGGATCCGGACCCACGGCACAGGCTGCACCTATTCGGCGGCGATTAGTGCGGCGCTGGCGCTCGGACATAAGCTGCCACGAGCGGTTCAAATCGGGAAAAGAATTGTAACGGCAGCCATTGCAAATAGTTATCGCATTGGAAAACATTTTTCGTTGAATCACTCATCAGGGGAGTGAAACGATTCACGCGAGCCCCCTGTTGACCCGGAGGTTCAGACCGCTGATCTAACTGGCGGTGTCACTAGCTTAAAATGCAACCGTCTTGGCAATGTCCAATGGTTGACCGACACGGCCAAATGCGGATTGCTTTGCAACAAAACAATCTGCTCCCGGGTCCTGCCCGTCAAAAACAATTCGGTTTTTGTTGGGCTGGGAGAAATGGTATTGGCCGTGGTGCTGTGCAGCCCGGGTTCCCTAGCGAGAGAGCGCGTGAGTTGCTCGACCGCTCCATCTTCGGCGACATAAATGGAAAATTTTTCATGGAAAGCGCAACCGGAAAAACTGCGCCGTGTTTGTTGTGTTAAGCAGGAGATAATTTTGACCGTTCGCAATGGTGGCGCTGGGAAGATTATTGGTGCTCCACGCTCGCGAACCCAGGTTGGTTGAGGTTTCGACCAGAAACCCTGCTGGATACAACGGCCAGGTGATCGCCGTGTTGACGCCCGATGTGGTGATGGCCAGCATTGGCGAAGCAACAAATTCCCATGCCAGCGCATATGGTTCGGAAAAACTGACGATGTCAGTGCCAGGCATGCCGCCAGCCTTCCAAACCTGCAAATCGTAACGGCCCTGAGCGAGGTCCGGCACATAAATATGCTGAACATTGTCTACCAGGCTAGTGCTGCACTGGACGAGATTACTATTGGCGCAATTATACAAGAAGAGGCTGAGATTGTTAATGTTGAACTGATCCAGCTGACGGTTCCAGACCAGTGTGGCGACGGCAGAAAACTCCGTACCCGGCGTGGCGTTGGTCACATTAAAATAGTAGTGATTGATCGAATCGAAGGAGTCGCCGCTCGAATTGGTATTAAAAGCCCATCCATTCAGCGCGGTTATGGTGCCCGTCGCGCCAGTGGGCGGATGAATCCCACCTTCGGGAACACCGTTCGCGACAATAAACCTATGTTTTCCGCCGGCGAGCTGCGTATAGGAATCCAGCAAGTTCAGTACCCCGGCCCCATACCGCGCATCAAGCGGCGAAGAGGTGGAATTCGTCCAATCCCCCGGCTTCACCGCGCCGTTCAGCAACAGTGCCTTGATCGTGCGCATGTCAAAAGCAGAATTGGTATCGCTGCCGCCATCACCACGCAAAGCAGCCTGCATCAATACTGCCGCCGCTCCGGCAACTTCCGGCGTCGAGAAACTGGTCTCCCCGGCGATGGCTGTGATGTCCGGCTTGCATCGGCCATTGTCAATGGTCGGACCGATGCTGTTGTAATAATTAAAATCATAATACGCACCCACGCTGATGCAGTTGTAGGAGGTGCCGGGAGCGCAAACGTTCGTTGCGTTGACATAATTATTGGCGGCGGAAATGAAGAGAGTTTGATTCTGTACAGAATAGTCATCGTATTCGGAATCGACCTGCTGCTGATTGGTCACCGAAAGCGGGTCAAACGTAAAACTCTGGTTCACCACGGAGTCACCCATGCCGGGCAAGGAAGCGTTAGCGATGTAATTGGAGTAATAAAAATCCGCCTCGGAATTGTCCACGCGCGCCACATTAGTAGCGACGCCACCCGCGATGCCATAGAATGCCTGACCCACATCATCGGCGTGAGATGATTCGACGCCCAAGCCATTCGGGAAAATATTTGTGGTCCCACCAAAAGATGTATACGTGAAAACGGAAGCAGTCTGATAGGCATTTGGCGGGTTGACCTCCCAGGTCTTCAAATCGTCGGTCAAAGACGCTTCCGACTGGCCAACTGTGATCCCCGAACCATTCAGGTTGGTCGTTACGGCACGCAACGCCGTAACGCCCATGTCGTCGAGGGCGGAAGCCACCGCCGCCGATGTCAGAATCGAGGCGATAAAAACAACAAAGGCAGTTTTATAAAACTGCGACTCCACGACTCTGATACGCATGTTTAAGTGTTGGATATGTTAAATCAAACCAGATAACATTTCAAATTGGATCCTTACCACTGGATGACAAATAACGAAACTGCCTGTCTCGGCAAATCGCAACGCAGCGTCAGTTTCCCGTCCCGGACGTGCAGAGTTCTTGGCGGTTCCAGTTCGGCCAGCTGTCCAGCCTGCTGGAGTTCGGCGGCTTGCCCGGACGAAATCGGCACCGGCGCGTTCATCGCTTTCCAGGCGGTAAACGCATTGCTGTGCTCATCGTCAATTCGAAAATGCCGCACCCGCACGTTTTTGACTAGCGCCAGACCATCGAACATCAGTTTGACGTTTGCCTTCGCACCGGGGATTTCATCGTCGTGATAATGCCAGACTAAGACGCACATTTTATTCGAGTTCAAACTGGCGATCGCCGAAACATCCGCTTGCAAGCGCACGCCGCTCATGAGAATGGAATCCAAGGAAACTTGCGCGCTGCTCTCCACAGCGACACGCTGGCCATCCATTTTGGCGAACATCCTGAACACATTTAATACCGGCAAATCGATGCCGTCGCTCGCCAGCACTCGGAAACCGGCGAAAGGGGGTTCATTTTCAAATTCGAACGCCCAGGTGAGCGCGCCTTCGAGATTAACGCCGTGCCGGTCGGCCAGCTCAAATTCGCGGGCGACACTCGCAGCGGTGTAACTTGCGTAAATCGCGCCGTTGCGATAACCCAGCTGATCACCCTGGCAAGCGGCACAGCCGTCGGGATCAGATTCACCAACCACAATCGGCTTGGGTTTCAGTTCGGGAAAGGAGGCAATGATCTTGAACGCCGAGTCCATGTTGCGCAACTGGTTCGCGATGCCCATGCGCACGTGACCGTCCCTGAACTCGGGCGAACCCTTGGCATGAAAAGAAATGAAATCAATCGGCGTGCCGATCTGCCCTGTGACATAGTTGGTCCCGCGCAGGCAGTGCTCCAGAAATTCCCGGAGAAATTTGGTGCCGCCGCCGGCGGAATCGGGCCCGCCAACCCGCGCTTCGGGCAATGCACGCCGCACGGCCTCAACCGCGTAATCGTGGAGTTTAAAGAAATCTTGTGGTTTACCTTGCCAATAACCGATATTCGGCTCGTTCCAAGTCTCCCAGAACCAGTTCGTCATTTCATCATGGCCGTAACGCGAAAGGTCATGCGCCGCCCATTGGTAAACGAGCCCAGACCATTTTGAGTAATCGGTTGGCGGATAAGCCCAGCCGGTGTAAATCTCGTTATATTTCGCGGCCGGGGTCCAGTGATGCTGATAAGGTTCAGGTCGGGTCGAGAGCGCTTCCGGCATGAAACCAATCTCCACATAAGGCCGAACGCCGCGTTCGCGGTAGGTGTCAAGAATGCCATCCAAGATCTTCCAATTGTAAACCGGATTGCCGTTGGCATCCTCCGTGTAGGCACCCGTGGAGCCCCATTTCAAGGCGGGCGTCCCGTCACCGCTGTTCAGCAGGTTATGGGTGCGAAAAAAAACCTCATTCGGTCGCAACTGTCCGATTTCGCCAATCAGTTTTCTCCCGTTTGTCATCGTGGCATAATTCGGCTCGTCAGCACCAAAAAAACGCCAGATGGGCTTGAGTTCGCCGACGGTTTGAGCTGCGTGAACCTGAATCGTGACCGGAAAGGAACCGTGATCGGCAGCGCGCAACCTCTGATTTTGTAATACGCAGATTAGTGCGAAGATGAGGAGAAAGCGGGATTTCACCCGGGAAGATTAACCGGCCCCAGCCAATCTTTTCAATCTGGTTTTAAAAATTCTGTCGAATTCTACTGATTCTGCCTTAACTTTGGGGATGGCTGACACGCTGGTCGTCAATGAAATCTACCTAAGCCTGCAGGGCGAGAGCACGTTTGCGGGATTGCCGTGTATTTTCATCCGGCTTACCGGGTGCGACCTGCGCTGCTCTTTTTGCGACACCGCTTATGCCTTCACGGAAGGCAAAAAAAGGACGTTTAAAGAGATCTTTGCCAGGGTCGAGGAATTGGCACAGCCATTTTCCAGTGTTCCACGCCCGACAATTGGCACCAAACTTCCCTTGGTTGAATTGACTGGTGGCGAGCCGTTATTACAAAAAAACTGCGGTCCACTGATGCAACAACTTTGCGAACGAGGCTTCACGGTCTTAATTGAAACGAGCGGTGCGCATGATATTTCAAAAATTGATCCGCGCGTCCACCGCATCATGGATTTGAAATGCCCAGGGAGCGGCGAAGTGAAGCAAAATGTGTTTGCGAACATCGCGCATTTGAAGTCCACGGACGAAATCAAATTTGTAATTGGCACTTGGGAAGATTATGAGTGGGCTCGGCAACAAATCGCGGATTTCAAGCTGGATAGCATCTGCCCCCTGCTCTTTTCCTGGGTGCACCCGCTTGCACCGCAGCAGCAGAGCCAGGTCCTGAAAAAAGTTCCCGCCGGATTGACCGCCATTTCCCGCCGGGAACTGGCGGAAAAAATCATTGCCGATGCGTTACCGGTGCGTTTCCAAATCCAGCAACACAAAATCATCTGGCCACCGGAACTGCGTGGAGTTTGAAATGAGCGAAAACGGGAAAGTGATTGAACTATTGCGCGAATACGAATCGCGCAATGTGATGTTCAGCGAGCCGGACGGGTCGTGGCCAATTGTCTGGGAACGCGCCAAGGGTGTTAATGTCTGGGACGCCGACGGCAAAAAATACCTGGACTTGACGGCAGCTTTCGGGGTTGCCGCCGCCGGACATGCTAACACAATGGTCGTGAAGGCCGGGCAAAGCCAGATGGCGAAATTGTTGCACGCGATGGGGGATGTGCATCCGCATGGGCGCAAAGCGGAACTGGTGCAAAAATTGAGCCAAATCACTTTTGAACGGTGGGGCAAAAAATCCGGCAAAACGATCTTCGGCAGTTCCGGCTTCGAGGCCGTTGAAGCAGCATTGAAAACAGCGATTCTGGCAACGCAAAAACGCGGTGTCATTGCCTTCGAAGGCGCGTATCACGGACTCGGTTATGGCGCGCTCAACGCCACCCACAGAAATTTTTTCCGCGGCCCGTTCCAATCGCAATTGCGAGAGTTTGGCTATTTCGTGCCGTTTCCCAAAAGTCCTGCCGACCTGACCACGGTGGAGTTTCAAGCCCGCCACTTTTTCCGGCGCGAACGCATCGGCGCGATATTGGTGGAGCCGGTCCAGGGGCGTGGAGGTTGCAATGTTCCGCCGCCGGGTTTTTTGCCGCTCCTGCGGAGACTGTGCGACGAATTCGGAGCACTACTCATCCTCGACGAGATTTACACCGGCTTTGGCCGCACGGGAAAGTGGTTTGCTTGTGAGCACTCCGGCGTGATTCCGGATTTGGTCTGTCTGGGCAAGGCGCTCACGGGCGGTTTTCCACTTTCCGCCTGCGTGGGCCGTTCTGATTTGATGGACACCGCCTGGCCCGCTTCAACCGGCGAGGCGATCCATACGAGCACGTTTCTCGGCCATCCGGTCGGATGCGCAATGGCGCTGGCGCAAATCTCGGAAATTGAAAAAGCCGACCTACCCGAAAGGAGTGCGGAACTGGGCAAATTTCTCCTGGATGAGTTTTCCACCTTCCAAGCACCTAACCACAAGACTGAATTCTCTGGGCGCGGGTTGGGATTGTTGGCGGGATTGGAACTGAGTTTGCCCGGGGGAAAACCGGCCACGCAACTTGCCCTGGACGCCATCAAAACGCTTTTGCAACGCGGCTACATTTTTCTGCCCGAAGGGAAGCATGGCAACGTCATCAGCTTCACGCCGCCGCTGACCATCACCAAAGCGCAGTTGGGGAAGGCGGTAAGTGAACTGGCCGAAGTGTTGAACATCGAATGAAACTATCGGAAATGCGTGAGTGGCTGGAAAAGCGCGACATTCAGCTCACGAAGTCGCTTGGACAGAATTTTCTGCACGACGCCAACCAACTTGAACGCATTGTCAACGCCGCTGAATTGACGCGGTCGGATAAGATATTGGAGATCGGGCCAGGTCTGGGACCATTGACGGAATTGCTGGTGGCCAGAGCCGGCGAAGTGCTGGCCATTGAAAAAGACGGGCGGCTTGTAGGCGTCCTGCGGGAACGTTTCGGCCCTCTGATCCCTGTACCATCACCCTCGGAAGGGGAGAGGTGGTCAAGCAAACCGGGTGACGGGAAATTTGAGTTGCTTCATGCGGATGCGTTGGGATTTCTCAAAAGCGAGCGGCTGGATTGGAGCAATTGGAAGTTGGTTGCCAATTTGCCGTATGCGGTCGCCTCGCCGATTTTGGTGGAGCTCGCTGCCGGAATCCGCGCCCCGCAAACGATTGTCGCCACACTCCAGCTCGAAGTTGCCAAACGGATCATGGCGCAGACGGACGACGACGATTACGGCGTCCTGACTTTGCTGGTGCAACTGGATTTCGAGCCCCGCGGCTGGTTCAAGATTCCGCCCGGCTGTTTCTTTCCGTCGCCGGATGTAGATTCCGCCTGTGTTTGCCTGCAGCGCCGCGCCGCGCCGTTGCTCACAGAAGAATTGCGCAAGGATTTTCAGCTGCTGGTGAAAAAAGCATTCTCCCAACGGCGCAAAATGATGTTAA
>JBEKMT010000224.1:0-7322 GCA_050008355.1 Verrucomicrobiota bacterium
CATCAGCGTCTAGCCCGCGCGACAATCCCTGCCTCGGCAGTGATCCCACCATCGTCGCGCTCGATGTATTTGCCGATAACGGCATCAGCTATTTGCTGCCTTACGCACAATTCTTGTATGCGGAAAAAATGTCCAACCCGGCTTTGGAAAAGGAGCCGGACGCGCCGCCGGAAAAAATGCTGATTCGTTTCGCTACGGCCGAAGTCGTCGTTATAGGCAGCGGCCTCAAGCGGCTGGAACAGGGGATTCAGAAATCCGAATTAAAATTTGTGAAGTCGGCGGATCGCCGTTTGGCCGCGACGTTGAGCACGCATATTGCCGCCGTCACCCTCACTCTAACCAAGGAAAACGTATGAATCCCGAACGCAAAGAAATTCTTAATTTGGTCTCACTGCCGGGACGTTTGAACGCCGACGAAGCCGCTTTCCGGCTTGGCTTTGAACCGGACCATATTCCCATTCTGGTCAGTGCCGGCCAGCTCAAGCCGCTGGGCAATCCGCCGCCAGGGTCGGTGAAGTTTTTTCTGACTGTCGAGATTGAGCAAAAAAAAGTTGACGCCCGATGGCTGAACAAGGCAACCGAAATCGTCCGGTTGAAGATCAAGGACAAGAACGAGCGGGCCGCAAAGAACCGGGCGCTTAAAGGTTCCCTTAAAAGTTCCGCCGCCGCAACCAATGGGAACAATTCCCATGCCCGTCGTTCCTGAATCAGCGGTGCTATCCGCATCTCCGTGGTCATTCCCAATCATTATCGTGATTGCAATGCGCCGAATGGTGCGGCGATGGAAACGGGTCGAATATGTCCGGGTATGGCGGTGGCGATCCCGGCAGATGGATGAAAACGGCTGGCCGCACATGGTGCGTAGATTTTCCTCCCTTTCGCCGCAATGCGCCGCTTAATACCCACGCCAGCAAAGCCAGCAAAATATAAATGACGCCAATGAGAAAATAGAGCGCATGGTCGTGAACGAATCCGTCAAGGTGTTTCAATCCCGACGCTTCCAGTTCGAGTGCTTTTATTTGCCAAGGTTGCATGATGTCCTCCTTATGCAACAACGGCTTTCGCCGCTGGTTGGATGTTCCGGTTTCCAATGATGGCTTTTTGCTGCCGTTCGTATTCGCTCAACGACGGCATTTCCACCGGCGCTTTACGCGAATACGCCCGCGTCATGGCCCGGCTGTTGTGGCCGAGATTCACTTGGGCATACCGTTCGGGATAGCCCGCCGTCTTTGCCCGTTCTGCCCAAGCGTAACGGTAGCTGTGCAACGAGACGCCTTTGATGCCAAGTCCATTACAGCGTTGTTTGAACTCCGTGGCGCGGTCGCCCGAACGAACGCTCCGCAGATACGGAAACAGCGGGCCGGTTCCCGGCAGGTCGCGCAAGACTTCCTCCATGTCTTCATCCATGCGCATGATGGCAATCGAGCCGGTCTTTCGGCGCGCATAGCTGATGACGTGGTGTTCCCAATCAACGTCCTCGGCGTTCAGGCCGGCCAGATCGGATTGCGATGCCCCCAAGTGCCAGGCCAGTTTATAGAACGCCTTGCGTTCGGGATTGTTTTCGCGGGCGACGATGGCCAGATGTTCGGCCAGCGTGATGCCGCGCTTCTCCTTGAACTCGACGGCGGGCCACTGGCGTTTCGGCACCAGCGGCCATGGCAGCCAGTTCATGTCCACGCAGAAGTTGTGCAGCCGCCGGAGATAAACATTCGTCGAGACAGTCCCCATTTGCAAAACTTTCAAAATGGTCTCGGCCTTCGTTTCGATGATGACCTGCGGCAGCAACATGGCGAATGCCTTGTCCTTCGCGGCGGTCTTCCAGCGGTGCTGGTTCGCCCCTTGTTTGGTGCCAGTCACCGCTTCAATGGCTTGCTGCCATGTCCGCGTGGTGATGCCATTGTCGCTGCCCGCCAGATACGCCTTGGCAATCTGGAGATTCAGCACCGGCTGGCGTTCGGAGTTGTTTTTTGCTTCGATGATTTGTTTGGCATCGTCGGCGTTGGCGGTGCCGAGGCTGGTGCGCTTGCCGGTTGTGGTGTCCACACAATAGTAGGCTCCGCCACGAATTCCACGGCAGATGAGACGGTAACGTGTTTTCATATTTTTCACGCAACCGCGAGAATAACCGAGGCCGAATCCGAAGCGGTAACAGATAGTCGGCAGATTATGCCGGACTATACTGGTTTCCTACGGATTGGAAAAATGGTGTCCGTTTTGGTGTCCGTTGCGGACGCCCTGCCTCTTAAACCGTTGCTGCACTCACAGTTCGGATTGGAGGCGAGGGTCGGAATCGAGCGCCTTTGGGGGCGGACGACACCGATATTGTGCCCGATTTTACAGAGTATTCAAGCAGATTGTGTCACTATTAGAACCGCCAGGTTCCAATTGGTTTGTTAGCCATTTTGTTAGCCATTTTCCAAGGCGGTCCATCATGCCTACTCGAAACACGCGGAAGTCACCGTTCCGCCGTTTCACCCTCGGCTTTACCGCGCGGCCTGAAATGATATGAAACAGCGCGCCTTCCGGCACGATGATGGCACCCCGAACGGTTCGCGCAGGAGGCTTTGGGACACAATTCAAAGGCCGTGCATCGCCGCCTCAACTCCCGTTTGCACCGAAATGACACTGACTATTTGCCTGTAGTCCGTTTCTTTTGGCATTTGAAAACAGAATGTAAATGTAAATTCGCGGCAAATAGGTCAACAACATTTTAGATATTAACGCCTTTAATTCAGTTATGGGCGCTGTGTCTGATATGTTAGTGCCCTGAATTCGTATTTTTTATAGCGATTGCAGGAAGGCGATGAGTGCGGCGCGATCCGATGCCGACATGTTGAGAAAGGCTTGCTGGGACGCCGTCGCTTCACCCCCGTGCCAGAGGATGGCTTCGGTCAGGCTGCGCGCCCGGCCATCGTGCAGATACGCTTCGCCCCCGCTGACGCCGGCGGTGAGGCCGATGCTCCAGAGCGGCGCGGTGCGCCACTGTGAACCGGTGGCATTACCTTCACCCATGTTGTCGGCCAGACCGGGGCCCATGTCGTGCAGGAGCAAATCGGTGTAGGGATGAATCGTCTGGTTGCGGAGTTCGGCGATGGGATGATAGGGGCTGGTGGTGAGCGTCGGGATGTGGCACTGCACACAGTTGGCGCTGGCGAACAACTGCTCGCCCTGCAGGCACTCGGGGTTGGTCAGGCAGCGACGGGCATTGACGCCGAGGGAGGAGATATAGCGCACCCAATTGGTGAGGTCGCTGTCGGCCAGTTCGACCGGTCCGCTGTTGGTTTGGTTGTTGCGGACCGGGAAAATCGAGGTCGTCACGCCCATGTCAAAGTCGAGGGCGCCGGCGATTTGCTGGCTGATCCTGCACCTCCCGGCTTTATAGCCGAAGCGCCCGAGACGCGGCTGGCCCGTCTGCGGGTCGGTTACCGTCTGGATGCGACCCGCGACTCCGTTGGTATAGGTGGCGTCCACGGCGGCCAGGGCGGTGATGGAGTCTTCGCTCACGGCCTCGAGCAAACCAATGCCCACGAGCTGCGGGGCAACGCGCACGGAGTAAAACGCCGGGGTGTAGCTTCCGAACGTGTAATTGGGCTTTTGCAGCGTGTAGGGTGTGCCGTCGGCGAATTGGCCGTTAATGGTCGTGTAACTGGAAATCGTCATGGTGTCCACGGGCGTGCCGTTGGTGGACTGCGGCTGAAGGAAAGAGCCCAGCACGGGATCGGGGTCGCCACTGGCATCGCTGCCCACATGCACGGCCGACTGGAGCATCAACGCGCCGATGGCGGGCGGCAGCGCGCGGCCATTGTTGACGTGGCACGCAACGCAACTGACATTGACATAAGTCGGCCCGATTTTGCCGATCTGCTCGGTATAGACGGGGTTTCCGGCCTCGGCATGGGTGCCGTCGATAAAGTCCGTTTCATTCAACCGACGGCCCAGCACGAAGGGTTCTCCACTGAGCGGCGAGGCATTCGGCGCCAGTTGATTAAAGACATGGTTCGACTCGTCGGAGTATTGATAGGGCATCGTATCGGCGCCGGCGAGGTAGCCGTTTGTGGGCATCGGGGTGGAATCAATGGCGGCATTGACAGAACCCGGGTCATTGGTCGCCCCCTCCTGCCACGGGACAATGCCCTGGCCGACGATATAGAGAATGGCGCCGCCGTAATAGTTGGCCTGCCCGTTGGTGGGCGCGACCATGAACGGGCTGAACTCAAATTCGATGCGATCGCCGGCTTGTATGGGCCGGTTAAACGTTGTGTTGTAGTTGATGGTTGTGGTCCAGTTGGTCAAGGTCGGGTCAACGGAATTCGCAAATAGGTTGTCGCTGTATTGCGCCACGGTCGTTTCGCCCTGAAAGAAAAAGCGGATGTTGGGGGTGTCGAGCGCCGTCAGCGCCCACATGTTGAAGGTGACGTTCGTCCCGCCCGCTGTGAACGTATCAACAATCTGGATGGTCGTCATGCGCTCCTCCCAATAAAAAGGCAGATAAGTGTCATAGAGCATGAACTGGCTCTCGCGCGCGTGACGGGCGCGCGGACGATCGGCAATCCAAGTGATGAGACCGTTCGAGGTATTCGAGATCGTGTCCGGTTCCAGCACCGTGCTGGCGTCGTAGAGCGGAACGACACCGTCGGTCGTGTCCGGCTGGCCCGTGATGGCGGCGCTGGCCAAAGAGTTCTGACCACTGGCAGTAAGGGTGATGATTTCCAGGAAATAGGTCTGGCCGGGCGTCAGATCCGGGATGACGGTGGAATTGACGTTCCCCACGTTCAAGGTATTGGTCACGCCGCTGCCGGTCACGCCGTAGAGGATGGAGTAACCCGTCACGCCGGGGGAAGAACTGGCCATCCAAGCCAGACCGATGGCATTGGTGGTTCCCGAAACGATCTGTTCCAGGTTCGACGGCGGCAGGACCACCACGCGCGGAATTTGCAGCCGGAAAAACGCGGCGCTGTTCGTCATCGGAATCATGAATGAATCCGTGCCACCATCGCCGGTGACGATGGGAAAGTTGGTGGACCAGGTTCCGGCGGCAAGGTTGGTGGTGGATTCGGGCTGATATTGAGTGCCGAGGGTGGTGGGCCAGGACACGCTGGCGACCGGTTGGATGGCAACCGGCAGGACATTGGTTACGGCGGGAGTGCCGGGGCTGGAACTGCTGGCCGAGCCCAGGGCGACGTCGTCAATATCAATCGTCGCCGACTGGCTGGAACTCGCCGCGCCCGCAAAGTGGAAATAGAGGGTCGCCGACGTCGCGGCGGCGGGAGCCGTAACGGAGTTGCTGATTTCGGCGTAGGCGCTGCTTCCGGGAGTATAAGTCTGATAGCCCGTGTCTCCGCCGGTATTCCACAGAATTCGCCACTGTGCGTTATAGCCCGCGCTGCCCGACAGCGCGTCGGCGAAGAACGTGAACGGATAGGTCGTCCCTCCCGTCACCGGGACGCCGGACTGGTTAAACTCAACCACCGGTCCCGCGCCGGTGCTGGCCAGATAGACTTCAAAGTTGTATGAGCCGCTGTGAGGGTTGTCGTTGGTGCGAACCCCATACACCGGACCGCCGGCGGCCGTATCCACCGTCCAATCAGTGGCGCTGCCTCCGGTTCCGCTTTCGAATCCACCATTCGTGGGCTCTGCGGAGGACGCAGGGATGGCGGGAACCATATCCAAAACCTGATAGGTGCGTGTGCCCATGGGGAACGGATCAAAATATGTGTTTGTCTGGCCATTGCCCGTCGCCGCCATTAGTTCGGTCCATATTGTGGCCGGGATGGGAGACCATTGGAGGTTGTAGGTATCGTTGGTGTTTTCAAGCCAGCTCAACTGAACACCGGGCTGAACATTGAGCTGAATTTGAGCGTTGACCCCACCCGTAGTGATAACAAACAACAAGACTCCCGCCGCCAATCGTCTGGAGCCCGGACTCAAATTGAGGTGGCGCTTTTGGACGGGTAACACTCCATAAACAGCGCGCGCGAACAGAGAGCCTACCATTACCTTGATATCTGCCAATGCACGCCCGCAGAGTGCTGCGCGAACAGTCAGGTACATTGCGGTTGTTTTAATGGACATACTCTGACTGCTGTTGATTTATGGTTTGCGGACACACGACACCACAAACGCAACACGCGTCATTCGTGGACATAGTATTTATTACTACAATTAATGTCATGCTGTCAAGTTATTACTACGTAATGTTTGCTTTGAATAACCCCTGAAATTGCCTCCCTGAACCCTCGCGGAACCAATACGACGACCAGCGCAGCGTGTTTCCCTCTAACCCGTGACAAAACAAAAAACAAAGAGCCTGTTTTACCTGGGATTTCCCATTTGATTGTTTACCTACGACCGGCGTGGGCTGTTTTTTGTAATTTTATTGCCACGCAGCAGATTTGCAAGTCATTTTTCCAGTCCGCCCTCGGTTTTTGTCCGGCGCGGGAGGTGTTTCGACGCCATTTTTGGCTCCAATGCCTTTTTTCTTTTGGAGGTGAAGACACCGCCTCCGTTGTTGCCATGGTTTTCATGTGATTCCTTTCACTTTTCCTTCATCCAGATACCGCTGCGGGCAATCGCAGCCGTCTGATCCCTTCCAGAATGGCCCGGAACAACTCTCTCGGCACCGCCACTTCCGCCATCTTGAAAACGATCTGGCGGGAAGTGCAACAATGCTTAGGTACCAGCACAATTGATACAACGTCTTGCGCTCCGGGTTCACCTCGGCGGCGATGATTTTCTGGTGTTCCTCAAATGTGATGGCGCGTTTCTCCTTGTAGTGGATGGCAGGCCATTGCTGATGTTTGGGTGAAGCCGTTTCAAACGGGTTGAAGGTTGAGGGGTTGGGAGGTTAAACGCGCCAACCTAGGCGGAGTGCAGCGGTAGCGAAGTTCGGTCGCGGGGTGTTTTGGGACAAGCCAGTCTTTTGGCTTACGGCGTCAAGCCGGTTGGCTGAAAGTCTGGCGCGGCGTTGGGTGCAGTTTTAGCGCGACGGAACGAGCACACAGGCGGAACGAAGGCCAAGTGTCTGTGGATTCACGACGCGATCTAAACCGTGGCCATTATCGGTCGCCTCGCGTCAACGCCGGACTAATTTCTTGGGACGCGGGTGGAACGCGTCCCTAGCGAAAGACACGAAGGGGCGTGCGCACATTTTGCGCGATGAGTGTTTTGCCAAAACGCGGTTTTTGGACCGGTTTTCAGATTTCTTGTAAGTCCCTGATTAAGTATATAATACAATTTAACTTGGAATGTAACTTGCCGGAAAATATTTCGTCTGGATTTGTATAAGGCAAAAACGCCTTGAACAAAATTATGAAAACAAAAAT
>JBEKMT010000225.1:0-7286 GCA_050008355.1 Verrucomicrobiota bacterium
GTTTGATTTGCAGAAGGTACCCCCTACTTTTCAGAGTTTTCTAGCTGATATCAAACGGCAATATGGCATTCAATAAAAGGGGGAGCACATGGACATGTATTTTGATCATATTGGGCATCTAATTGGTACCTACGACCAGGGGACGAATGGGTTTTATGGCGATCAAGGCCAGTTTTGTGGAACGTATGATCACCTGACGCACACTTTTCTAGATTCTTTAGCCCAACCTGTTTTTCGAATTGATGTGGTCACAAATCAGTTGATTGGTCCACTGGGAGAACATCTTGGGTGCTTTTCACCAGACACGAATACATTTTATGGCCCGTTGGGGGAGGCCATAGTGCGGTTTGATCCATCTTCCGGGACATTCTATGGTGGTGACGGCGAGGTTGTGAGCACAGTTCAGTTTTAGAAACATCACTTGGATGAGGCGAATGGCCATTCGCTGCTCCATCCACCCGCCCTAGCAGGCCGTTAAAAAACTCAGAAAACCCTGTCACCTGGCGAGCAGAAAAAGAGTCTGAAAACGCATGGCACTTGGAAAGCGCAAACCTAAACAAGACGAACTGTTCATCCCCACCGCGAAATTGGCCACCGGCCCCGGCCATCCGTTCTACGCCAAGCTCAATGCGGTGCTGGCCGACGCCGGTTTCGATGAGTTTGTCGAACGGTTGTGCGCTCCCTATTACAAGGAAGGTGGCCGCCCCAGCATTCCTCCCGGTGTTTACTTCCGGATGCTGTTGATCGGTTACTTCGAGGGCTTGGACAGCCAGCGCGGCATCGCTTGGCGCTGCGCCGATAGCCTGGCCTTGCGCACTTTTTTGGGCTTTGCGATTACAGAGGACACGCCCGTACATGTCTCGATGACCATGATCCGCCAGCGGTTGCCCGAGTCGGTGTACGACAAGGTATTTGTCTTTGTGCTGGGCATGCTGGAACAAAAAGGACTGTTGCGTGGCAAGGCGGTGGCCATTGATGCGACGACGCTGGAAGCCAATGCAGCGATGAAGAGCATCGTGCGCAAGGATAGCGGTGAAGACTGGAAGCAGTACTTGCAAGGGTTGGCCAAAGCCGAAGGCATTGAGAGTCCGACCGAGGCAGACCTGCGGCGGCTGGATCGTGGACGCACGGACAAGAAAGTTTCCAATGAACAATGGGAAAGCCCCACTGATCCCGACAGCCGGATCGCCAAGATGAAGGACGGGCGCACACACTTGGCTTACAAGGCGGAACACGCCGTGGACGTGGTGAGCGAGGCGATTGTGGCGACCACGGTCACGTTTGCCGACCAGTCCGATCCGCAAAGCGCGCCGACGACGTTGAGTTTGGCCGAGGCGAACCTGATGCTGGCCGGCGGCGAAACTGAAATTGCCGAAGTGGTGATGGACAAGGGATATCACGACAACGGCTGGCTGGCGGAATTGGCGGAACGAGGCGTGCGGACCTATATTCCGGAGCGACGGCAAAAGACCAGGCGTTGGACCAACAAGCCCGCCGAATACGAAGCGGCTTTCCGGGCCAACCGTAGGCGCGTGCGCGGGAACAAGGGGCGGCAATTGAATCGCTGGCGTAGCGAGCGGTGCGAGCGAACCTTTGCGCATGTCTGCGAGACCGGCGGTGGGCGGCGGAGTTGGTTGCGAGGACAGACTAATGTCAGCAAAGCGCACACGGTCAAGTGTGCGGCCTATAACTTGGGACTGCTGCTGCGGAAAGTTTGGGGGCTGAGCAAGCCGCGGAGCGCAGAAACGGGGGCGGCGGGTTTGTTTTTGATCCTTTGGGCAATGTGGACGATCACAGCAGTAATAGCTGGCGGGACAACCGATCGGCAACTCCGGTGGTTGTGGCATCCGTGGATGCTGCTCCTGGTAACCGTTATGGCAATCCACTGTATTCATTCCATCCGCAGTTTTTGGAAAAACCGCCATTCTTTAACGGCCTGCTAGCAGCCCGTTAAAAAACTCACAAAAACACTGTTACCTGATAATCGGAAGAAAAGTCTGAAAGCGCATGGCACTTGGAAAACGCAAACCGCAACAGGACGAACTGTTCATCCCCACCGCGAAAATTGCCGCTGGCCCCGGGCATCCGTTCTACGCCAAGCTTAATGCGGTGCTGGCCGACGCCGGTTTTGATGAGTTTGTCGAAACGCTCTGCGCCCCTTATTACAAGGAAGGTGGCCGCCCTGGCATTCCCCCGGGCGTTTACTTCCGCATGTTGTTGATCGGTTACTTCGAGGGCTTGGACAGCCAGCGCGGCATTGCCTGGCGCTGTGCCGACAGCCTGGCCCTGCGCACCTTTTTGGGTTTTGCGATTACCGAGGAAACGCCCGTGCATGTCTCGATGACCATGATCCGCAAACGTCTGCCGGAGGCGGTGTACGACAAAGTATTTGTCTTTGTGTTGGGCATGTTGGAACAAAAAGGACTGCTGCGCGGCAAGGCGGTGGCGATTGACGCGACGACCCTGGAGGCCAATGCAGCGATGAAGAGCATCGTGCGCAAGGACAGCGGGGAAGACTGGAAACAATATCTGCAGGGTTTGGCCAAAGCCGAGGGGATTGAGAGTCCGACCGAGGTCGACCTGCGCCGGCTGGATCGTGGACGCACCGACAAGAAAGTCTCCAATGAACAGTGGCAAAGCCCCACCGATCCCGACAGCCGGATCGCCAAAATGAAGGACGGTCGCACGCACTTGGCTTATAAGGCTGAACATGCGGTGGACCTGGTGAGCGAAGCGATTGTGGCAACGACGGTCACCTTTGCGGACAAATCCGATCCGCAGAGCGCGCCGGCCACGCTGAGTCTGGCTGCGGCGAACCTGGTGCTGGCCGGCAGCGAAACGGAGATTGCTGAAGTGGTCATGGACAAGGGCTATCACGACAACGGCTGGCTCGCAGACCTGACGGCGCGCAGGTTGCGGACCTATATCCCCGAGCGGCGGCAAAAGGTCCGGCGTTGGACCAACAAACCCGCCGAATATGAAGCCGCCTTCCGGGCCAATCGCCGGCGTGTGCGTGGGAACAAGGGACGGCAGTTGAATCGCTGGCGCAGTGAACGGTGCGAACGAACCTTTGCCCATGTCTGCGAAACCGGCGGCGGACGGCGGAGTTGGTTGCGTGGTCACACCAACGTGAGCAAGGTGCACACGCTCAAATGTGCGGCCTATAACCTAGGACTGCTGCTGCGGAAAGTTTGGGGGATGAGCAAGCCGCGGAGCGCGGAAACGGGGGCGGCAGGTTTGTTTTTGGTTCTTTGGACCATGTGGACGCTCACAGCAGTGATAGTTGGCGGGACAACCAATCGGCAGCTCCGCCGGTTGTTACATCCGTGGATGCTGCTCTTGGTAACTGTTATGGCAACCCGCTGTATTCATTTCATTCGTAGTTGCTGGAAAAAACCCCGTTTATTAGCGGGCTGCTAACTCTCTCGGCTTATGAAAGAAATGTGCAGCGAACGAGTGCCAGCAAATGCAAAGAAATTGAAAAGCCCCTTGCTTGCATCAAGAGAATTGATATGAATAACCCATCTCAGGCTGGCCGATTTTGAAGTGCCCGCGAGTGGCTGGATTTGAAGTGCCCGGTGACACGGGAGGCAACATCCAGAGGTTCCCTATCGTGCTTACCCTCGGCATATTCGGTGAGACACTTAACTATTTCATGGTGCCCCCGTGATGCGGCCAAGCGTGAAGCGGTCACTCCATTCTTGTCCTTGGCATGAATATCTATCCCGCTTTCCAGCAGTAATTTTACAACAGCCTTGTGCCCATTATACGCCGCATCATGCAACAGAGTTCAAGCCTTCCACCGGAACCTTGGACTGGTCTGGCCGGACGCCCACGAGGACCGGGACGTCGTCGGCATTGAATTCCGCGCCAAGCTCACTGAATGCGCCGCGAGTAATGTTCTTGAACACTTCGCCCGATTTCTGAAGGAGCGGACCTTGATTCTCCCTGCGAAACCGTTCGATCTGATTTTCCAGAAAAAGCGTCGCCAGGCGGAGGCGCAGATAACGAGCCGCATCCTGCTTCAAAGTTGCCGCGCAGGATTCCGCTTGTTGGCGAAAATCAGCGGCCGCGTCACTGGCCTTCTCCAAATTCTTTTTCTCGTTCCCGAGCCGGAACAAGATTTCGCTGAGCGCCGGCAACGCCGCTTCCTTCTCTGCTTTCTCCTGGGATGCGATTGGCTTTCTCTCTGCCATCGTGTCTGGGTTCTCGGCCCGGACCTTGGTAACAAATTCGTCCACGGCCTGCCCTCGGGCGAGACCGCTAAGCGTATTGCGCAGGCCGGCGATTTGAGCCTGGATCGTATTGCGCTGTTCGAGGCGGGCCAGCAACGGTTCCAACTCCCCCACCGATGCCAAACCCGCAAGCTTGATCAAATCTTTGAGGGTTTGATCAGATCGGTCAACGAGCCCTTGAGCGTCCGTCAACTCACTGCCTGCGACTTCGATCTGTTCGGCCAGTTGGTCGTGCCGCTCCTGTGATTTGCGGGCTTCAGTGAGCGCTTTCCAAAGGGCGGATTCCACTGCTTCTGTCGAATCGCCCTTGATCCCCAATGCAGCAGCCTTGGCGGCGATGGCTTTTTCGTATTGATCAATCGCCAGAGCCATGGATTTGGATTCGTTGGATGCTTCCAGCCATTCGTCAAATATGGCAAGGAGTTCCTTGCGCTCTCGCAAAAGTATCAGACCAGCATCGGGCGATGTGCCTTCAGGCAAACCCACCGCCTCGCATTGAGAATGCCATTTTTCAGTCGAGGCGCTGATCGACTTGGCGAGCCGAACACGACTTTTCTCAAATTTGGCGAGTTCACCTTGAAGCGTGGCAAGCTGATTCAACATCTCAATGCGTCGCCCCGCCGCTTGTTCGCCGTCCTGAACAAGTTTCTTGGCGGAGGCGAATAATAACGAAAATTCCTTTTCTTCCGACCGGTTCTGAACGGAGGCAAGCCGTTGCTTGGCTTGCTGAATTTGTTGACCTTTCGATCTGAAAGTTTCTTCCGCAGTTCTTAGTTGGCCAAGTCGTTCGCGGAATTCACTCCAAGCCCCCCGCCACTCTTCCATTTCTAAAGGTGAACGCGGGGTGATTCCACAGGTGGCCCACTCGGCTTGCCAGGCTGTCTGGCACTTATCCAACGCGCCCTGGAGTTCCAGAATTTTTTGATTAACGCCAGTGACCTGTTTTTCAATTTCACTTAATTGAAAGCCCTTTTCTTCCGCTTGCGCGACCGCCTCCGCATCCAGCCTCAATTTATCCGCGATGCCGTCTGCCTGCACGATCGCCAGCGGGAACGCCTCCTCCAGCGGCACACCTGGAACTAGTTCTTCCTTGGTGCCGCCACCTTTCCACTCCGCCAGCACCAGACTCCAACCATGATCACGATGCGCTCGGCCTTTGCGGAGAGCTTCTTTAGTTGGCAATTCTCCTTGCCGTTGCAATCGCCCGAGTTCGGCTTGAATGGATCCGGCACGCTTGTCCGCCTCGCTGATTTTATCCTCTTCAGCCTTGATGTCTCGCTTGAACCCTTCCATCAGCTTGCGATAGCGGCAAATAGTCGCGATGGCGGGCACTGCCAAACTCCCGGTGGCATCAAGATCCGTCGGAGCGCCCGCGATCTGGAGGTGCAGGCTGGTTGTTTCCCGGGTCAAACGTTGGACTTCGGATTTGCTCGTTGAAAAAGTTCGGTCCGCCTCTGTCGCCTCGGCGGCAACGGCCAAGGCCTCGCGGAGAGCGGTCAGGTCTGTTTCTGAAAGAGACTCCAACTGGGCTTCCTGTTCCCGGATTTGAATTTCAAGCTCTTCGATCTTGCCAGAATTTGTGATTTGGTCCGTTGCGGAACTCTTGAGTTCACTGACTGCCTCTTCGCAGGCAAGTCGAACCGGACTCGTGAGGCGGTGGCTTTCTAGCGACGAAAATTCACCGGTGATCTGGAGATTATGCATGCCGGTGCGAATCATCGGATCGAGTCCCGCAAGCGTGGCCAGCAGAGTCGCAAGCGACTTCTTACGTTCCCGATACGTTCCCAGGTCCTGATGCAATTGATCAAGGAGGTCCGCTTCAGCCAATACGATGGGAGCGGTCTGACATCCTTGTAGTTGGGTTTTGAGTTTACCGATATGAACCGTCAGGCGCTGAACTTCGGCCTGCGCTTCACCAACCACTTTGCGCGCGGCTTGCGCCCGGGTCGTGAAATCACTAGCCAGATCGGGCAAAAGCGGAATCTGCTCGAGCTTTTGCACCTCTTCACTCAGGCGCCCGACAGTCGGCAGCGCGTCCTCACAACGTGAAATCCATTGAATCTCCCGGTCTAGTTTTGAAATTTCTGCTTCGAAAAGATTTTTCGCAACTTCCGTATCAGCCAACTCCCGTTCAATCTTGTCCCAAGTCTCTGGATTGACCATGGCTTCACGGCTCTGCCTGAGCAGTTCCTTGTAGTGATTAGCTGCAGGACGGATGGATACGTTGGATGTTGAACGACCTTTGAAGAGCCGTTCGGCCTCCTGTTGAAGCGCCTCAACAACGTTTTGGACGGGAGTCCCACCCATGCTTGCGGAAAAAAGCGCATTGCCGATGTTCCCCTCGCCGCGGAGCAGTTGCCGCGCGCCCTCGCGAAGTTCGTGTGCGCCCAGCCCGAACATGGCCGAAAAGTAGGATAGATCCACGCTGCCGAGAAATGGAACCAAGGCGCTGTCCGGCAATTGGTGGCCATCTGCGTCGAGCAAGGTGTTCTTGTTTCCCTTGCGACGTTGAAAAACCAAGGGCGTCCCTGCACGATCGCAAATCTCACCTTTGATTCGGAGTTCGGAAAAATCGTGAAGGAAGTTGTCCGTGGATTGGCCATGAATACCAAAGAGCAGATCCCGAATCGCCCGGAGCAAGGAACTCTTGCCGGCCTCGTTCCCACCAAGTCGGCATTCCTGCCCCGAGTCGCCGCCAGCAGGCATCAAACTAAATGAGCATCATCATTGACCAGTTTCGGCACGTCTTCCCCAATTGGGCACAAATCGCTAATCGCTTTGACCACAGTGATTAAACGATCCCTAAATATTGTCACTAGACGCATTCACCGCTCAAAATCTTGAATCAGTTGTCACGCTAACGCGGCTAGGTGAGGTCGATCATTGAAATGCTTGGTGCTGACGAATATCGAGCGCCCCCTCCCGCAACGCGACCGGATCCATAAATGGACGGCTACCTGGTTTGTCGCTGAGCATCTCATGTCTCCAGCTGGAGACCGCAGGTGGCTGCTTGCAGGATTCAGTCCGTGTGTGACTCCCCGGGGACAATTC
>JBEKMT010000226.1:0-7241 GCA_050008355.1 Verrucomicrobiota bacterium
GACGGTATGCCGGCGTGCTCCAGGTATCGGAACGAGGTGCTGGTTGCCAGGCAGGTGACGTTGGCGATCGAGAAGCGTTCGGACACAAAGCAATTATTTGAATCATTATCCGGCTCCGGCTCGCCAAGCCACGCTTCGGGATGGGCTCAAGAAACGTCAATGTTCCCGGTCAGTCCGGTCGTTTCATTTCGAAGCGGTCGCGCGTGCGGCAATACCAGTGCGGAGAAGCCATGCGGCCGACGGTCTGGAGCTGGTCGGTACGGATCCGTTTTTTTTCAGCGTCAAATAATTCGTCCCGCACATGAAGCCGTTTGATCAGGCCGATGACCACGCGGTTTTCCCCGATTTGCAAGGTACCCCATTCCAGACACTCCAGGCTCGCCGGCGCTTCCGCAATCCGGGGAGGTTTCACGATGGACGAAGGCGCGGCAGTCAAGCCGGCCTGGATCAGTTCATTTTCACCGAACGGGAGCGACGCGGCGCAGAGATTCATCGCTTCGGCGATGGATTCATCCACGAGGTTAATGACAAATTCGTGCGTGGCACGAATGTTCAGTGCGGTGTCTTTGGGCGTGCCATTGTCGCGGTCACCGGGGGCAAAGGCGCAGATGGGTGGTTGCGCGCCCATCAAATTGAAGAAGCTAAAAGGAGCGGCATTCACCTTGCCATCGACGCTGATGGTGGTAACGAGCGCGATGGGCCGCGGTGTGACGAGGCAGGCGAGGAGGTAATAAGCGCGGTCGGCGAATTTGTTTTCGAGATCGATTTCCATAGGCCTCGAAAGTAGAGGAGAAACGACAGTCACGCAATCCAGCGCGCGAAACCCGGGCTTTGGCGGTGATATAGAGTCGCACTCCGGAATCAAGCGCGGCGGCAGAGGAAAATCCCTTCCTCACCCGAGGCCGCGAGCCATTGGGCCTGGATTTTGAGGCCATACCGAGAGAGGATTTTTCCGGTGAGTCCGGGAGTATAGCGATAGGAGAAAAAAACCTGGATGGATTGGCCGCGGCGAAATTTGAATTTCTCCCCGTAAACCACGATTTCGCGTGAAGATGAAAAATGAAACCGGGCGATTACCCGCTGCAAGTTCATCGCTCCGTTTTCAATAGCGAACGACAATTTACCGTCGCGGCGCTCAAGGCCGAGATCGAGGAAAAAGGTCAACAACCAGTCCTGCGTCAGAGCGTTGTCATATTGGGGCAGAATCTGTTTTACGCCGGCACCATAATCCGCGCCGGGGGCAAGGTTTGCGCTAAACAAGAGATAATCCTGTTTACGAACCAAGGAAGCGAGCATGGGCAGGATCCGGTCCGGCTCAAAATTTGGAATCATCCCGAAGAAAGTAATGAGTGACGGGTGACGGGTGGCGAGCAAGGCTGGCAAATCATGCGCGGTGGCCAGGTCACAAACAAAAGGAAAACAGCTGTTCGCCGGGAGAAAATTCAGCGCGGCTTCGCGGGCAACCAGAGTCATGGCAACGCTGACGTCTGAGGGCGTGTAGGAAATCTCTTTTCCCGCCATTTTCAGAAGTTTTAGCAACCGGGTGTCCTTTTGGCCGCCGCCACAGCCGAGGCCGATGACGTGGACTTTTGGCGATTTAATTCTCCGGGCGGATTCACGAAAGGCGAGGTCATAGGTGTCGAGGCAATCCTGATCGGTGCGGGCGGGTGAATGCGCCTCGTGTAGCGCCAGCCATTTCTGCGTTTGCTTGATGCTATCGTAATGAAACTTGTGGTTCACCCGGCGCGTGCGGAGCGAAGCCAGCAGGTCGCGCCGGACATTTTCGGGAAACTGGCTGGAATGAATGGTGATGTTGGCGGAGGCCATGATGAATTAATCCGTTTTCTCGAGGCGCGCCACAAATGCGCCGTCCACCTGGTCGGCAAAGGGCGACAATTCGCGCGCGGAGTCGAGTTTGAAATTCAGGTGGGTAGCCAGGAATTCCTTGATTACCAGCGAGTTCTCCTCTGGTTCCAAGCTGCAGGTACTATATATCAAAACGCCGCCGGATTTCAGCCTGGGCGCGGCGAAGCCCAGCAATTCCAATTGGGTTTTTCGCAATCGCGAGATTTCATCGGCCGAAATCCGCCAGCGCAGATCCACACGCCGGCGCAGAACACCGGTGTTCGAGCACGGGGCATCCACCAAAATGCGGTCGAATTTTGCACTGGCCGGCCGTGATTCCAAATGGGAGAGAGTTTCGATCTGGATGCAGGAAATACCCAGTCGGCGGGCATTCTCTTCCACCAGTTTCAACCGTTCCCCGGAAATGTCCAAGGCGAGGATGCGACCTTGATCGCGCATTTGCTGCGCGATGAACGTGGTTTTGCCACCGGGCGCGGCGCACAAATCGAGAATGCTTTCGCCGGGTTGGGCGTCCAATCTGGCAACGGCGAACAGGGTGCTGGGATCCTGAATGTAAAACCATCCGTCGCGGAAGCTGGGCAGCGAGGCCAGCGGGGGATGCGATTTCAGTTCAAAGACCAGATTTTGGCCAGTCCAATCGCGCGTGAAGAAATCGTATTCCACATTTTCTTCGCGCCAGCGGGGAAGCAACAGCGCTGCGGCCTCATCAAGGGTGACCGGGGTGGCTGGCCGCTCTTTGCCGAATTTTAGCGGGTTCACGCGGGCGAACGTTTTTGGAGGCGCATTGTTCCATTCCAGAAGTTGAAATGTCTTTTCATCGCCGAACTGCTTGCGCCAGCGGCCCACGAGCCATTCGGGCTGCGAGAAACCCAGTGCCGGCTGATTGGTTTTCAATTCAGCGAGCAACGCCCTGGTCACCTCAGCTTCGCGCAAAAAGCCGCGGAGGACGGCATTGATAAAACCGGCTTGCGCGCCGTAACCGGCGCGTTTGGCGATCTCGACGGTTTCGTGGACGGCGGCGTGCGGCGGAATACGATCCAGCCAGAAAATCTGATAAAGCCCCAGCCGCAGCAGATTTTGGAGGGCGGGCCTTTGTTCGCGTCCGCTGGTTTTGAGGGCGACCAGCCAGTCGAGGGTGGCCTGCCAGCGCACGATGCCGTAAACCAGCTCCTGGCATAGGCCGCGGTCAGCGGCCGAAAGACGCGTGCATGCGAGGACGGATTCGAGTATATTCTCCGTGAATTCATCTCCATTTTGCCGCTGGCGCAAAACGCGGAGAGCAATTTGTCTTGGATTTTCGTCGCTCAATTCGTTTAATGTTGGCGACCTTGATTCGGGACGCGAGATTAAAAACCTTATGAGAGAAGAATTTGAAAAACTGGCGGCGGCGGGAAAAATCGAAGGAAAACACGTAGAGCCACTGGTGCAACTGGTTGATGGCGGCTATTGCTCGCATCGCAGTTGGGGCTTTGGAAAGATCAAGACGGTGGACACGGTCTTTGCGCGCTTCACGATTGATTTCCCCGGGAAACCGGGACACACGATGGATCTGGCTTTTGCGGCTGAATCGCTTAAACCCATCCCCAAAACCCACATACTGGCCCGGAAAGCTGCAGACCTCGAAGCCATCCGCCATCTTGCGGCGCATCATTTGGACCTGATCAAGATCGTATTGAACAGCTTTGACGGCAAGGCGACCGTGGACCAGATTCAGCAATCCCTTGTGCCGGACGTGATTCGCGACGACTGGAAAAAGTGGTGGGAAACGGCCAAACGGGAAATGAAGAAGGACGGCCATTTCATCGTGCCGATCAAGAAAACCGAACCGGTGGTTTATCAGGCACAGGAAACATCGTTGCAAGTCCGCTCACTGGCGGATTTCCGGGCGGCGAAAGGCCTCAAGGCGCGCGTCACCGTCGTGGCGGAGGTTCTCAAGGTTTTTTCGGACTTGAGCGACAAAGCCGCGGCCGCGAACGAGATCATCACCGCATTGAATGCGGACATTATTTCCCATCAACGCACCCAGCCGTCGGTGGCGCTGGAGGCGATTTTTGCCCGGGACGAGTTGCAACATGCGGCCGGGCTGAAGCCGGCAGCGGGGGAAGTCACCGCGGCCCAAGTCTGGATGCAGGACGGCATCAAGTTTGGGACGCTGGTGGAAACCATTCCCGCTGCGAAACATCATCGGGCGCTGGAATCTTTCCGTGAAGCCAACCCCGACCGCTGGCAGGATATCCTGCGCGGCGCGATCAACCTGGTCTCGGCCAAGCTGGCGAAGGAATTCGCCTCGTTGCTGATCCAACAGGGCAAACTGGAATCGCTCAAGGAGACGCTGGCGCGTCACATCAACCAGCACACGGCGAGCAGCGAATTGCTTTTATGGTTTGGCCGTGAGCGCAATGAAGACTTTGTGGACATCCTCGGCCCGGAGGTTTTCCGCGCCATGCTGACGGCGATGGAACGGGACCAGTTTAATGAAAGACGCTCGAACCGCCTGCGCGATTTCATTTTGGAAGACCAGCAATTGCTTGGGGAATTAACGGCGTCGGCGGACATCGAAGTCATCAAGGATTTGACGCGGGCGCTTAAATTATCGCCGGTTTTCGACGACATGGACAAGCGTTCGCTCCTGGCGCGGCTCGTCAAGGCGCATCCCGCCGTGCAATCGCTCATCAGCGGCGAGCAAACCAAGCAGGACTCCAGTCTGCTGGTTACGTGGGAAAGCCTGGAACGCCGGCGGATTGAATATCAGGATCTGGTGCAGAAGAAAATTCCGGCCAATTCAAAGGAAATTGCCATTGCACGCAGCTATGGCGATTTGCGCGAAAACCACGAATACAAGGCTGCGAAGGAAATGCAAAAAGTCCTGTTGCGTCAGAAAGACGAACTGGAAGCGGCGCTAACCCGTGCGCGCGGGCAGGACTTCCTGAACGTGAAAACCGACGTGGTCGCCCCGGGAACGATTGTCACGGTCACTGACCTGCAATCCGGCCAGCCGGAAAAGTTCACCATTCTTGGCGCCTGGGATTCGGACCCCGACAAAGGTGTGATCAGCTACCTGACACCGGTCGCCCAGGCACTGATCAACCATAAAATCGGCGATGAAGTGGAGGCCGAACTGGAAGGCGCGAAACATCGCCAGCGGATCGAGAAAATTGAAGTCTGGAAAACGGAAGCAGCGGTGGTGGCCGCAACGGAAGAACTGCCGGTTGAAATCAAAAATTAAAGGCACGAAGTTTTAGTTTCGTGCCTTTGAATTTTGAGCTTAACGGCCTGTTCAGCCTTTGCCGCCGAAAGTGACGAAATCGTCCAAATCGAGCACTTCAAACCAGGTTGAGATGTCGGTGCGTTTGGGAGCGCCGGCCTTGTGCAAACCATTAAAATAATCGCGAGAATCCGGATTATCCGGTGAGCGCTGCTCCTGCCAGGCAGACCAAGCCTGAATTTCGGACGGAGTGCGTTTATTTTTGCCGTGCGCCTTGATCCATTCCAGAACTTCGGTATCGCTCTTGCCGAGTTCTTTTTTCAAGGCCTCGGCATCGATCCCGGCGAACTCCAGGAAACCCTGGTCAAGCGGGCAGGCGTAATGATATTCGCCGTTCTTACCAGCGATCGTTGCGCGCCCCTTATCGAGACAACGGGGCAAAATGGCGTAACCACCGAGCCGTACACGAGGACTGCGCGGCGGAAACTTGGTCAAATCAGGTGTGTGCAATGACATATTTTTTGTTTTTGGCTGATCGTGTTCCGGCAACGCGCCAGAATTAGCGATGATCATTAAAATGCCGCCGAAATGCTGAATTGCAAGTCGGTCGTGAAAAATTTATTTTCAACGCGTGAAACACTCCGGGAAAGCCGCAAAATCCGCCCTGAAATTGATCGGGCTCTCGCTCGTCGCCGTCATCGTGCTGCTGGCGGCGGCGTTTTTAGGGAAGGTCATCGGCACATTCGTGCTGAATTACCTAATCTGGGTACTAGTGGTTTTATGGGCATTGTTTTGCGTCTTCACGTTCTATTTTTTCCGCGACCCCGATCCACTGACCCCGACCAGCCGCAATCTGGTGATTGCCCCGGGACACGGCAAAGTGGACACCATTGACACGACGACGGAACCCGAGTTCATGGGCGGCGAGTGCCAGCGCATTTCCATCTTTCTTTCCGTTTTCGACGTCCACGTCCAGAATTCGCCGGTGACGGGCACCATCGCCTTCTTCAAGCACAAGCCCGGCCAATACCTTAACGCCATGCGCACCGACTGCGCGCAATTCAACGAGAACGTTCTGATCGGCATCGTATCCCTGGAGCCGATGGGCACAAAAATCGGGGTGAGGTTAATCGCCGGCCTGATTGCCCGCCGCATTGTGCCGTGGGTGGCGCAAAACGATCCGGTGCTGCGGGGAGAACGCATCAGCCTTATCCAATTTGGTTCGCGCGTGGATGTTTACCTGCCGAAAAGCGCAAAGATAAAAATTCAGCTGGGCGACCGTGTCGTCGGGGGCCAGACTGTGCTAGCCGAACTTGTTCCCTAAAATGGCTGAGAACCCCGAAAAGACAACTGTCGAGGCTGACGAGAGCCAGAAGCTGAAAATTTATTTTCTGCCCAACCTGCTCACGGCGGGAAATCTCTTCTGCGGTTTTGTGGCGCTGACAAAAATTGTCGAGGCCAATATTGACGTCGGCGATTACAGCCAGATCAAACTTGCGCTCGGGTTCATCCTGCTCGCGTGCATTTTTGACCTCTTCGACGGCCGGGTCGCGCGCATGGGCGGACACGAAAGCCCGTTCGGGCGGGAGTTCGATTCACTCGCAGACTTGATTTCGTTCGGCGCGGCGCCGGCGTTTCTTGTACATCGCGTGGTGCTGCACGATGTGTTTGGCGGCGATTATCAGGAACTGGGCTGGTTTATCGCCTCCATCTATCTGATTTGCGGCGCGTTCCGCCTGGCTCGGTTTAATTGCCTGTCCGCGATGAATGCGCCGGGCGCCGGCAAGGATTTTCTCGGGTTCCCCATCCCGTCGGCAGCCGGATTGGTGGCCTCACTGACTTTGTTCATCATCAAGTTGAATGAGAAAGAAAAAAACCTCGGCTATTGGGCCTATTTGCTGCCGGTGGTGCTTGTGTTTTTGTCGGCGATGATGGTCAGCGAAGTGCGCTATCCCAGTTTCAAGTCGTTGGGGCTGCGCTCGACCACAACCTTCCTGAAAGTCGTGGTGGGAGCGCTGTTCCTCGGGTGCCTTCTGATATTGCGTGATAAAATCATTTATTATGTGCTGCCCTTTTTCTTTACGGCCTACCTGCTCTACGGTTTTATCAGGCCCCATATCTCCCGTGCCTGGCGCCGGGAGATTGAAGAGGACGAGGATGAAGCTGGTAT
>JBEKMT010000227.1:0-7224 GCA_050008355.1 Verrucomicrobiota bacterium
AACTGATGGCGTCGCCAACCGCGTTGGCGCGGCCGGTGCGGCCGATGCGGTGGACGTAATCCTCCGGTTGCATCGGAAAATCATAGTTCACGACGTGCGAAATGCCGTCCACATCTATGCCGCGCGCGGCTCTATCGGTGGCCACGAGCACGCGCACCGCCCCGGACTTGAAATCTTTCAATGCGCGCAGCCGCTGATTTTGCGAACGGTTGGAATGCAAGGTGGCGGTGCGGATGCCGAGTTGTTCCAGACTGCGCGCGACGCGGTCGGCCGCGTGCTTCATTCGGGAAAACAGCAGCACCATGTTCATGCCGGGATCACGCAACAAATGCGCGAGCAGGGCCGGCTTGAGATGCTTCGGCACCTCATACACCAGCTGCGTCACGGTGGCCGCGGGATTTGCGCGGCGACCGATCTGAACAGATTTGGGAGCCTGTTGAAATTCGTGGGTGAGCGCCTCAATCTCCCTGGAAAGCGTCGCGGAAAAGAGAAGTGTCTGGCGTTTCACCGGCAAGGCGCGGACGATTTGGCGGATCGAAGGCAGAAAACCCATGTCGAGCATGCGGTCCGCTTCATCGAGCACCAGATATTGCAACTGGGAGAAGTCCGCGTAGCGGCGCTGCATTAAATCCATCAGGCGACCGGGACAGGCGATAATAAGATGTGTGCCCGCCCGTAGCGCGTTGATCTGCGGCGTTTCGCCCACGCCACCGAAAACGGTGGCCACGCGCAACGGCAAATGCCGGGCGTAGGCCCGGACATTTTCATCAATCTGCAAAGCCAATTCACGTGTGGGTGCCAGAACCAGCGCACGGGTGCCGCGCTGGCGTCCATCGCCAATCACCGCGGCGAGCCGCGTTAGGATCGGCAGCGTGAAGGCTGCGGTCTTGCCCGTGCCGGTCTGGGCAATGCCGATGAGGTCATGCCCGGCAATGATCGGCGGGATGGCGGCGGATTGAATCGGCGTCGGCTCGGTGTAACCCGCTTCCTGAACGGCCTGCAAAACTTTCGGGTCCAGCCCGAGTGCGCGAAATGGCATAGGCAATCATTATGCAGCAAACCGGCACAATAGCACGTCATTAACCGGGCAAAGTTATAGCCGGGTTCCGCGGCCCTTTCCTGAACCGCCCGGGCCAGGCGCATCGCCGACAACCTTTCACGCATGTTTCCGGTGCGGCTCAAGGTCTGGCAGGAGAACGGTGAGCAAGCCGATCAGCGGCAAAAACGCACAGAGATTGAAGACAAATTCGATGCTCGTATGGTCCGCCAATTGGCCCAGCGCGGCCGAGCCAATGCCCGCAATGCCGAACGCCAGCCCGAAGAAGAGTCCGGCGATCATGCCGACTTTGCCCGGCACAAGTTCCTGCGCATATACCAAAATTGCGGAAAATGCCGATGCCAGGATGGTGCCGATGAACACCGTGAGAATGACCGTGCCTGTCAAACCGGCGTGCGGCAGCAACAGCGAAAACGGCGCGACGCCTAATATGGACACCCAAATCACGCGCTTGCGCCCGATCCGGTCACCCACCGGGCCGCCGATGATCGTACCCAGGGCCACGGAGAACAGGAAGACGAACAGCAATAATTGCGAGGTCCGCACCGAGGCTTGAAAATGGTGGATCAGGTAAAAGGTGTAATACGTCGTCATGCTGGTGAGATAAACGTATTTGGAAAAAATGAGCGCGACCAACACCGCCAGCGCGGCGATCACCTTTTTGCGCGGCAAAGCCGCCGCCTTGTGCGCTGCGGAATGCTTTTTGTGCGCGATGCGGTGCGCATTGTTTTTCTGCCAGGTACCGATGCGCCAGAGCACAACCACGCCGAGCAAGGCCAGCAACGAAAACCATGCGACGTAACTGCGTCCGTGTGAAACTACGATCAGTGCCGCCAGCAGCGGCCCCAGGGAACTGCCGGTATTTCCGCCGAGCTGGAACAGGGATTGGGCAAAACCGCGCCGGGCGCCGGCGGCCATGTGCGCGACGCGCGATGCTTCCGGATGAAACACAGCCGACCCCAAACCAACGGTCGCCGCCGAAATAAGGATGAGCGGATAGCTGTTGGCGAAAGCCAGCGCGAGCACACCCACGAGGGTCAGACTCATGCCGACGGCAAGAGAATGCGGCATTGGCCGTTTGTCCGTGACCCAGCCGACCAGAGGCTGAAATAACGAGGCCGTGCACTGAAAAGTGAAAGTGATCCAGCCCAGTTCCGCGAAGTTCAGGTGGAACGATTCGCGGAGCATGGGATAAATTGAAGGCAGCAGAGCTTGAATGGTATCGTTCAGCAAATGGGAGAAACTGATGGTGAACAGGACCGCCATGACCGTTGATTGCGCCACCTGCGCAGCCCGGTTTAATACTGGTGTTTCCTGAACTTGGACGGTCGTCATAAGCGCAACCAAGGTAAAACATATGTTGCCATCCGCAAATCCGCCGGACGGCACTAAGGCCGGTTTGAATGGTACTTTTCTCGGATTTGTTGACGAAACGCGGCCGGCGTCTGGCCCGTTTCCCGCCGGAAGAAGCGCCCGAAATAAGAAGGGTCGGGAAAACCGGTCTGGTAACCAATCTCGGAGACCGTGAGATCCGAGTGAGACAACAGCCGTTGAGCGTCCAGCAATCGGCGTTGCCGCACAATGCTGCCGGCGGAACGACCCGTTTCGGCGCGGACTACATCGTTCAGGTGATTGGCAGTCACGTTCAACTCGCGCGCGAACTCCGCGAGCGAGTGTGCCTGACGGAATCCGCGTTCCACGGCCAGGTGAAACCGGCGGAGGAGGACGGACTGCCGGGAGGGGGTGACCGGGGGCTGGTTGTTTTCCAGGAGACGCACGACGCGCACAAAGAGGATCCGCAGCCAGGCACGCAGAATTTCAGCCGCGTTGGCGGCAGCGGCGTTGAATTCCCGCTGCATTTCCACGAAGACTTCGCCAATCCGAAAGGAATCCCCGGGCGGAACTTTCAACAACGGCGAAAAATCGGTGGTAAAGAAGAAGGGCAGTTCGAACAGGGTGCTCGGCGGTGCGGCACGATGATCAAAGAATCCCTGCGTAAAGGAAACAGTGATGCCGTCAAAGTCGTGGCGCGGACGCAAGGTGTGGACCTGGCCGGGACTCAAGAAAAACAGAGTCTGGCCGCACACGCGATCATCGTGAAAGTCATACATCACGTTGCCGTCGCCGCGCAGGAGCATCATCTGGAAAAAATCGTGGTAATGGGGGCGCAATCGGCGCGGGTCGCTGAGCACCGAATGTACGAGGGATGTGACGACGAAACCTTCGCGGCGCAAGGAATCCCGCCCGACCCGGCTCATTTCAAAAGCGGGAATGGTCCGCCGATTCATGGGCTTGACCCGGGCAGAGGGTTCAACGGAACGCGAGGTGGATGCATCGGTCAGGACTGAATACGGTCGAACAAGCCGCCGTGCAGGAAGTCGCGCACGAATGGCTTGCGCAGAAAATCTGTCGGAAAGCCAGGCTCGATTCGGCTGACTTCGTCGAGTTGTGCGAGTTGTTTTTCATTCAACGACCATTTGACGCAGTTCAGATTGTCCTCCAGTTGCGACAGTTTGCGCGCACCGATGATGGGAATCGTATTGCGTCGCGCGCGGAGCCAGTTGAGTGCGACTTGCGCGGGAGATTTGCCGGCAGCTTTGGCGATTTTCACCACGGTTTTGGCGATGGCTTCGTTGCGTTCCGTGCGCCGGGCAAACTGTGGTGTTTTATCGAGCCGCCTTTCCTCCTTCCCTTTACCGGTGTATTTACCGGTAAGCCAGCCGCCCGCGAGCGGCGACCAAGGGGTCACGGTGAGACCCAGCGCCTCAGCCATGGGCAAAAGCTCACGTTCCGATGTGCGCTCAATGAGATTATACTCGATTTGCAAGCCGACAAACTGGGTCCAGCCGCGCAATTCGGCCAATGTGTTGGCCCGCGCCACCCACCAGGCAGGTGCGTCGGAAATGCCGATGTACAGCACTTTGCCGGCGCGCACAAAATCGTCGAAGGCCCGCATGACTTCCTCAACCGGCGTCAGCTCGTCCCAGGCATGCATCCAGTAAAGATCAACGCGGTCCGTGCCCAGCCGCTTCAAACTACCCTCGAGCGCCTGGGCCATGTTTTTGCGGTGGTTGCCGCCAGCATTCGGGTCGCCGGGTCGCTGGTTGAACGAAAATTTGGTGGCGACGACGAATTGATCGCGCTTTCCTTTAATGAACTCGCCGACAAATTTTTCACTCGTGCCGGCGGTATAGCCGTCGGCAGTATCGAGAAAATTGCCGCCGGCGTTGATGTAGGCGTCGAAGACCGACCGGGATTGGTCCTGATTTGAACCCCAACCCCACTCTTCACCGAAAGTCATCGTGCCGAGGCACAGTTCAGAGACGCGCAAGCCGGATTTACCAAGCAGTTTGTAGTTCATAATATTAAATGAAATGCACCTTGCCGAAAAATCCTTCAGTTTCAAAAAAACTCAAGCCTTTGTTTTGGCGCGATTGATTTGCTCGGAGGCGGTTTCGAATACCGACGCCATTGAATTGCTCAACCTGATTCAGCGGCCATTAACAGTGCGGGCAAGGTAAAATGACCGGGCAATTTGCAAATTACAAAACCGGTGTAATTATAAATCAGTATGAAAATTTCGAGTGAATTTCAGGGGCGGCGAGTGGCAGCGATACGGGCTGACCTCGACCGCGCGAATTCCGTTTCCTCGACAGGGAACACTTATGCGGCCGATGACGACGCGGCTTTGCTGGACGCCTATTCACAAACCGTGAGCGGCGTGGTTGCGGATGTGCGCGACGCTGTGGTGAACATTCGCGTGCGCCACAAGACTGACGGCCAGAAACCTGGCCACCGAGGCGGCCATGGCGAAGGAAGTGGTTCCGGTTTCATCATCACGCCGGATGGATATATTGTAACCAACAGCCACGTCGTGCATGGCGCGGGCGAGGTCCAAGTGGCGCTGGCAGACGGGCGCACCTTCCCCGCCGAATTGGCCGGCGACGATCCAGATTCCGATCTGGCGGTGATCCGCATCAATGCGCCTGAGTTGCGGCATGTGCATTTCGGCAATTCCGGCAAATTGCGGGTGGGCCAGATAGCAGTGGCGATCGGCAGCCCGCTTGGTTTTCAACAAACCGTCACGGCGGGAGTTATCAGTGCGCTGGGCCGCAGTATGCGCGCGCAATCCGGGCGCATGATGGAGAATATCGTCCAGACGGACGCGGCGCTGAACCCGGGAAATTCCGGCGGCCCGCTGCTTAATTCATACGGCGAAGTGATCGGCGTGAACACGGCGATCATTCCGTCGGCGCAGGGGATCTGTTTTGCGATTGCAAGCAATTCAGCGGAATTCATCGCGGCGTGGCTCATCAAAGAAGGCCGCATCCGCCGCGCCTGGCTGGGCATTCACGGCCAGACGGCGCCGGTGCATCCGCGCATCGCACGTCATCTTGGTGTGAAAAATCCGCAGGGTGTGCTCGTGCTGGATGTCGAACCAAACAGCCCGGCGGCCAACGCGGGATTGCGCGAGGGCGATTTACTGATCGGCTTGAAGGGCAAACCCGTGAGCAGCATCGAAGATTTGCAACGCTTGCTCGTTGGTGAAGAGATCGGCGTGCGCTCGAAAGCCGAAATTGTGCGGCGTACTTTCCGTTTGGAGCTGGAGGTTGTTCCCGGTGAAACGCCGGGACGACCCTCCAAATAAGAACGGCCGGGGCCGCCGTGTCGCGCATAGGCGGGCTCAGCCATGGCAAGATGATCAGGACCGCAACTGATTTTTTGCGGATGAGACGCCAAGAGCTCATCGGTTTCTGCATCCCAGTCCATGGTGAATTAAAGGCTTGAGCGATCGAATAGGTGACAGTTCATCCCCGAAAAAGGGAACTGAAATCTCGCTCGCAGTTGTGTAACCTTGGAAAACCTGTTTCGCTGAGTACCAGAAATCAATAAAACCATGAAATTACGCCCTGCCCTCCGGTTCGTCATCGTCCTGCTGCTGCCACTGGCCATGGCCAGCATGCCCGCACCCGTCTCTGCCGCGGACGATGATCAGCCGCAGTATTATGAGTTAAGGACGTATCTCACAAAATCGACCGATCAACAGCAACGGGTCAGTGACTATTGGCAAAATGCTGCGATTCCCGCTTACAACCGCATGGGTATCCAGCCAGTGGGCGTTTTCACCGAGATCAAGGACTCCTCGACCAATAATATTTACGTGATCATCCCCTTTGATTCATTGGAGGCTTTCGGATCGGTTCCGGCGAAACTGGCCGCCGACCCGATTTATCAGGCGGAAGCCGCGGGATTTTTGGATGCGCCCAAAACCAATGCGGCGTACGTGCGCTTCGCCAGCTCCCTGCTCGTGGCGTTCAACGGCATGAAACACATGGCTTTACCGCCCGCCGATAAGAAGCCGAATGTGTTTGAACTGCGTACTTACATCAGTTCCAGCGACAGCAAGGGCTGGAGCAAAATTAAAATGTTCGAGAGCGGTGAAATCGCCTTGATGAAACAAGTCGGGCTCGCGCCCATTTTTTACAGCCGCACCGTGATTGGCCCCAATATGCCTTGCCTGGTGTACCTGACTTCCGGCGAAAACATGGAGGCCCACAGCCAGCATTGGCAGGGCTTCAACGATGCGCCGATTTGGAAAGCATTGCAGGCTGACCCGCAATACAAGGACAACGTGTCGAGTATCATCCGGATTTTGCTGAAGCGGACCCCGGCTTCGCAGATTTGAGGGCGAAGATGCGGCTTTTGTCGAGGCTTTCCTTATGGAAAATCGAAGCGTCTTCTCGCCGGGCAAAGTGCGCGATTGATTAGTTACGACGAAAGCCGCTATAGTTTGTGTTCATGACCAAACCTGCCTGCCCGATGTGCGAGATGAATGACGTGTTGGAATTTCTAGACAAATGGGAATGCGTTACCTGCGGTCACGAATGGGAACGTGCGCCCGGTCCCGACGCTCCAGATGCCCCCCGCGTCATCAAAGATGCTCATGGCAATGTGCTCGCGGACGGCGATTGTGTGGTCTTGATCAAGGATTTGAAACTGGGTGGCGGCTCGCAAGTACTGAAAGGCGGCTCGAAGTCCAAGCCCATCCGGCTGGTGGACGGTGATCACGAAATCTCCTGCAAAATGGATGGCATGGCCGTTGGCCTGAAGGCCTGCTTTGTGAAAAAGGCGTGAGGAAAGTTTACAACTCACGAAGCGTCTGAAAT
>JBEKMT010000228.1:0-7200 GCA_050008355.1 Verrucomicrobiota bacterium
AAGCGATTTCCTCGCGCGTGAAGACTTCGTTGTGATGCTCGATGACTTTTTGCAGTTCCCCCGCAACCAGCCACTCCCCGTTGCATTCGGGACAAACCTGGACCGTCACGCCGTCATATTCAACCGGAGAAAGGACTTTATCGCATCGCGGGCATTTCATATTTTTAAAACTCTAGACCGAACTCGCGCAATTCGCAAAGTCATTTTGGCAACCTCCCGGTAAAAAGTTTTCCCCATCAAACTTTTCTCCGCCAGCCGGCAATGAACATCCCGTTGCCGCCAAAATCATGTGGCCCGACGGTTTGTGTCCCGGAAAACTCATTTTGGACCAGCGGTTCCAAATCCGGAAACCGGGATTCAAAATCCGCCACCACGTTGATGGTCTCCGACCGTGTCAATGTGCAGACCGCATAGATTAACTTCGCGCCCGGCTTCAGGCTCGGCGCGGCATTCGCCAGCAGGCTTTTCTGGATCGCCGCCAGTTCCTCCACATCTTGCAGGATCGTCGACCAGCGGGCATGCGGATTGCGCTGCCAGGTTCCTACGCCGCTGCAGGGAGCGTCCACCAATATGCCGTCAAATTTGGTTTTGGTCGGCGGCTTGACGCCGCCATTCCACGCGACGGAGCGGAAATTGAAAACCTTGGCGCGCGCCGCCCGGCGCTTCAGGTTTTTCAGGCGCCACTCCGCGCGGTCACTCGCCCAGATCAGCCCCTTGTTCTGCATCAGTGCCGATAAATGTAGTGTTTTGCCGCCTTCACCGGCGCAAGTGTCCCACCAGGTTTCTCCCGGCTTGGGAGCGCAAATCCAGCCGACCAGCTGGGACGCGATGTCCTGAATCTCAAATTCGCCCGCGTGAAATTCTTCACGTTGAAACAAATCCTCCTCGCCGGTATAGCACACTGCATCCGGCAATAACGCCCCGGCCGGTTCTGCCGCGCCAAGCTTTTCGCAGAGCACCCCGCCCTCTCCAGGTTGGGCGCGCAGCCAGAGTTTCGGTTCGGCTTGGATCGCCCTTGCCCAGGCAGGAGTGATTTCGAACTCGCTCTGGAGCCATTCCGGCGCGACCCGTGCCACCAGGTCCTCATCAGCAAAAGCGCCGGGATCGCTGCCGAATTTTTTGGCGAGCTCCCGTGATTTGCGAACTTGTTCGTCCAGCGGTTTTTCCAAATCCAGCCAGCCGCGCCAGCGGAAGTAATTGAAGACCGTCCTGGTGATCGCCGAAATATCCGACGGCATGATGTCCCGTTGTGCCCGGAATTCTTCCCGTAGAACCGCGTCCGCCGGGCGTCTGCGGCTGGAGGCGTTGATGATCTTGATGACAAGGCTTTCACTCACACGGAAAGTTTACGCGAATCGACGCTCAACACAACGATGCGCACCAGCTATTACAATTTGCGCCCATAAATTGCTTTGGACAACGCATCCAGTCTTTTTCGTTCCGAACGGGAAAGCTTATCCATGCCCCTCTGCGACACTTTGTCCAGCAGCCGGTCAATTTCGGCTTTCTTTTCATTCAATTCACGATTAGCATCGTATTCCCGCGCACGCCGGTCCCCGGGCGAACGGTTTTCAAAATGAAAGCGTTGTTCCAGGAAATGTCCGGGATCAAAAATCAAAAGACATAAAATCGTCACTGCCACACCCAGTGCCGCCAAAAACATCCACGGCGCTTGCTCCACTGCGCCAGGATTCACCATCGCGGCCAGCACCAGTCCGATAATCGCGCCTCCCATATGGGCATCATGCCCGATATTGTCCCTTTGACGCCGGTGCGCCACGAACGAGTAAACCAGGAATACAATCGCATAGAGATAAGCCGGAACACCGACCGGCAGCGGGAAGAGCGTGATTGAGCCCCCCGGCAGCAGGAAGATGGAGGCAAAGAGTACTCCGCAGACCCCTCCCGAAGCGCCCAGGGACTGGTATTCATGCTTGCGATGAATCAGCAAAGACAGCATGCCGCCCCCCAGGATCGAACTTAAATAAATGAACAGCAGCGTCTTCGCTCCGTAAAAAAGCTCTATGTTCTTGCCAAAACAATAAAGGGTGAAGGCATTGAACGCAAAATGCATCCAGTCGGCATGGATCAGCGCCGGGGTTAAAAGACGTTCGAATTGCTTGTGGTGCAGAATTTCGTACGGACTGAATATCAATCGCTGCTTGAGTTCAGGCCGGCGAAAAGCGGCCATGGTCACCGCTCCAGTAATGATTAAAATCGCAATGGTTACAATCGGCGTCATGGCTGGCGGCTTTCAAAGCAATGGCATCCACCCCAACATTTCCGAACATCCCCAAGGATTCGAACCGGTTGTCGCCAGCCGTCGCTCGCACCTCACGCCTTCGCCACGAGTTGGCGCAATACGAAAGGCAAAATCCCGCCGTGCTGGTAGTAATCAATCTCGATCGGTGTATCAATGCGGCAACGGACGGGCACATTTTCCCCACCGCCATCCTTGCGCGTAATCTTCAACGTCAAATCCTGCTGCGGCCTGATGTTGGCGTCGAGGCCGACGATGTCATAGGTCTCGGAACCATCGAGCTTCAAGGATTGAGCCGTTGTGCCTTCCTTGAATTGCAATGGCAGCACGCCCATGCCGACCAGGTTGCTCCGGTGGATCCGCTCGAAACTTTGGGCCACAACCGCTTTTACCCCGAGCAGATTCGTGCCTTTTGCCGCCCAATCGCGCGATGATCCCGTGCCGTATTCCTGGCCGGCAATCACCACCAACGGGGTGCCGCGCTTTTGATACTCAATCGACGCATCGTAGATGGAAACCTTCTTGCTTTCCGGCTGCAACAGGGTGTCGCCGCCTTCCTGGCCCGCCAGCATCAAATTCTTGATCCGCACATTGGCAAAGGTTCCACGGGTCATCACCCGGTCGTTACCGCGACGCGAGCCGTAGCTGTTGAAATCTTCCACAGTGACGCCGTTCTCGATGAGATATTTCCCGGCGGGCGCAGATTTTTTGATCGAACCAGCGGGCGAAATATGGTCAGTCGTCACGCTGTCGCCAAAAATCGCGAGCGCCCGTGCACCGTTGATCGGTTTTATGGTGCCGGCCTGCAATGAGAAATTCTCGAAAAACGGCGGTTCCTGAATGTAAGTGGATTCCCGATCCCACTCGTAAACGTTGCCGGTGCTGGAGGGAATTTCGTTCCATTTCGGATTTTGCGCGGCGAAATCCTTGTAGAGCCTGCGGAAAACGTCGGGCTGCAAGGCCGCCTGCATGAGGTCGCGGACCTCTTTCAGGCTCGGCCAGATGTCGCGCAAATGAACCGGCTTGCCATCCTTGCCGCTGCCGAGCGCCTCGCTGGCAAGGTCAATATCCACGCGGCCGGCAAGCGCAAACGCCACCACCAGCGGGGGCGACATCAGGAAATTCGCCTTGATGTTTTGATGCACGCGCGCTTCAAAATTGCGATTACCCGACAAAACCGACGCGGCGACCAGGTTGTTTTTCACCACCGCGTCCTCTATGGCGGGATGCAACGGACCGGAATTGCCAATGCAGGTCGTGCAACCGTAACCAACCGTTTGGAAGCCGAGTTTGTCGAGGTAGGGGGTCAGCCCCGTCTTGTTGAGATAATCAGTGACCACGCGGCTGCCCGGGGCGAGCGAGGATTTGACCGTGCTATTCACCGTCAGACCACGCTCCACCGCCTTTTTCGCCAGTAGACCTGCGGCCAGCATCACCGAAGGATTGCTCGTGTTCGTGCAACTCGTGATGGCGGCGATCAACACCGAACCATTGCGCACATTGCCATTGAGCGCCGGCGCCTGGGCATGAATCGGATCGGCGGTTGGATGCTCCGTGATCATCTCACTTTCACTTTTCCGCACGTCGGAACCCACCGAGGTCTTCTGGCTGCCGCCGCCCGGGTGAACCTCTCCACCAAGCGAAACGTGCACCGTGCGAGACAATTCTTCCGGCTTCATGCCAAATCCGTTTTCAGTAACCGGTTTTGAAAACGAAGCTGTGAATTCATGCTTCAATTTGGCCAGCTCAATCCGGTCCTGCGGGCGCTTTGGTCCCGCCACACTCGGCTGCACTGATCCCAGGTCAAATTCCAGTTCCTGCGAATAGGTGATTTCACCTTTCTTCGGAATGCCCCACAACCCTTGCGCCTTGTAATAATTCTCGTAGGTCTTGACCGCTTCATCGCTGCGGCCGGTCGCTCGCAGATAGTTCACGCACTCCGCATCAATCGGGAAAAAACCCATGGTCGCCCCGTATTCGGGGGCCATGTTCGCAATCGTCGCGCGATCCACCACCGGCAGGGCCGCCGCGCCCGGGCCAAAAAATTCCACGAACTTGCCCACCACTTTCGCCTTGCGCAAAAGCTGCGTCACGGTCAGCGCCAGGTCCGTCGCCGTGACCCCTTCGCGCAACGCGCCCGTCAAATGCACTCCGACCACATCCGGCGTCAGAAAATAAACCGGCTGACCCAGCATGCCCGCTTCCGCCTCGATGCCACCAACCCCCCAGCCGACGATGCCAATGCCGTTGATCATCGTGGTGTGCGAGTCAGTGCCGACCAGCGTGTCCGGATAATAAACGTCGCCCGCACTCAATACGCCCTTCGCGAGATATTCCAGATTCACCTGGTGCACGATACCGATGCCCGGAGGGACAACCTTGAAGGTGTCGAACGCCTGCATGCCCCATTTCAAAAACTGGTAACGCTCGCGGTTGCGCGTGAATTCGAGGTCCAGGTTTTTCGCCAGCGCTTCTGCACTGCCGGCATAATCCACCTGCACCGAGTGATCCACCACCAGATCCACCGGCACCAGCGGTTCGATGATTTTCGGATTTTTGCCGAGCTTGGACACAGCGCTGCGCATCGCCGCCAAATCCACCAGCAGCGGAACCCCGGTGAAATCTTGCAGCACGATGCGCGCGACCACGAACGGGATTTCCGCCGTGCGCGTTTCCGTCGGCTTCCAATTCGCCAGCTCCTTCACATTGGCTTCACTCACCTTTTTGCCGTCACAATTCCGGAGCACCGATTCCAAGACCAGGCGGATGGAAACGGGCAGTTTAGAAATCGCGCCGACGCCGGCCTTCTCCAGCTCGGGCAAGGAATAAAAATTTCCCGACCGGCCGTTGCCGAGGTCAAATTTCTGAAAAGTCCCGAATAAGTTGTGCGGTGTGCTCATGTAATCAAAAATAATCACAAGAAAATGAAGTTTGCGGGTGACACTGTCAAGCGAAGCACGTCAGCGGGCGCATATAAAATTGGGGACAGTGTTGGTCTTTGACGACTTGGACGTCTGTCGCGATGGGCCACCCGGCAATCAGGAAGCTGGCCAATACCGTAACCTGGAATTCTAAAGGATCTTTATTTCGACGCCGCCCCGAGGGAGAGCAAATCTCTAACCCGGCCGACCAGCCGTTCGAGATCGAGTGGTTTGGTGAAGAAATCTTCCGCCTGCATCGCGGCAGTGCGTTTGGTCACCTCACTTGAAAGCGCGCTCATGAAAATGATGGGAATTTTTTTGGTGGCTGGCTGGCGCTTAAGGATTTCGCACACGGACAGGCCGTCCAGGTCCGGCAGCAAGATATCGAGCAGGATTAAATTCGGCTTGAACTGGCGCGCCTGGCTCAGGGCATGCACACCGTCGTAGGCAACGAGAAACTCGCAGTGCAAATCCGCCAGGCGGAACTTCACCAATTCGATGAAATCCTCCTCGTCATCAACAATTAGAATATGCGGCGTCATTGCTCGCTTAAGCTACCGCGAAGCCGGCCTTATACAACGACAATGCGGTTAAAGCCACGTTACGAAACAAAGACGAAATGGATTATTAAACCACAGACGGTGACAGACTTAGGAGCGGACATGGGCTCCAGTCAACACGTTAGACTGAAGGTTTAAACCGAACGTGACACGTCTTGCCTTCGCCGAAAGGCTACGGTGGGCAGCCATGACTGATGAATAAGAAATTTCCAAAGACTCAAGCACGTCCCTGCCCTTTTTAGCCCGAGTGATCGGGGGAAGAACAACACCTAACCATCTCGTTTTATGGGGGCTTTCAATTGTATCATAAATGACTCATGGTGTATGACTTAACAATACCTGAGAAGGTGGGAGCTTAATGTTTGGAGCCGGAATCCGAAAATGTCGCCATAAAGTCGCGAAAGGGTGGAAGGACAGGAAACCGCGACCTGTGAACCCGCGAAGCCCAACTGGTGGAACAGGAGCGCCTGTTCGATCAAGCCACCAAGACTGCCCAGATCAACACCGCCACCGCAAAGCAGGAATCTGAGCACAACCAGGCCCGGCTCAGTCAACTCCCTGCCTTGATAAATTAAGCCAGTGCACTGGTGGGCGCAAAAGATGCCGGCACCGAAGGCGTCGCCCTCCTCGGCACCCATTTGCAAGGCACCAACAAAACCCTCGGCGACTACGTCCTCGCCGCCGGCCTCACCGCCCAGCAGACCATCAACCTGATCAATCAGTTAATCACCCACGTCCTCACCCTGCAGCAAGCCCAGAACGGACTTGCAGCCCGCATCGCGCAGCTAGCACAGCAGCAAAAATCCGTCTCCTTCAACACCCAATAATTTGCCCGGTAGGGCAGCGGTGCCCCGCTGCCGCCTGAACCTCGCTTAATACTCTAATAACTGGCCTAAATGGCACAAGCTGTGCTAGTAATTCATTTGCCGTGTAACAATATTTTGACATCACAATATGCGTAAATTATTCCACATTCTATTGGCAGCAGTGGTTTTATTCGCCAGCCGTGTGTATTCAGCGACTGACACCAAGAGCGCCACCCTTGCTTTTTATGTCGTAAGCGAGGAGAGGATTGATGGTGGCCGCTTCATTGACACGGCAGATTTGCCTAATCTCGGATATATTGCCGCCAAGCCGGATTTGGTTATCGCGCAGTTGGTAGCAGTCACCGAGTCGTCAGTGCAAGAGAGCACGGGTGTCCTTGGCAAGGACGGCAAGGTGACAGAGACACCTTTACCTGACGCGCCGACACTCGTCGTTCAGATTCTGCCAGCAGACGCTCAGGAGTTTGGGTTGCTAACCGAGCGAAGCATTGGAAGGCGAGTATTGATGATGCTGGGAAACACGCCCCTGATTGCACCTCGGGTCAATACACCTATTGCTGCACAGGACTTTGAGATTCGCATTGGAGACGGCAACCGGAAGGTGATTGAAGATGGACTTAAGAAGCTTGTTCACT
>JBEKMT010000229.1:0-7191 GCA_050008355.1 Verrucomicrobiota bacterium
TGGCGTGAAGCCCAGGTTCAGACCTTTGCTGATGCCTTCTTTGCAGTCGCCGTTTGTTTTGCCATTGCCACCGTGATGGTGCCGCTGCTGCGCAAAGTCGCCGCACCCGCCAAACCAACCGCCGACGCCCACTGAAACAAAATAATCGACCGCGGTGACCTTGCAACGTTGAGCTCTGAATTTTCTTTGGCCTTGCCCGTGCACCTAATCAATTGTGCATTTGCGAACTGACGCCCGAAGATTTAGTTTGTATTCGGAAAGGCGAAGGTTTTATGAAAAATGACAGGCTTTCAACATCGATGAACGCTCCCCGGGCTGGATCGGCATACCTGAAACTCTTGGGCTCAGGCGAAATTGTGAAGCGGATGGGTTTTAGCGAAATCACCCAGCTATTCGAAGTGGAATCAGCCGACGGCAAGAGATTTAACGTGCAAAGTAACAAGGTTTCCCAGCTTGTCACCCCTGAAGAAGAGAACGGCTTTAAGCGGCACGAGAACACCTAGCTCATCCTCCGTACACCCTGGTTGCGGAGTCGTGCTTGGATCGGAAAATCGGCGGGAACCACGGTTTTTATTCTCTTTATTTACATCTCCGGTAACTGGTCGGGATCGTGGAAGATCACATAATTCCTGAGAGAGGGGTAAAGCCCGTATTGCATTTCACCATAGCCATCTGCCAAGATTGTTTGCAGTTTAGCATACTTGCTTTGCAGTCAAATCCACTTATCATCGCTGGCCGACGCCCGATAGCGGTTCTTTTTGAAGGCAGACTGATTGAAACCAATGTTGGTATGATATTCGCTTAGGATTTTCGAATTGATAGGTTGAGATTTTCGATATTGCGATAGTTATTCTCGTGGATATGCGCTACTCATTGCCGCCTGATACCCGGCTCATTTGCATTCTTGGCTGTTCGTTTTTAATTTTGCTGGCCTGCGGCTGCAAAAAGAAAACCGCTCCCCCGCCTCCGCCAGAGGTTCAATTCATTACCGTAGAGGCGACCAATGTTCCCATCTTTGATGAATGGATCGGCACGCTGGACGGATATGTGAATGCGCAAATCCGCGCGCAAGTGACCGGTTATTTGCTTACGCAAAATTACGCCGAAGGTAGCGAAGTCAAAAAGGGGGACTTATTGTTTCAAATTGACCCGCGTCCGTTCCAGGCGGCTCTTGACCAGGCCAAGGCGAAGCTGGAACAGGATAAGGCTCAGTTGCGCAAAACTCAGTTGGATGTGAAACGTTATACGCCCCTCGTAAAGGTGCAGGCCATCAGCCAGGAAGAATTGGATGATGCCACCATGGCGAATCTCGGGGCGGAGGCACAGGTCAAGGCTGACGAGGCGTTGATCGAAACCGCCCGGTTGAATCTTGGTTTTACCCGCGTGACTTCGCCAATTGACGGCCTCGCCGGAACCGCGCTGGCGCAAATTGGCGATTTAGTCGGGCAGTCAGCCAGCGTGCTCACGACGGTTTCGACCATCGATCCCATCAAGGTTTATTTCCAGGTCAGTGAGGAATCGTACCTTACCTTTTGGCGGCGTTTCATCGGGTCGACTAATGCGGCGGATGGTTCGCCGTTGCACTTGATTTTTTCCGACGGCTCGGTTTATCCCGAAAACGGGAGGTTTTTTTATGCTGATCGCCAGGTCAACCCGACTACCGGCACGCTTCAGGTCTTCGGGCTGTTTCCCAACGGAAATTTCACACTGCGTCCCGGCCAGTATGGTCGCGTCCGCGCGCAAACGCACACGGTAACGAACGCCATCATCGTCCCGCAACGCGCCGTGGCTGAACTCCAAGGTTCTTATCAGGTCACGATTGTAACCGTGACGAATACCGCGCATGTCCAAACTGTCACCGTCGGCGATCAAGTCGGTTCGGATTGGGTCGTTGAAAGTGGCCTGAACGTCGGCGATCGCGTGGTGGTCGAGGGCATCCAAAAGGCCAAAGAAGGCGCCGTCGTAGACCCCAAACCATTCGCGGCGGACACAGTTTCCGCCGATCCGGCCGGAACGCCAACGAATTCCGCCGCGCCAACGAACCAGCTGAAATGAAAGCAACGTTTCCGGCGCGTCGGCGATTCCTCCATGTATAAATTCTTCATCAACCGCCCGATTGTCGCGATGGTGATTGCCATTTTGATGGTGATCATCGGTCTGGTTTCCATGGCGAGCCTGCCGGTGGCGCAATTCCCCAATATCGTTCCTCCGGAGATCCGCATTCAAACGACTTATGTCGGTGGCGATGCCGAGACGCTCGCGGAATCCGTCGCGACCCCGATCGAGGAACAGATGAGCGGCGTGGACGACATGAATTACATGTATTCCGTCAGTGCCAACAACGGAGCCATGCGCATGGGGGTGAACTTCAACGTCAACACCGATCCCAACATTGATCAAGTGCTGGCGCAATTGCGCGAAAATCAGGCCGCGTCACAACTGCCCGCCTCGGTCCAACAATATGGCGTCACTCTGTTGAAATCGCCGTCGAGCCCCATGATGTTGATAGCCATCACGTCGCCGAAGGGCACCCACGACGCAACTTTCCTCGCCAATTACGCCTACATCAATCTCGTGGATCAAATCACTCAATTGAAGGGGATTTCCAACATCAATGTTTTTGGCGCCGGGCAGTACGCCATGCGCTTTTGGGTCAAGCCAGATCAACTGGCGAAACTGAATCTCACGGTCAATGATATCATCACCGCCATCAATGCGCAAAACACAGCGAACCCTGCCGGATTGGTCGGCGGCCCGCCGACCCCGCACGGACAGGAATTCACTTATGCCATCACGGCGCAAGGCCGGCTCGTTACGGAACAGGAATTTGGCAATATCGTCGTTCGCGAAAATCCCGACGGCTCCATCGTGCGGCTGAAGGATGTGGCGCGCGTTGAACTCGGCGCGCAGCTTTACACTATCGCCGGCAAACTAAATGGAAAACCGTCGGCGATCATGGCGATTTATCAGCTGCCCGACTCCAACGCACTGCAGGACGAACAGGAAGTGCTCAAGCTCATGGCGAAACTCAAGTTGAGTTTTCCCTCCGATCTGGACTATGTCGTTTCGCTCGACACCACCCTCGCCGTGTCCGAGGGGATGCACGACATCATGCGCACCCTCGTCATCGCGCTGATCCTTGTCATCATCGTCGTTTTCATCTTTCTGCAAGGCTGGCGCGCATCGCTCATTCCTCTTCTCGCTGTTCCGGTGGCTCTCATCGGCACCTTCACCTTCTTCCCGATCTTCGGCTTTTCGCTGAACACCCTGTCTCTTTTAGGGTTGGTGCTGGCGATCGGGTTGGTGGTGGACGACGCGATTGTCGTGGTCGAAGCCACCGAACGACATATCGAAGACGGCATGGCACCCAAAGCCGCCGCTCTTCAGGCCATGCACGAAGTCGCTGGGCCGGTCGTTTCCCTTGCACTGATTCTCGCGGCGGTGTTCATCCCGACAATTTTCATCGCCGGCATCACCGGGCGGCTTTACCAGCAATTCGCGCTCACCATTGTCATTTCCGTCATGCTTTCCGCTTTCAACGCCCTTTCCCTGAGTCCTGCCCTCGCGGCGATGCTGTTGAAGCCGAAAGAGAAAAACAAGCCGCACGGCCCGCTTGGAAAATTTTACGAGTGGTTCAACCGGATGTTCGGAAAGGCGCAGAACGGTTACCTCACCGTCGCTGGCACCCTCATCCGCAAAGGCGTTTTCACAGTCATCCTGCTGGCAGTGATCCTGGCCGTGGCCCTGGCGCTCGGGGCGCGGCTGCCGACCGCCTTTTTGCCGGTGGAAGATCAGGGTTACGCTTATGTCGTCGCGCAATTGCCCTTCGCCTCTTCACTGGAACGCACCGATGCCGTCTGCAAAAAGATTGAGAACATTTTGAAAAACACGCCGGGTGTAAAGTACTACACGACTGTCGAAGGCTTCAGTTTGTTAAGTCAGGTCCAGGCCACGTACAATGCGTTCTTCTTCGTGACGCTCAAGCCTTGGAGTCAGCGGGGCAGAGTCGAAGAGCAAATTACCGCGATCAACCGGCACATCAACCGTGAGCTGGCCAGACTGCCCGAAGCCACGGCGTCGGCTTTTTCACCGCCGTCCATCCCCGGCGTCGGCACGTCCGGCGGGTTTACTTTCATTCTGGAAGATCGTTCCGGCAGCCAGGATCCCAACTTTCTCTCGCAAAATCTCGACAAATTCATGGCTGCGGCGCGTAAACGTCCCGAGCTGGGTGGCGTCCTGACGACCTACCTGCCGAATGTGCCGCAGGTGTTCGTCAAAGTAGACCGCGACAAGGTTTTAAAACAAGGTGTGGCCATTGGCGACGTGTACACCACGCTGCAAACCTTCATGGGTGGGTATTTTGTAAATTATTTCAATCGGTTCGGGCGCCAATGGCAGGTCTATGTGGAGGCCGAGGCCCCGTATCGCGCGCGTGCTGAAAATCTGCTGCAGTTTTACGTTCGAAATAATCAGGGGCAGGCCGTCCCGCTCTCGGCGTTCACGGAAATCCAGCACCGCACCGGCCCTGAATTTGTCATGCACTACAACGAATACAATTGCGCGCAAATCAACGGCTCGGCGGCACCCGGCTACAGCGACGGTCAGGCCACGAAAGCGCTCGAGGAAGTCTTCGCCCAGACGATGCCGCCCGGAATCGGCCATGATTATTTCGGCATGTCCTTCCAGGAACAGCAGGCGGCGGCCGGGGTCTCGCCCGTGCTCATTTTTTCACTTTCCGTGCTCTGTGTTTTCCTGATCCTGGCCGCGCAGTTCGAAAGCTGGTCGTTGCCCATGAGTGTTTTGCTCGGCACACCCACCGCCATTTTAGGCGCGTTCCTGGCGCTGACACTGCGTGGATTCCAAAACAATGTTTATGTGCAGATCGGCTTGATCATGCTGATCGGTCTCGCCGCAAAAAACGCCATCCTCATCATCTCGTTCGCCAAAATAGAATACGAAAAGGGCCGGCCCATTGCCGAGGCCGCGCTCACCGGCGCGCGCATCCGGCTGCGGCCCATCCTGATGACTTCCTTCGCGTTTATTCTCGGTTGCGTTCCGCTCTGGCTCGCGAGTGGTTCCGGCGGTGTTTCCCGCCAGACCCTCGGCACGGTCGTGATCGGTGGCATGCTGGGCGCAACCTTTGTGGACGTTTTTATCGTGCCCGTCACCTTTTCGATCGTCGAGAAAACCGTCGCGCGAATCAGTAAGAAGGCGCGGGAGGAACATCAGCCTAAACCGCCGGAGCCGAACGGATGAAAAGCGTCGTCCAGTGTCTCATGGTCGTAATCCAGGGTTTGCCGGGCCCTCGAGTCTCCGGTCTTTGGTTGTTGGGCTTCGCATTCTCTATTCTGCTTTCTGCCGGTTGCGCGGTTGGCCCGAATTACAAACGTCCGCCGGTCAACGTCCCGGCAGCTTTTCGCGGCGAAATTGAAAGTTCCACGAACTCCTTCGCCAATCTGCCGTGGTGGCAGGTCTTTCACGACGACACCTTGCAAAGTCTGATCCAGATCGCGCTCACTAACAATTATGATTTGCGAATTGCCGTCACGCGCGTGGAGCAGGCGCGTGCGATCGCCGCCCAGGCGCGCTCGCAATTTTACCCGCAGGCGAATTATCAGGTGTTCGCCGGCAAGGGCAGGAATGTCTCCGACAACATGCCGTCGCCCACCGGCACAGGGGGCTCCGTCTTCGGGGGAGACGTGAATGCCTCGTGGGAAATTGATGTGTGGGGCCGGCTGCGCCGCCTTAACGAATCCGCTCGTGCACAATATCTCGCCAGCGAAGAAGCGCGGCGTGATGTGACCATTTCACTCATCGCGCAGGTCGCCCAGGATTATTTCCAGTTGTTGGCGCTGGATCGCCAACTTGAAATCGCCCGGGAAGACACGAACTCATTTGGCGAAAGCCTGAAGATTTTTAATGAACAGTTGCAAGGCGGTGTTGCCTCTAAATTGGAGACCTCAGCGGCGGAAGCCTTGATGGATTCTGCTGCCGCGACCATTCCCGAACTGGAAGAGCAGGTTGAATTGCAGGAAAATCAATTGAGCGTTTTGCTCGGACAAAATCCCGCAGCCGTCTTACGCGGAGAGATTTCCCTCACGAAACAGATGCCGCCGAATGTTCCCGCCGGTTTGCCCTCCGCCTTGTTGGAGCAACGTCCGGACGTTCGCGAAGCCGAGCAGCTATTGCGTTCCGCCAACGCGCAGGTCGGCGCAGCCAAGGCCGATTTTTTCCCGCAGTTGGATCTTACCGGCTTGTTTGGCACGGCCAGCCCGGAACTTTCCGCGTTTACCTCCGGCGGCGATGTGGCCTGGAGTATCGCCGCCGGCTTGACCGGGCCGCTGTTCCACGGCGGCCAGATTCGCGCGCAATACGCGCAGGCCCTGGCCGCCCGGAACCAGTACGCTCTACAATACCAGTCTGCCGTGCTGAATGCGTTGCAGGAGGTTTCCGACGCCCTGGTTTCACGTGAAAAATCCGCCGCCGCCAGTGTCGAACAAGGCCGGGCCGTCGACGCCTACAAGGAAGCAGTGAAAGTCGCGATCGAACGCTACCGGTTGGGCAACGCCAGTTATTACGAAGTGCTGCAGGAACAGCAAGAGCTTTTTCCGGCCGAGGATTCGCTCGTCCAATCGCAGCTCAATCAACTTCTGGCGGTGGTGCAGCTCTATCTTGCCCTCGGCGGCGGCTGGAATTCGCAGGACCCGGCTCCCAAGTAGCCTTAAAATCCGCTGCCCGCTTATCTCGCGTACGTTCTTAATTTGCTTAAGGTGCCATTTTGACCCGGTAATACCGCTGGCTAAAGTAGCCAGCGTTTGTATCGGTAAACACAAAAGGAGCAGTCTTGGTGGCCAGCGAAACCCAGACGCTTGGGTTCAGATTCGTTGCCGCTTGCACCACATAATTTGACCCGGTCATTCCCGTCAGCGTGAAACTCAATTGTTGGTTGATAAATGTGGCTGCCGAAAGCACAGAACCGGATGGCTCAGTGGCAACGGTGAATTCGTACGCGCCCATGTTCACCACACCACTGGACTCCTGGTTGCCGGCCAGATCCATGGGGGAAAGACCGTAAGCACTCGTGCCTGCATTGATGGCAGGACTGGCTGCCAATAACGCAAAATTGCCGCCGGCCGGATTGGCAAACTGCGGGTTGCTCCCCAGGATGTTGCCGTTGGTCGTCGCGACGGT
>JBEKMT010000023.1:0-59585 GCA_050008355.1 Verrucomicrobiota bacterium
AGGCCACTGGAACGTATTTGCGTGGCACGAACGGAATGTTGCCAGTTCCAACTGACTGGACTGACGCCTTATCTCACCAAGGGCGAGGCACTCGTGGCGGCAAAAGGTTTTCGCGCCACCGGACGCAAGGAATTGCCGGTATCTGCTGATGGCACCTGCCCGCTGCTGGAACGCGAGACGGGGCGTTGCCTGATTTATGCTGACCGGCCATTCGGCTGTCGCACGCATTTTTGCGAAGCCGCCGGCGGACCGTATCCGCGCAAACACGTGCTTGACCTGATTCGCCGTTTGGAAGAGGTGGATCATCGCCTGAAAGGTGATGGGCCGCGAAGAATTCAAGCCGCGCTTGAGACGGCGTTAGCTGACATTTGACCCCGGCCCGGGACAAGTTCGCGGGTGCGTTGACAAGCTGGCAGATGTCGTTAGCATAAGACTCTCGCTGTTTTTCCGAAGATGTAAAAAACAGACCCTCATGGCTGCTGACAACTCGAAAAGGAAACACTGGTCCGGCTCCGGCCAGTTGCGTGGTGGACGCTGGGGCATCTGGTTTTTTATCACGGCGCTGCAGGTATTCGGCCTGCGGATCACGTATCTTCTAGCCGTACCGCCGGCGATTTATTTTTCATTTGCCTCGCCGGACGTGGCGGCCACGATGGATTTTCACCGCCGGATTTTCGGCCCCTTACCATGGTGGAAGCGGCGCTGGTTTGTGTTTAGGCATTTCTTTTCGTTTGGCCGCGCGCTGATCGACCGCACGGCGATTCTTGCAGGGGAAAGAAAGCATTTTACTTTCTTCTTTGACGGGGAAAAATACTTGCGCGCCGCATTAGCCGAAGGACGGGGGGTTTTGTTGCTGACGGCGCACGTCGGCAATTGGGAGGCTGGCGGGCAATTGCTTGCCCGACTGGACGCACCGATCACGGTGACCGGTTTTGATAATGAAGTGCCCGCAATCCGGGCACTGCTGGATTCCGCTGCCAACGCTAAATTTCGTCTTTTGCCACTCACCGGTTCGCCCACTGATATCATTCCGCTGATGGCCGCGTTACGGCGCGGTGAAATTGTGGCCATGCTCGGCGATCGCTCCTACGGGAGTCCGTCGGCGCGGCTGCCCTTCCTCGGCGGCCCGGCGGCGTTTCCGGTTGGCGCCTACGTGATGGCGGCGATGGCTGGCGCGCCGCTCATGCACGCCTTTAGTCTGCGCGAACCAGGCGGTCACTACCGTTTCTTCGGTTTTCCGCCGCAACATTTGGAGTTGCCCGCGCGCAATGAGCGTGATGCCTATCTGAAAGATTGCTCCGCGGTTTTCGCGCGAAACCTGGAAACCGTCGTCCGCCGCGACCCTTTCCAATGGTACAATTTTTACCCGTTCTGGGAATTGACCGAGCCGCCCCAGCTCACGCCGAAGCCGAAAACTGAGTTATGTCCGTCGCCCTAGACCAGCTCATTCCCCATCGTGCGCCGATGCAATGGATTACCGCCCTGACCAGCTGCACGGAATCGACGGCAACCGCGATCGCCTGTTTTCAAGAGAATGATTTCACAGTGACGGAAGGGCAAGTCATTGAAACTGCGCTGGTTGAGTGCGTTGCCCAAACGGTTGCCGCCGCGCTTGGCCAGCGGGCAAAATTGTGTGGGGCCAAATCCGGCACGGCAGCGAACGGAATGCTCGTCGCCGTTTCCAGCTTCAAGATCCAATCGCGTCCTGCAGCCGGGAAAACTCTGCAAATTGAAATCCGCGAGCAAAAACGACTGGGCCCGATGCAACTGATTGCGGGCACCATTTCCTGCGATGGACAGATAGTCGCGTCCGGCGAATTATCCTTGTATGCGTGAACCGGTTGTAGCAATTGCCGGTTGCGGTGCGGTTTCAGCCGTCGGCTGCGGTCTCGAATCTTTGCTAAACGCCCTCCGCAGCCATTTACTTGGGCTGGGACCGTCGGAAAAATTCAGTTCACCCCGTTTTCAATCAAACCTGGTTGGTGCGGCGCCACGGGATCCGGATGATGAGGATCCAGCGTGGCTCCTCGCGCGTGAAGCCTTGCAACAAGCCGTTGGTGCGGCGAAAACGATCAAAATCCCCCCGCAAAAGATCGGTCTCATCCTTTCAACCACGAAAGCCAACATCGAGGCCCTTGAACGCGTCTCGGCGGGCCGCCCTTGTTCAAAAGCAGCGCTCCGCCATCTGCAGTCAAATCTGCTCGCCGAAGATCTCGCGAAGGAATTCGGGATTCGTGGACCGGTGCAAGCAGTTTCGGTCGCATGCGTATCCGGTCTGGTAGCTCTATCGCAGGGTGTAAAACTAATCCGGCGCGGCGCGGCGGATGCCGTTTTCGTCGTCGGCGTGGATTGTTTGTCAGAATTTGTCGTGGCTGGGTTTACAGCCTTAAAAGCGATTGATCCAGCGGGCTGCCGTCCTTTCGATGCGGCGCGCTCCGGCTTGAGCCCGGGCGAAGCCGGGGCGGCGATTATGCTGGTGCGGGATGATTTGACTTCTCCAACCGGGATCACCCTGCGTGGATACGGCGGCAGCAACGATGCAAACCATTTAACGGGTCCGTCGCGGGATGGTTCGGGTCTCGCCCGGGCCATCCGTTTGGCGCTGGATTCGGCAAAATTGTCACCGGAGGAAATTGATTTCGTGCACGCGCACGGAACGGGCACGAGCTATAATGACACGATGGAGTCGCTCGCATTGAAAACGATTTTCGGTGAGGCATGTCCGCCGGTCAGTGGCGCGAAAGGAATGCTCGGCCACACGCTCGGCGCGGCGGGTGTGATTGAAACCATCATCTGCACCCTGGCGATGAAGGAGAAATTTCTACCCGGTACATTGGGTTTGACCAACCCTGCCGAGGGTGCCCCGAAAAGCCTGGTCCGCCGACCCCGTGCGGCGGATCGCTTAAAAAATGTTCTCAAGCTGAATACGGGATTCGGCGGCATGAACGGCGCCCTGATCTTGAGCCATGAATGAAGTCTCCATTTTCGCGGCCAGCGTGGTGAATGCCGCCGACCTGGCAGCGACGCATCTGGTCCGGCGATTGGGTCAGCGTTTTGGGCGGTTGGATTTGCAAAGCCAGCTGGCCTTGCTGGCGGTTGAATCGTTGGCGCTCGATTTCAGCGGGTGGGCGAGCGATCGGATCGGCATTTGCCTGGCGACGGGCACAGGTTCGCTTTCGACGGACGTTAGTTTCTGGCAAGGTTGGAACGGAGTCGGCGGGCCGAGCCCCACGTTGTTTGCCTACACTCTGCCCAGTGCGGCCATTGGCGAAATTGCGATCCATTATAAACTCACCGGACCGAATTTATGTTTTGTCGGCGATGATCAAATCGTTTTGCCGGAGGCGTTTGATTTGATCCGGCGGGGCGAGGCAGACGGATGTGTTTGTATCTTTAGCGAAGTGGTTTCGGTTGAACTCGCGAAAATAATTCCAGCAACACCCGCCGCGTCCGCGTGGGCGATTTTTTTGAAACGTGGCGATGGTTTGCACAAGTTACGGGAATTTGACCGTGACATGAAAGCGCTCTGTACGCTAATTTTCCAAATCAAATCAGCGGTTTAATCACTATGCAAGTCTCAACCCACGAATTGAAATCAAAAATAATTGAGTCGCTCAAGTTGCAGGACATAACCCCGGATCAGATTGATGACGATGCCCCGTTGTTTGGCACGGGGCTTGGCCTTGATTCAATTGATGCACTCGAACTCGTCGTGTTGCTGGAGAAAGATTACGGCATTGTGATCAAGGATATTGAGGAAGGCCGTCCGGCGTTCCGTTCGGTAAAAACCCTGGCCGACTTCATCGCGGCCAAACGCCCCCAATAAATTTGTGGCTGCGCGTTCTCCTGTCATCACCGGTTTGGGGATTGTGTCCGCCGCCGGTTGCGGCCGGGACGAGGTTTGGGGTGTGGTTGCCTCCGGCGGGAGTGGCCTCAAGCCGCTGACCCTGTTTCAATCGCCGCGGTACGGACAAATCCTCGTTGGCGAAATCCAGCGAGACCTCGTTTCTGCCGGCGCGCCGGCACGAAGTTCGCGCAGCGACAAACTGGGTTGGCTCGCGGCGCGCGCGGCCATCACGGATGCCAGGATTAATTTTGCCGACTGCGGTGACCGCGCGGGCTTGATTCTGGGCACCTCGGTTGGCGGCTCTTACGACAGCGAACTTTTTCTCACGAAGCTCATCAAGGAGGGGAAAATGCGGGCGGGGTTGGCACGCTTTCACGAGTGTTCCACGACGGTGGATTTGATCGCCAACCAGTTCGGATTATTCGGGCCGAGCATGGCGATTGCGACGGCTTGTTCTTCCAGCGCATTAGCCATTGCCCAGGCGGGTGAAATGATTTTATCCGGCGACGCGGACGTGATGCTGGCGGGTGGCGCGGACTCGCTTTCGCGCATGACGTGGGGAGGATTTCATTCGTTGCTGCTGGTTGATCCGGCCGGTTGTCGCCCGTTCGACGTTTCGCGCGGCGGGATGAGCCTTGGTGAAGGCGCGGGGATCCTGGTTTTGGAAGCCGAAGAATCCGCGCAGCGGCGCGGAGCGACCATTCTCGCCCGGCTGAGCGGCTGGGGTTTGAGTTGCGACGCGTACCATGCGACCGCGCCGCATCCACAAGGCGCCGGGGCAACGGCAGCGATCCAATCCGCGCTGCGCTGCGCCGGGCTCGAATCGGCGGCAATTGATTATGTCAATGCCCACGGAACCGGCACGCGCGACAACGATGTGGCGGAAACGATCGCGTTGAAAACGGTTTTTCACAACCGCGTGCCGCCGTTCTCCAGCACGAAGCGGATTTTTGGCCATGCACTGGCGGCCAGCGGCGCGATCGAGGCGGTCGTTTGCATCGAGGCTTTGCGACGGCAGGAGCTGCCGCCCAACCCTGGCTTCGCCAAATGTGATCCCGCCATTGGCCTGGAACCGGTCACGGAAGCGCGTCACATGCCTTTGACGCATGTGATGAGCAACTCTTTTGGATTCGGTGGGAACAATGGCGTTTTGATTTTTTCCAAACCGGAAGCATCGGTATCGACACGTGCGCCCCGGAGGATTCAAGTTGCCATCGGGGGAATCGGAGTGATTGGGCCGGGGGAGGTCACGGTCAAAGAAATTACTTCACCATTGCCACGCGGCAGAGGGTTAGTCCGCAGTTGCGGCGCGCTGACCGCCGCCGCGCTGCTGACGCCGAACCAGCGCCGCCGCTTGAGCCGGGTGCAACAAATGGCGCTCATCACTGCGCGGCAAAGTCATGTGCCGGACCCTTCGCAACGGATGGCCGTCGTGATCGGTACAGGGCTTGGTTGCATGGAAGACGCCGGCGCGTTCATCGAAAACATGATTTCGAAGGACGAACGTGAACCGATGCCTTCGCGTTTTCCCAATTCAGTCCACAATTCCCCGGCGGGCCAGGTCGCGATCGACCAGGGCGCACACGGCATGAACGCCGCTCCCACGATGGGCGAAATCACTTTTGAAACCGCGCTTTGGCAGGGGATTTCCCAGCTCGCGACCGGCGAAGTCGATTGCGCGCTCGTTGGCGCCGTGGATGAAATGGACAAATATCTATTGTGCATCGGCCAGCGCTGGGGAGCTTGGACCGAGCAGGTCATTCCCGGCGAGGGAGCAGTGGTCGCGAGTATTGCACCGGCGGAAAGAGTTGCCGCTCCATTGGCCCGCGTGACGGCACTGAAATTGGGGCGCTTTCGCCAGCCATTCGATGCCGGCCGCGAAGCGGACTGGATCGCGTCTGCCGTTGACCTTGCCAAAGTCGGCTTGATTTTGAGCGGGGCCAGGGGATTTCGCCAATTGAATCCGAGGTACGAGGCCGTTGTGGCAGCGTTATCAAAGCGCGCCAGGAAAAACATCGAACACCAAACTTACCGTGATACCTGCGGCGAATTCCACTCTGCTTCCGCCTTTGGCTTCTCCCTGGCAATCAAACTCGCACGTGAGAATAAATGCGGGGTTCTGCTGTTCACTCTGTCATTCCACGGGGCAAAAGCGGTGTGTCTGGTCGAGCCATGACGCGTTTTCACATCGCGGTCATTGTCGCTTCAGCCTTCGCCGGCGTTGCCCTTGGGTGCCACAACTTCCTTTGGTCGGGATTGGCTGTGGTTGGGTTGCTCCTGGTGCTGGGCTTGGGGGTGGCGATACCGCAGTGGCGATTGTTTGGGAATTATATTTGTCGCGGTCCAGCCTCGAGCAAGCGCGTTGCATTGACCTTCGATGATGGTCCGGATCCGCATTCGACCCCGCAATTGCTTGAACTGCTGCGCCTGGAAAAAATTCCAGCCACCTTTTTTTGCATCGGCAAAAAGGTCGCGGCCAGTCCGGAACTCGCGTCGCAAATCGTCCGTGAGGGTCATCTGCTGCAAAACCATTCATTCGTCCACAGCAATTTCACGAATTTCTATTCGACGGCACGGCTGCAGCGTGAATTGACATTGGCGCAGGCGGCGATTCAAAAAGCTTCGGGAGTGGCCCCTGTTTATTATCGTCCGCCGGTAGGCCTTTCCAATCCAATCACATTTCGTGCGGCAAAAAAATTGAACCTGCAAGTCATCGGCTGGACCATCCGCAGTCTGGACACCGTGATTGCCAACCCGCAAAGAATTGCCAGGCGCATCACGCGCGGGCTTCGGCCCGGGGCCATCATTTTGCTGCACGATGGAGATATTCCAGCCGAGAAATTGCTGGCGACGGTGAATTCGTCGTTGGACAGCCTGCGCCGGCTGGGTTATGAAATTGTACGATTGGATGAATTGTTAAAATGAACCGACTCAAATGTTTTCTGGCCATGGCGCTCGGAATCCCGGCGCTCACGGCATTTGCCGGGCCGCCGCAAACGTTATTGGATTTGCAGCAGAGAATGGCGGGGGTGAAATCGGTCTACCTCGAATTCACCCAGGAACGCGTGCTGAAATTATTTTCTGATCCGCTGAAAAGCGAGGGGGTGATGCTGGTCGAGCGGCCGGACAAAATCCGTTGGGAAACGACCTCGCCCTACCAGACCATCCTGCTTGGGGACCGGGATTCGGTCGCGCAATTTGAATTCAACGACGGTAAATGGGAGAAACTGAAACTGGGATTTCCGCAATTGCTCCAGCGCGTGATGCAGCAGATGTCCGCGATGAATGAGGGAGACATCAACGCAATGCTGAACGATTACACTGCCTCAGTTGCCACCAACACAGAGGTGGTGCTGACGTTTGTGCCAAAGGATGAAAATGTGCGCGGCATGATGGCGTCGCTGGAGGTGCATTTGCCGCCGGATTTGTCCGTCACGCGCGAAGTGGTAATGAACGAGCCCGATGGCGACCTGACCCGGATCCAGTTCCAAAATGAAAAGCGTGATGTGTCTTTCCCTGCCGGCACTTTTGATCAAACGAAACCGCTCGCCATTGCCGAGGTCAAAGCCGCTGTGAGCCATGCGCCCTAGCCTCTTCCCAATGGTTCTGCTGCTTGCCGTCGGCTGCGCAACAGCACCGCCGTTGCGGAGCCATTTTTCGCGCCCGCCACATCTGTTTCCGGCAGATGGATTTATTACGCAGCGTGCGGTGTTGAGCGTCCATGGCCGGCAGTTTCCTCTGAATGGCTATCTCGCACTCAGTGCCGCCGGCGGCAAGCGCCTCGTCGTCACCGAAAATTTCGGCCATGTGGTGGCCGACGTGTTGGTGAAGCCGGAGGGGACAATTTTTGTGATGAAATCGAGTCCGATGTTCCCATCGAAATACATTCGCCGTGGTCTCGCCGACGATCTGCAGTGTCTTTTCGGCGATGCGACCAACCAAGATTGCCCGGTGGAGATGCCGGAGGCGGATCATTTCATCCTCAAACGGAGGGCATATTCTCTGGATTTACGGATTCTGGAAGTGAAGTCCGGCCCGCAGCCAGCGGACTTGTTTGACGCCGCCAAGGCGGAGATAAAATGACGATGCGTGATTCCATTGCCGACGCACGAAAAGCCGGGCCGCGGTCGCAGGCTGATGGAACGCAGGCTTTTGAGTTTAATTTCAACGCCACCGACCCGACATTTACGGGGCATTTTCCCAATCGCCCGCTTTTACCCGGGGTCTTTCAGCTGGAAATCATCCGCATGGCGGCGGAATGGGTGTTACTTTGCAAGTTATCTCTGCAAGAGGTCGTCAAGGGCAAATTCCAACGGCCGGTAGTGCCGGGCGAAACCTTGAAACTGAGCCTGAAATTATCGGAGACTGACGGCGTGGTTACCGGACGCGGCCGTTTCATGTGCGGCGGACAACCGGCCGGCGAAGCGATTTTAAAATTGTGTCGAAACAAATAAAAACCTGGTTCCTGCGGCTTTTGGGTTGCGCGATTTTGGTCACGCTGCTTGGCTGGCTCACGGCGGTGGTTGTAGTGCATCGCAGCATCGCACGTCCACCACCTTTGCCGGCGGACGTTTCTGTATTGCAGTTGAAAGCGGAAGTGCGCGGCGGCAGGACGTGGCTCGGCCAATCATGGACCGGCGAGCGTGAGGGTTTATCGGTCGTCTATCTGAAGGGCTCGCCGCTGGAAATCGGGTATGCCGACGGCGTACTGATGCAAAACAAAATGCACACGCTGGAAAATGAATTCATGCGGATGATCCAGGGCTACGTTCCGCAGCATTGGATAATGGAATTGCTGAAAAATTATGTCATCTATCGCAACCGCAACTTGAGCGATTTTGTTCCGGTGGATTACCGGATGGAGATTTATGGCACGACACTCGGTTGCCCCGACATCCATCCCGAGGAAGGAGAATTTTACAATCGTCTGTTGAATTATCACGCCGCGCATGATGTTTCTTACATGATGATTGATAATCCCTTCATCCGGGCGCGGGCTGGTTGCACGGCGTTCGGCGCCTGGGGTGGGGCCACACCGGGCGGGCATCTGATCACCGGGCGGAATTTTGACTGGGAAGCCGCCGAAGTATTCAGCACCAACCGCGTTGTGGAGATGTGTGAACCGGATGGCGGCATCCCATTCATTTCCCTTTCGTGGGCGGGCATGGCGGGCGTGGTTTCGGGGATGAACCGCGCCGGCATTTCAGTCACGGTGAATGGCGCGCCTTCCCATTTGCCACGGAATATAGGCGTCCCGGTCGCAATCGTGGCGCGAGATATTCTTCAACACGCGCATGATTTCAACGAAGCGTTGAAAATTTTGCGCGACGCGAGAGTGTTTGTCTCAACCCTCTGGCTGGTCGGCAGTCGCGCGGACGGGAAATTTGTGGTGGTGGAAAAGACTCCGGCGGTGATGAACGTGCGCGAGCCGGAGGCTGATTCCATTGTTTGCCCAAACCATTTTGAGACCAAGGGTTTGAAAGATGATTCGCTCAATACCAATTATATGGCGGGCGCCACTTCTGTTTCCCGCGACGCCCGACTGAAGGAATTGATCCGGGATTTTCACGGCTCAATTTCCCCCGTGCAGGCCGTGGAATTTTTGCGTGACCGGAAATTGCCCGGCGGCATTTTCGCGGGCGATGGCCACCGTGGCTCGCTTAACGCATTCATCGCCACGCATGCGGTCGTGATGGACTTGACGGCGGGGATATTTTGGGCGGCTTCACCACCGAATGGCCTGGGAAAATTCGTAGCATTTGACGTGAACAATTTCACGAACGAACTGCCCGCCCTGACCATTCCCGCCGACGCCACCCTGGCCGACGGCGAATACGACCGGACGAGGCAGGCGCAGCAATGCCTGGCCGACGGGCTGGCCGCTTTAAAGAAAGCAGATGCCCAAGGTGCCTTAGAGCTTGGGGAAAAGGCGGATATGTTGAATGCGGGCTTCTACCAGAACTCCTATCTACAGGGGCGCGCCTTGCTGGCGCTCGGCAGGCATAAAGAGGCGGCACTTGCTTTCCAAAAGGCGTTGTCCGAGCAGCCGGCGTTTTTGAAAGAGACCCGACAACTCGAAGAGTTGTTGCGCGAAGCCGGGTCGGCGAATTAGAATATTAGCATTCGATCCATGGAACAATCAGAACGCATCATGGTTTCGCGGCGACTGAAGTGGATCCAGGCGTTGCTCGGATTTTCAGCCTACGCTTTGTTCGCGCTGCCGTATACGCGACGAACCCGCGGTTTGGAAAAAATCCAGCCATCGCAACGCTATCTCTTCGTCAGCAACCACGTCAGTTTGCTGGATACCATCTTGCTCGGCGCGTTGTTATGGCGTTCCGGGAATTATCCCATTCTGGTGCTGGGTGCCAAAAAGGCCTGGTGCGATTCCTGGGTGCGGTCGGTTTTGAGCAAGCCGATCGGGTTTTTACTTGAACGCGGAAAATTGAATTTGAACCGCATCCGTGAACTGGAGACTTACGCACGTGAAATTGAAAGATTCAATCTCATCGTGTTTCCTGAAGGGACGCGCGGCAGCGGTGTGGACGTAGCGGAGTGCCAGCCGGGGATTTTTTACGTCGCGCAAGCCGCCCGTGCCATCATGATTCCCATCTTCATTGAGAACATGCATTTGGTTTCCACGAAGACCGGGTCATTTCATCCCATCAGTGGTTTGCGGAAGGTGGAAATTCATTTTGGCGAACCGATTCTGCCGGAGGCTTACCTGGGCCTGTCACGCGAGGACTTCACCGAATTCGTACGCCGGAAAATTGCGGGGGCCGGAAAGAAGGAAGCGGTTTTTCAACTGCAACCCCGTGATAAAATCAACCAGCTCCAGCCCCCGCAACCAGCAGCACGTTTGAACCCCGGCCCGCTTCCTTGATGATTTCCGCCGGGCCGAAACCTGCGTTTCGCAGGGCAGCCAGCAATTCCGCCAACGTCTGAAAATGCAGCCCTTCGCGCGTCTGGTTTAGGCCAAACTTCGTGGCGAAGATTTCCCAGCGATGGATGCTTTGATGCGCCTGGTCCTCCGCTTTCGCACCATCGCGTAAAATCAATTTTCCACCGGGGCGCAAAGCTCTTTGTGCCTTTTCGAGAATCAATTGTTGCTTTTCCGGTGCCCAGTAGTGCAAGACGTCGAGCAACAAAATCACGTCGCATTTGGGAAAGACGAATTCCAGGATGTCCCCGGTTTGAAACCGGATGCGCGGATTTTCCGGCGCGGTGCGTTGTGCGATGCGAAGCTTGTTTTCGTCATAATCCACGCCGAGGAAGCTGCGTTGGTCGGTGGCGCAGGCCAGCCAGTGGGTGGCGATGCCATAACCGCAACCCAGATCCAGGATGAAGCCGCTGCGCGGAACCACCTCGTCCAGCCGGGGGAAGACCGGATCGAGTTTCAGTTTCCAGTGGACGAATTTCTCCGTGAAAGCCCCCTGATAGCGGTAGAGGCGCTGGACTTTGCGGCGCAATACGCGCGGGGTGTTGAGCGCGTCCAATTGTTCTTGGAGTGCGGCGCGAACTATTTTTTCGCAGTGTTGCATGAGCGCAAGGCTGCCGAGCGAGTAATCGAAATTTTGCGGAGTAACCCGCGGCATGGCGCGGACGACGGCATGGTAAGGCTCGAACCAATACGCATCACGGGGTACGCCGGTCCAGGTGTCGCACATGATGACCGGGAGAATTTCCTGATTCAATTCAACGGCGAGTTCGAACGCGCCGCGATGAAAGCGTTGCACAAATCCGTCGGGCGAGCGTGTGCCTTCAGGATAAAAATGCACCGAAGCGCCGGCGGCCAACCGTTCGCGGCAGCGTTGCAAGGTTGCCTGCGGATCATTCGGTTCAACCATGACATGCCCCAGGATTTTGCAGCCGATGCCGAGAAATGGCGCATCGAACACGCGTTTTTTCGCCGTCTGTCGGACGTCGCCGGGCAGGCCGACGGTGAGCATCACGTCCACGGCGGACTGGTGATTGCTGATGACGATGCACGGCGGTGAAAACGTTGCGGGCGAAATATTTTTCCATTCCAATCTCCCAAACGGAACGCACTTGATGACGCCGCGTGCCATCCAGCGTGTGGCATCGCGAAGTTTTTCGTCGGCCGTGCGCGGCGAAAACACTTTCAGCCAGGGGCGTAAAACGTAATACAAAAAAACCTGGGCGCTGCCGAGATGCAGCGCGACCCAAACTGTCCCGAGCGGATGCCACCAACGCGGGGCTCCCGTCGGTTGTTGGCGAAAGAGCAGCAAATCCATGCACGCGGGCGTGATGACCAGAGTCGCAATGAACGAGCTGATCATGCCAAGCAGGACGGTCGTGCCCATTGAGAAGAGGACCGGATGGCGCGCGAAGATCAGCACCGCGAAACCAAAGATCGTCGTTGCCGCTGAAATTAAAACGGAGGCGCTGGTGGCGTGAATTCTTGGCGGATGACCACGCCATTCGTCCATTTTGCTCGTCGCCAGAAACACGCTGTAATCTTCGCCCATGCCGATGACAAAAATGACGAAGACACAGTTCATCACGTTGATCGGCAGGCCGAGCAGTCCCATCAAGCCGAGCGTCCAGAGCAAACCAAAACCAATCGGGAGCAGCGTCGCGATGATCAGCTCAATTGAGTTCAATGTCAGATATACAATCGATCCCACGGCGATAGCCGTCCACAGGGCGAAATGGCCCATGCCGCTTTTCGCCAGGGCGGCGATATGCCCGGCGAAATTTCTCTGGTCAATGAGAATAAACCCCGGCAGCGCATCGCGCAGTTCGCCGGCCTTTGAACGGTCGGCCAATTTTATGAGTGTGCTGATGGCGGTATCGTTCGTGCCGGTGGCGACCCGCTCATTCAAAGCCTCTTCCAGCGCAGTGCCGTGAAACATATCGAGCGTAATCGGTGCCGGCGTTTCATTCACGGTCTTCCAAAAAGGGGCAAACGCTTCGGGACGGAATCCCAGTTCGCCGCCGACACCTTGGAGCGCCTGCTGCAGCTTATCTTTGCGTCGCGGGGTCCAAAAATCCTGCCAGCGTTTAATGTTTTCCTCCTGTGTTGCCATTGAAGGACAAACGGACGCTAGCGAGTAAATGCCGGTAACATTGGTTTGTGCCGCGAGCAATGCGGCGGCGCGGTCGTTTTGAGCCAGGGCGTCGTCGACCGTTTTTCCGCGGGCGACCACGAGTGTCATACCGAGCGCGTCGCCCCAGGTCCGGCTGATCAAATGGTCATCCGCCTTCGTAGCGGGGGTGATGCCATTAAGCTTGGAGATATCGCCCTCGAAGCGGAGATGTTTGACGCCAAGAATCGCCACGATCGTCATTCCGGCAACACCCAACAAGAGCAGCGGTCGTTTTCGCCTCTGCCACGCGTGGAAATTTTCCATCCAATGGGTGAACCGCAGTTGCTTCGGGACACCGGGTTGTTTCGGCAGCGGAACCAGCAAGGGCAGGACGAACAGGGCGAACGTGGCCGCCATGAGCACGCCGACCGCGCCAAACAGGCCAAGTTGCTGGTAGCCTTCCATGGGCGATGTCGCCAGTACCGTGAAAGCGGCAATAATCGTTAGTGCGCCAATGGCCGTTGGTAGCACGAGCCGGCCGACAATTTTACCCGCCGAAGCCCGGTCAAACGCGGCGTTATCCAGGTGATAAACGACATAAATTCCGTAATCCACCGTGATGCCGATGGCCATGCTGGCAAAACCGATCGCGATGGCGGAAACGTGCTGCGTCCACAACACAAGAACGGTTCCGGCGATCAAGGTGCCGAACAGGGAAGGCAGAAACGTAACGACCGCCAACCAGCGCCGTCGATACGCGGTAAAGCACAGGATGAACATCGCGGACAGCGCCAGCACCATACAGCGTGTGCCGTCACTGCGGAGGAGCGCCGCGTTGTCCTGCGCCATGCGATGGCCCCCGGTGATGGCAACATGCGTGCCCGGAAAATCCGTTTCCACCTCGTGCGCGGCCCGCAACATTTCCGTCACGAGGAGCTTGCTCTGTTTGGAATCCGAGGATGCAAATTTCGGTTCCGCCATCAGCAGCGTGTGCCTTCCATCGCTGCTGGTCAGCCGGCCGTCCAGGACGCGGGCGTCACCGAAACCGGTCTGCAGCGGCACAACCTTCGCGATCACCAGCGCGCTCATGCCGATGGGGTCGGCGGCTACGACATCCTTTAACGCCATGCCTTCAGGTCCGGCCAGCTGCCGACGTTTTTCCGTCAGAAAATTGCGGATGGAATTGGTTTCGAGTTTGGGCGCGAGCAATTTTGCGTCGGTCTCGGTGAAAAGATTCGGCAGGGCACCCGTCAAAAAATCCGTAATTTTACGCTGGCTGCCAAACTCAATCTGATAGGTGATGTGCGCGAAAGCAGCGTTGGTCGCGAGGTGTGCGTAAAACTGGTCTGCGGCGCTTCCGAGCGTGGCGGCATCGTCGCGGTTGATGCCGACATCAATGTACACCCGATCGATCTGGTGGAATTTGCGGATCGTATATTTGTATTCATCCACGATGCGGTCACGCTGGGGCAGGGTGGCAAGAATGTCTTCTTCGAGGCTGATCCGGGAAGAAATCGCAACGCAGACCAAAGCAATGATCCCTGCCGCCAGCAGCATCAGGCGCCGGTGCGCCACGAGCCAGTGATAGAGCGGCGGATAAAAATCGGGTCTCATTTTCGTCGCCACAGCCGCGCGGCGAAATAGGTGGTGAAAATCCCGACTGACGCCACGACCGTGGCGAGCACGAAACTGCCGACGAACCATTGCCAGAGGAATTCACCCGTATGCGCCCGGACTTGCGCCGGCGAGATGGTCAGGACTTCTCCGGTGAACAACCAGTGTCCCAGCACGGTGGCGCCATAAATGATGAAAGGGGCGACCGGTGGAATGGAAATATTGCAGGCCAGCAGCGCGATCGCCTTATTCAAACGCAGCCAGTGTGCGATCGTAGCTGCGAGAAGCATCTGGATGCCCCAGAAGGGCGAGATGCCGCAAAACAAACCCAGTCCAACTGCACTGGCGACGCGAACGGGTTGATGGGCGTGTTCAGAAAAAATATCAGCGACGGTGTCCCACAGCGGTTCTTTTTTCCCAAGCGACCACAAAATACGCAATTTTTGCGGCACGCACCAGGATTGTACCACCAGGCCAATGTTCATGAATGTGATGTGGGCCAGGTCTTTCACCGGCCGAAAGTGCGATCGCCGGATTTGGTCCGGCGCATAGGTGCAGTTGACCGGGACAGCCACAATGGGTGTTTCCAACCACGCCGCGCGCACCATAAATTCCAGTTCAAACGCATAACGCCCGGAACGGGTCTTAAGATCCCTCGTTAGACTTAGCGGGTAACAGCGAAAGCCGCACTGGGTGTCCCGCAATCGCACCCCGGTTTCCGCGCGAAACCAAAACGTGGACATGGCATTGGAACGGCGGCGGTGCGTGGGACAGCCAGCCGCGAAAAAATCGCGCACCCCCACAATCAGCGCGTCTGGTTGAGATTCGGCGGCTTTGAGGAACTTCGGCAAATCATCCGCAAAATGTTGTCCGTCAGCATCCATGGTGATCGCATGGGTGAAACCGAGTTCTCGTGCGCGCTCAAAGCCGGTGCGCAGGGCCGTGCCTTTGCCGAAATTTGTTTCCAGCCGGATTATTGTCGCGGCCATGTTCGGCGGCACTGGCGGGCTCGAGCCATCGTCGACTACCAGCACCGGGCAAAATGTTTGCGCGGAATTCACGACCGCAGCGACGGTGTCCGGATGGTCAAAGCAGGGGATGACGACACAGAATCTCATCGCAAGTCCACGAATGTGCGCCGCTTTCTTGCCTCGGGCGGCATTTGCAATTTTTCAATTTCTCCCGCTGAAGCCCGACGGATCCGTGGTGCTATCTTTGCCCTTGCCTGGATCATTTCCCGTAATCCCGCTGCCGAGGCACTGCCGTGAAATAGAACCTCAATCGAGTCTGAAAGGTCGTTGTCTGTCTGCGCGATAATCACGAACGACTCAACGCTTTGGTTTTCTTCCAAAACCACCTGCAAGGTGGAGGGAAAAACCGAGGTTCCCTTGAATTTTAATTTTTGATGTTTGCGCCCGATGATTGGGCCTATCCGCGGCGTTTTTCGCCCGCAACGGCATTTCTCAGTAAACAGGGCGGCGCAATCGCCGGTGCGGTAGCGAATCAACGGCATGGCTTCAACGCCAAACGTGGTGGCGACTACTTCGCCGACCTCGCCATCAGCCAGGAGTCTGCCCGCATCATCCAGGACTTCGAGGTACAGTTGTTCATCGTGCAAATGACCGCCGCGGCCCGCCGCACATTCGCAGAGCGAATTGGCCAGCTCGGTCACGCCGTAAGTGGAATAGACCTTCGCGCCCCAGTTTTTTTCGATTTCGCTGCCGGAAGAGTTCAAATTGAACGTGACGTCTCGCACTGGTTCGCCGATGCACACGGTTTTAATCACCGGGCACTGTTGCAGGTTGAATTTTATGTCGCGCGCCTTGCCGGCGATAACCCGCAAAAAAGAGGGCACGGCGACAATCGCCGTCGGGTTGATGCGCTCAATCATTTCAAGAACCAGCATGGAAGAGGAGGCGCCGACGCGGACGACGGTGCAGCCAAGGTCGCGCAGTCCCTGCCAATAGGCCAGCCCGGCGATAAAACAACGGTCCAGCGAGACAGCCACCAGCACGGTATCGCGCGGCGTGATTCCGGCGCATGCAAACGAAATCTTTTCGTTCGCCGCCAATCGTTCCACATCGGGTTTCGTAAGCATCCACAACAGCGGCTTGCCGGCGGTACCGCTGGTCGTGACGATTTCGGCGATGCGGTTGCGCGCCACGCAGAGAAATTCCGGAGTGCGCTCGGACAGGATTTTTTTATCGACCGTCGGCAGGTCGTGCAATGTCGGAACGCTCTTCAAGCCGCGAAACCATTCGCGGTAAAAAGGCGAATGTCTTTTCGCGTATCGAAAGGTTTCCGGCCAGAATTTCTCGAGCGCGGTCATTTTTGGTGAGCAGAGTTTAGGCAATCCAGCGCCAGTTTTCCAGCCGCCGCGCCGGTCGCCAGGCAACAGCCCATGACGCGCGCGCTGGCAATCGCGTCTACGTCCGCGCTGATGGCTTTTCCCGCCATGAAGAGATTTCTCGTCCGGGCTGCCCGCAACGAGAGCGCCGGAATTTCGTAGTGAGCACCCGCCGGCAGGTAACGGTATTTCGCGGTGCCGTTCGCACTCCATTGCTCGACCGGCCAGGCCCCGCGAGCAACCGCGTCCGGGAATCGTGCTCCGGCCAAAACTTCGGCGCCGGTCAGAATATGTTCGCCGATAATCATCCGGCCTGCGCGGCGCGTGCTGGAAAATTCCAGCAGCGGCGTAGAGCATTTTTCAAATCCAGGAACATTTGCACGCAAAAATTCGATGAGTGGAGCGACTTGTTCTGGTTTGCCGGTAAATTTGGCCGTGACGGAATCCAGTTTAGAGCCTGGCTGAAAATTAAGGAGTGGAAAACCGGCACGCGCAACGGGCAGCAAAACCTGCGCCACGCCGGCTGGCGTGCGCAGATCATGCGTCACCTTTTGCAGCTGAAAAATCACGGCGGATGCCTGTGTGGTTTCGTCGGTTTCCAGACATGCGGCGCCAATGGCGCGGGCCACTTCTGCGTCTCCGCTGCAATCAATCACCGCGCCAGCCTTGAACCCATTCACGGCAATAATGCGATCGTTTTCCACGACCACATCCTCCAGAGGCGAGTTCCAGCGCGTTTGTAAGTCGGGTAAATTGGCGAACAGGTTTTGCGCGGTGGCGCAGAATTGTTCAGGCTCATAAGGCAAGACCCAGAGCCGTCCCATCTTTAATGGTGGAGCGTTCGTGATGGCGCTTGCGAACTCGCGGGGGAAACCGGGGTTGAGAAAGTCTCCAGCTTCGTCAAAAAGTCCGCACATTGTCGTCAGGCCGCTGAGCCCGCCGGTGCCGCCCGGGATGGGGTTCTTATCGAGCAGCAAGACTTTGCCGCCTGCCCGTGCGGCAGCAACGGCGGCGGCGATTCCGGCCGCACCGCTGCCAATGACGGCGATGTCAAATGCTTTGCTCACGGATTCAGCAGGCGTTTTCGAAGTGCAGCGGAAAACTCAGCCGCCTCCAACTCATCCAAAACCGTACAGGCATGAATGACGGTCACACACAAATTGCCGCGGAAATAATAATAAATTACCCCCAGTCCGGGTGATGGCGTGACGGCGGCAACGTGCGTAAACTGTTCCACTGCCGCGCCGAGAAAACTCTCGAGCTTTGGATTCACGAAGGCGGTGTCACCGAAAAAAAGCGAGCAAATTTCGCCCTTCAACCCGTGTTTGAGAACTTTCATGTAAACCGGCAGGGGCAGGAAGCTGAAAAGTTCCGAGAGCTTGCGGCCATATCCGATGGAACCTTCACGCAATGCCTCGGAGGTCTGCGCCTTCAGCGCAGCAACGGTTTGTTCGACGGCATCAAGTTGCGCCGGCAGGAACTGGAGCATGAGCATGTCGATCTGGTTGCTGAACAGCGGTTCGATGCGGCCTTTGGGCCGCAGGCCGACGGGCATCGGCAAAATATAACTTTTTGTGGCGCAACCAAGTTTCTGGTGCAGGCGGTGCAGCTCGAGCGCGGCGATGGCGGCGTGAAACTGCGCGTCACCCAAAACGCCGCAGAGCCGTGAACCGTTGGCGCGTATCCGCGCGGTTTCGCCGGCGTCAAATCTCTCAACACGAAATTGCCATTGCCGCGGCGCGTTGGCGTGACGGGTTTTCAGGGCCCGTGGCTGGTTTTCGCAAAACTTGTCAAGTTGCGCGACGGATTTTTTCATCAGCTCCAATCGTTCCGGCCATTTCGCCGGCGCGCCAGACGGGTGGGGGGTGGTTTGGGGCAGGATGATTTTTTCGTCGTTGATGGCCGTTAGAACATGTTCGGCGGCAGTCGCATCCATCAAGAGATGCGTCCAGGTGAAAATGAAATCCATTTTCGCACCAGCACGTTCAACGAGGTCAAACCGCATTAGTTCACCCCGGTTGATTCGTAGAGGTTCGTTAATCAGTTTCTGGCGCAGATTCGGCGCATCGCGTTGCGTGCGGATTTGTGGTCCGGCGAAGCCCCGGCCGAGGTTTTTCCATCGCGGCCGAAACAAGCCGGCGGGTCGCGATCGAAGAATTGGAAAGCAATCAACTAATGCGGCAACACGTTTCGCCAAAATGTCGGCGGAAATGACCCCATTGAGTTCGAGGATGATCTGGCAGTGATTGCCCGCGAAACCACTCCGGCGCGCCTCGAAATCGAAGCCGCGCATGAGTTGATCGGAACCGTTGAGCGGCACGCTATTTTTCATTCAGGACACGGGCCACTGTGGCGGCAAGCGCCGCCACGTTGGCCAGCGCTTCGTTCGTGATCTCCCCCTCGGGAATCCACCGGCCGAATTTGGTCTCGACGTGCAGCAGCAGTTTCACCAGGGACATCGAGTCAAACCCTGCGGCAACCAGGTCGGTCCCGGCATCGATTTTGGTTTCGGGTGAAAAGATGTCGCGACGCAGGAACGCGAGCAGTTCGGTTTCGATTTCTGATGTTTGAATCATGTCAGGCCAACGCAGCGACGCGGCGGATTTTGCCCGTTACCGGCGTGCGCGGCAATGCTGGAACGACATGGAATCTGGTGGGAATTTTATAGTTGGCCAGGTGTTCCCGGCAAAAGTGCGAAAGATTTTCGATGCTGGCGGTTTCTGTGGCCAGAACAATTTCCGCCTCAACGACTTCGCCCAGATGCGAGTGCAAGCGCCCGAACACTCGTGATTCACGCACGGCGGGATGTCGGTTCAGGACGGCTTCGATCTCCTCCGGAAAAACTTTTCGTCCGGCCAGGTTGATGACAGCGGTTTTGCGGGAAATCAGAAAGAGATAACCGTCCGCGTCGAGGCGGCCGAGATCGCCGGTGATGAACCATCCGTTCTGCAAAATGGTTTCGCGCGGTTGCCATGGTGCGGCATACGCATCGCAGACACCCGGCCCCGCCACCGCAATTTCGCCGACGCCGTTTTCATCGGGCGAAAGAATTTTGATTCGAAAATCGGCGCAAGGCCGGCCAACGGAGTTCCAGCGTTGCCGCGGATCATCCGCATTCAGGGCGACCAGGCCGAGCTCAATGATGCCCAGTGCGGGTGCCAACGGTTTTCCGTAGCGCCTATAAAACTCCTCCGCGATATCCTGGGGCAGCGCACAGGTGGTCGCGACGGCAAGACGAACAGAATCGATTTGTGTCGCGGAATGTTCCCGTGCCAGCAGCGAAAAATGGAACGGAGCCGCATAAAGAACGGTTCCGCGCCAGCGGTTCACCGATTCCAGAAACGGCCGGGCGGTGACATGACGCGCCAACACGATGGTTGCCCCGGCGTTGAGATACAACACGATGGTGATCAAAAAATGATGTGCCATCGGCAGGCACCAGATAACAGTGTCCTCATCGGTGATGCAAAACGCCCGGTTCGCGGCCGCGATTCGGTCGCGGATGGTTTCGTGGCTGAGCACAACACCCTTGCGCGCGTTGGTGGTACCCGAAGTGAAACGGATGAACGCAATATTGAGACCGTGGTTATCCGGCGAAACAGCGGGTTTGAGATTGGAAACAAAGACCTCCGGTGCGATTGGTTCTCCCGGCACGACAGGTTTCTGGTTCAGGATGGCGGACAATTCCATCGACTGCGCGATTTCAGCCAGTTCCCCCTGCGGACATTCAGTGGGGACGGGAACGACGATGGCATTGATTTTCCAAAGAGCATAAGTCAGCGCGACATAGCTCACGGAATTTGGAAAACACAATCCAACCCGAGCACCGTCCGGGAGTTGAAGGCTCTGCAATTTTTCTGCCAGAAAATCAATCTTCTGACCGAGCATCCCATAGGAAATTTCGGCATCATCCTCGATTAACGCAGTCTTCTGCGGCCATTGGCGGATGGAATTTTCCAAAAGTTCGGTCAGGTTCATTCGTTCTCCGCAGCGTAGGCGAGTTGCGCAAGCGCTGTCAACTGAGTGTACCGGGACGGGTTTAGCTGGCTGGTTTTTCTGCCTGCGCATCCGAGACGCTCACATCCGGCATAAATTACCAATCCGCAAAGTTATCTGGCCACACTGTCTCTACTTTCCAGTTTTTGCCAGGCCGCGCCATAGAAAGCGACGAAGGCAAAACAGAGCAGCGGCATGAAGAAGCCGATGCGCATCCCCCAATGGTCAGCCAGCCAGCCCATGAAAAGTGGCATGACGGCACCGCCGACGATAGCCATGACAATGAACGAAGCGGCTCTTTTGGTCTGTTCGCCCAAGCCGTGAATGCCCAGCGCAAAGATGGTGGGATACATGATGGACATGAAGAAGAAGCTGAGGAAAAGCCCGGCCACCGACCACCAGCCCATTGGAACGATGATCAAAATCATCATGATCACGTTGATGGCGGAATATAACGCCAGCATGGCGGAGGGTTTGACGATTCGCAGCGCAAAGCTGCCGGTGAAACGGCCCAGCAGAAACAAGCCGAAAGCGCCAAACGAAAGTAAATCACCTGCACCCTGGTCAGTAATGTGGTATGCGCCGTCCTTCAACGCGGTCAGATTCGCCGGCAAGAGGTGAGCCAGATTTTCGGTCAAAGGCGGGGTTTCTGACGCTAGGTAATTGACGAAATAGCTGAAGACGCCGGTTTGCGCCGCGACATAAAAAAATTGCGCGGCGACCGCCAGTACGAAATGCCAGCGTTGAAACAGCGGTTTCAGTAGGATTGTGCCTTTGCCGGTTTCGATCTTGCATTCTTCTTCCGCGTGCAAATCGGGTACTTTGGCGAGAACAAACAGCAAGGCGATGAGCGATACTGCGGCACCGATGATCAGATAAGGTTTGTAAAGGTCGGCGTTGCTGGTATTGGCTTCGCTAGTGGATGAGAGTACAAACCACCCTCCGAGCACCGGACCAATCATCCAGCCGACGCCATTGCCGCTTTGGGCGAGGTTGATGCGCGCGGCACCGGTCTCCGGCGGACCCAGGACGGTGGTGTAGGGATTTGCCACAGTTTCCAAGCAGGTCAGGCCGGCAGCCAGAATAAATAGTCCCAACAAGAACGCCCAGTAAGTCCCGATGTGAGTTGCGGGAATGAACCAAAACGAACCTGTGGCAACCAAGGCCAGTCCAATGATAATCGCGCCCTTGTAACCGAATCGTCGCGCCAGTAATCCGGAAGGGATGGCCATGAAAAAGTAACCCATGTAGTTGGCAAACTGCACAAAGGCTGACTGCATTTTGTTGATGTGCAGTGAATCTTGAAAATGTTTGTTCAAAATATCAATCATGCCATTACAAACACCCCAAAGTAAAAACAGTGAGGTGACCAGCAGGAAGAGAAGCGCATAATTTTTCCCGTCTGCCGTGCGGAATAAACCTGTACTTTTGACGGTAGAGCCCGGGGATTGAATGGGTGCGATCATTTTGAGGAATTGTTCTGCGTAGTTTTAGGGAATGCGGGCACAGGTCAAGTTTCAACTTTAGTTTTTGACATGAACCATTGCTTAATAACCGGACGATCACTAGAAATTGTTTTAGTCTCCCCTTGCCCGGAAAATTAAAATGAGGGTTAATCGAACCATGACGTCTCCCGGCAATTTCATTTTTGGATGCGTGCTCGGCATGGCGGTACTTCTAATATCGTCATGGCCGACTCAGGCCGCGGATGACGCGCTGGCGTGGCCGTCCATTACTTCGCAAGCACGGCCCTGGGCGTGGTGGTGGTGGCACGGCAGCGCGGTGGATCGAACCAATATCGAGAACGAATTGCAGCGTTTTCACGACGCCGGTTTGGGGGGCGTGCAAATCACCACGATTTACGGCGTCAAAGGTAACGAAGCGCGCGAAATTTCCTATCTGACGCCAACCTGGCTGGCAATGCTGGGATATACGGTGGATACGGCGAAGCGCTTCGATATGGGTGTGGATATGTCATTGGGTTCGGGCTGGTGTTTTGGCGGGCCGACAGTTGATCGGGAAGACGCCAATGCCAGTGTTGTGGTGAAAACGTTTAAGCCCGCTGCAGGGGAGGGTTTTCCAGACAGGTTCGATCCCGCGGTGACGCAGGCGATCGTCGCGTTTTCGCCGGACGGAAAACCTCTTGAACTCACGGATAAAATTTCCGCTAACGGCACGCTGGATTGGACGGCGCCAGCGGGTTCCTGGACGGTTTACTCCATTTCCCAAAAAACGTCTGGCCAGAAAGTCAAGCGGGCGGCGCCCGGTGGTGAAGGTTGGATGCTTAATCCGCTTTACCCGCAGGCCGTTCTTGATTGGTTGAAGTGGTTTGATGAGGCCCTGGTGAATTATTCCGGGCCGAGACCACAGGCCGTGTTTCAAGATTCCTACGAATACCGCACTGACTGGGCGCCAGACTTTTTCGCCCAATTCGAAAAGCGCCGCGGCTATAAGTTGCAGGACGAATTGCCTGCGCTGTTTGGTGATGCCCGCGGCGATCATATTTCGCGGGTTAAATACGATTACCGACTCACCATTTCCGACGTCATGGTCGAACAATCGGAACCGGCCTGGATTGATTGGGCGCACCGGAACGGGATGACGACAATTTATCAGGCCCACGGCACACCTGGCAACTGGCTCGATCTTTACGCCGACGCGGATATGCCCGAGACCGAGATGTTTCACAATGACCGTAGCGTATTGATTTCCAAATTCGCCTCGTCCGCCGCCCATACACAAGGCCGGCAACTCACCAGTGCGGAAACCGGCACCTGGCTCAAGGAACATTTCACTGAGACGCTCGCTGATGTGAAACACCTCGCCGACGACATGTTCCTAGCCGGCGTGAACCGCATTTTTTACCACGGGGCCTGTTATTCGCCCGACAACGCGCCGTGGCCGGGCTGGGTATTCTACGCCTCGACAGAAATGAACCCGCGCAATTCCATCTGGCACGACGTGAGGACGGTTAATGACTACATTGCGCGCGTGCAGTCGGTCTTGCAGGCCGGCAAGCCCGACAACGATGTTTTGCTCTACTGGCCGGTGGCCGATTTTTGGAGCATTCCTTCGGGCCGCGTGCTGCCGATGACCGTCAGCGCCACCGATTGGTTTGAGGGACAGCCGATCGGAAAAACTGCGCATGAGCTTTGGAATCGTGGCTACGCTTTTGATTACGTGTCCGACCGGCAATTGCTCGCGGCCAAAGTGGTGGATGGGAAAATTCAGATGCCCGGGGGCGAATACAAGGTCATTGTTGTACCGGAATGCCATTACATGCCGCTCGAGACCTTGGAAAGACTGCTATCTTTTTGGCGAGCGGGTGCACAAATCGTTTTTGAAAGCAGTTTGCCAAAGGATGTTCCCGGCTGGTCCGATTGGCAAGGGAGGCGGAAGGAATTAATGGAATCGCTTGGGCAAATTAAATTTGGGGTCACGGATTTGGGTGTTCCGCTTGCGGAAGAAGGCCGAGGTACTTTGCTGATTGGGAAGCCGGCGGATAGATGGTTTGCGCGCGTGGAAACGAGGCGTGAAATGATGGCTGACTCAGGGCTGTTTTTCACCCGTCGTTCATTCGATGGCGGCTGGAATTACTTCATCGTCAATCGCGGAACCACTAATCTTGACGGTTGGATCAGCCTTGGGCGGGCGGCAACATCAATCGTCCTTCTTGATCCGATGACCGGCAATTCCGGCGTGGCGGCAATCCGGCAAGGGGACGCCGGCTTGACCGAAATTCACCTGAAACTGGACGCTGGCGCGTCGGTTATTTTACGTGCCCTCGCCCGCAAAAGAGTGGAAGGATCGGCCTGGCGTTACTGGCAGGTCGATGGCCAGCCGGTCGAAATCACTGGTCAATGGAATGTGAGTTTCATCCAGGGCGGCCCGATCCTGCCAGCAGATGTTCACACCGCTAAACTGAATTCGTGGACGACTTTCTCCGACACAAGTGCCCAGTCGTTCGCCGGAACAGCAAAATACGAGATCACGTTCGACGCGTCGGCTAACTCCGACAACGTCTATTTTCTGGATCTGGGCCATGTCCGAGAGAGCGCGCGCGTGAGAGTGAATGGCAAGGATTACGGCACAGTCATTGCGCCGCCCTTCCGCGTCGTCGTGGATAACCTGAAGCCCTCGGGCAACAAATTGGAAGTCGAAGTCACTAATGTTTCCGCGAACCGCATCCGTGATCTGGACCGGCGCGGGGTGCCGTGGAAAATTTTCAAAGATGCGAATGTCTTAAACGTGGATTACAAACCATTTGATGCAGCTGATTGGCCCTTGATGGATTCCGGCCTGCTCGGTCCGGTGACGTTAACTCCTATCACGCTCGTGTCGTCGGCAGCGCAATAAAGCCATCAATTCCCCAGCGGCTTGGCGCTGGAGTGAACCGGACTCGCCGGCATGGAGAAATCTGCAACCGAATCGGGGTGCGTCGGGTCAAAATCACCAAAATCATCATTGATGAATTTAGCCAATGGCAATTTGTTCTCCTTGATGCCCTCTACCACGCACTTGGCCAGTTCGTAACTGCCGTAATTGTTGTGGTGGGTACCGTCTTGAAAGGCCTTGCCAATATCGTCGCCGAGAGCGCGATAAAAAACCTTGCTCATGGCATTCAGATCAACCAACGCGCAGCTTTCCTCGTTCGCCACGTCTCGCACGGTTTGGGGATAGCCCATTAATGTGTCATGCTCGACGCCGTTCTTGCGTTCCATCGAACTCACCAGCACCGGCGTGGCGCCTAGCAAACGCGTGTGTTCGACGATCCCTTTCAAATCGGCTTTGTAGATGGCCAGAGCATCCGGCGCCTGGTTTTTCATGTCATTGTGCCCGAATTGCACAAACAGATAGTCGCCCGGCTTCATTACACTGAATATTTTTTCGAATCGTTGAGCCTTCATGGAATCGGCAACGGTTTCGCCGGACTCGGCATGATTCGCAATCGCGACCTCCGGCTTGAAAAAGCGCGGCAGCATCTGTCCCCAGCTGTTCCACGGTTCGGCCGGCTGATCGCAAACCGTCGAGTCACCGATGAGAAAGACCGTCGGCACCTCCGCCAGTTCGATTGCGAGTGAATGCACACTGGGGTTTGAACCGTTGAATTCCAACGTCAGTTTGTCGTCCCAGTCCCACATCTCGGTCATTTTCTCGCGCGGCTTCAGACGCACAAAATTACTCTTGGAAATTCGCGGCGTTCGTAAATTCACGATGAACGTTTCGGTTTTGGATTCGCCTGCAGGCACTCGGATTTTTTCCAGCATTAGCCGGCGCAGTTCGGCTTTTACGGTCGTGGTTGAGTCGTCTTTGCCGCCAAGCACAATGGTCACCTTATAATTGCCCTCGGGCAGCCTGGCGGAGAAATAAAATGGTTTCATGCTGTTAACGAAATTGCTTCCAGCCACCACGTCTGCGCCTGGTTCAAAGCCGTAGCCAGTCAGTGTGGAATAGCTGTCAGTCGGCGAAATTTGGATCCAGCCAGGTGCCGGCCTTTCGGCGCCAAAACCGAATTGATAAGATGTTCTCTCCTGTGCGAGGCCGTTAGCCGCATAAGCAATCGCAAAAGAGCAACACAAAATGAATGTGGAGAGTTTCATATTAAGGATCGGCTTATGCGATCCATTTATCCAGGAACAGACTGCCAGCGTCCGAAAATGGTAACGTCGTCGCAAGCCGTCAATTTTGTTTAAATCATTCCGGTGAACAAATACTTTTTGGCGTGGCGCCGCGCGAACGCTACGATGCCTTCATGGCTGCGGACTATAATCAATTGCTCGAAGCGACAATTCAACACCTGGAAGAATTAAAATCGCGCGGCGTCCGGCATCTTGCCGTCGCGCCGGAAACGCTACGGGCATTGACGCAGCCCGTCAAATCGCCGGTCCCGGGGGCTCGCGTGTTGTCCGAGAAGGTGCCTGTCCCTGTGGTGGTTGTGAAGGAGAAACCGCGCTTTTCCGTCCCCGCTGGCAATGCGATCGTCCCAAAGATTATTCCGGAGATTACACCCACCGCGCCGGCGTCTGCCGGCCCCACGGAAAAATCGGCAATGGAAAAATCTGCCGCGATGGCGGCATTGCGCGAGCGTGCGCTCGCGTGCATTAAATGTGCCCAACTGGCATCGTCGCGCAAAAATGTTGTCTTCGGTGTTGGCAGCCAGGATGCACAACTGATGTTTGTGGGCGAAGCCCCGGGGGCGGATGAAGACGAGCAGGGCGAGCCGTTTGTCGGCAAAGCCGGGCAGTTGCTCACCAAAATCATTCAGGCCACCGGTCTTTCGCGCGCCGACGTTTACATCGCCAATATTTTGAAATGCCGGCCGGACACACCCGGACAAGCCGCGGGCAACCGCAAGCCGACCGCGGAGGAAATGGTTACCTGCATTCCGTATCTGCACGAGCAGATTGACCTGATTCGGCCGAAAGTGCTCGTCGCGCTGGGCGCCACGGCTGTGGAGGGGTTGCTGGGAAAGACCATCGGCATCACGAAACTGCGAGGCAACTGGCAGACCTATCGCGGTACACCGCTCATGCCGACATATCACCCGGCGTTTCTGCTGCGCAACCAGGCGATGAGCGAAAAGCGCAAAGTCTGGGAGGACATGCTGCAAGTGATGGAAAAATTGCAGATGACCATCACGGACAAGCAGCGGAGTTACTTCTTGAGGGCTTAAAAATTGCCACTGCGCCCGAGAAACTTTGAGTGATCGGCGGGAAGAAACTTATTTCTAAAAATTCTATTCAATCCATCCCCTATTTGCGGTATAAACCCGCGCGATGTTAAGACATCTCTTCCAACCGTTGCTCGACTGGTATCAGCATGCGCTCCAAACCGGTGGTTATTGGGTCGTCGCCCTGCTAATGACGGCGGAGAGTTCCGTGCTGCCGTTGCCGAGCGAAAGCATTATCCCCCTCGCTGCGAGTTGGTCACACTCGGGCAAAATCCAGATCGGTCTGCCGGGGATTGTCCTCGCCGGGGCGCTGGGATCGTGGCTGGGGTCAACGATCGTTTACTGGCTGGCGCGGCTTGCCGGGCGACCGCTGCTCATCCGCTACGGACGTTACGTTCTGATAACACCCGAAAAAATTCAAAAGGCCGAAAACTGGTCGGCCCATTACGGCGCCGCCGGCGTGTTTGTAGCGCGATTATTGCCGGGCGCGCGACAGCTGGTTGGCATTCCGGCGGGCATTGCAAAATTCGATTATGTGAAGTTCTCCATTTTCACCCTGGCAGGCTCGGCGATTTGGTGTTCGGTGTTGTGCTGGCTCGGCGTCAAAATCGGCGTGGACATAACCAAGGGCGAAATGCACGAGGTCATGTTTTGGGTCGGCGGCGCGGCGCTGATACTGGGCGGACTATATTATTTTTTCGTCCACCGTCACATGGGCAATGGGCCCGGAATCCAACCTGCAAAGCCCGAATAGCTCTTCTGGGAGGCAGGTTTTTCGGAGGGCTATTTCAAGAATTCGATGCTGCAGGGGTATTTGAAATCCTCGCCGCCATTGGCCTTAATGCCGGCAATGATCGGTAAAATAACATCGCAAAGTGCGATGAGGCCCAGAACAGGGATCAGCAATAATCCGATGCAGAAAAATGAGAGGATGAATGCACTCACCGAGCCCACAATCATCGCAATCAATAAGGTCAATTGAAAATTGAGCGCTGCCTTTCCATGAGCCTCCACCGAGGGAAATTCGTGTTTCTTGATTTGCCAGATGATAAGCGGACCCAGAACATTTCCAAAAGGAATGAGGTAACCGGACAGAATGCTTAGATGACACAGCATGTTCCAGGTGCGAGCCTGGCCTTCGGGATCCGGTGGTGGCGTAACGGGCAGCGGTGGTTCAATGGGCGGTGGCGGTGGCGGTTGATTTTCGGACAGGCAACTTCCCTTCGTTGATTTGACTGTGGATACGCCGATTATGGATCACAGGCAACCGTTCTTTGGCCGGCGCCCTGCCCAAACGTCCCGGCAGTCAAAAAACTCTTTGCGCCGGTGCGCCTTTGCGGGAAGCTTTTAGTGGATGGCTACGTCGGAACATATTCGCAAAAAGCTGGGCACCGTGCCGCATAAACCGGGCGTGTATCTTCACAAGGACCGCTTTGGCACGGTCATCTACGTCGGAAAGGCGCTGGATTTGCGCAAGCGCGTCAGCCAGTATTTTCATCCCAGCCGGCGCATGGGCTGGGATTTGAAATTCAATACGCTGGTCGAGGCGATCTGGGATTTCGATGTCCACACGGTGCGCAGCGAACCCGAGGCGTTGCTGCTCGAAAGCAAACTCATCAAGGAATTCAAGCCACGTTTCAATGTCAGCCTGCGCGACGACAAACGTTTCCTGATGCTCAAAGTCAATCTGAATGACCCCATCCCCAATTTTACCTTCACGCGTTTGAAAAAGGATGATGGGGCGCGTTACTTCGGCCCTTTTGTGAATTCCAGCGCGCTGCGCAACACGCTTGCGCTGGCGCGCAAGCAATTCAACCTGCGCGGCTGTCGCGTCTTCACTCCCGGCGCTGCGGATTACAAACATTGCCTGTATGCACACCTGAAGTATTGCACCGCGCCTTGCGTCGGCAATGTCACCCGTGAGCAATACCTGGAACAAGTCAATGCTGCGTGCCATTTTCTGGATGGCCGCAGCCGTGAAATGCAGGCCGATCTGGAGGTCGAAATGAAAAAGGCCGCCGACGCCCACGAATTTGAGCGGGCCGCTGATCTGCGCGATCTCATCCGCGACCTGCAGGACACCTGGAAGAAGACGGAGAAATTCGCGCGCGTGCCATACAACCTGCCACTGGCCATTAACCCACAAAGCGATCTGGTCGAACTCGCAAAAGTTTTGGATTTGCCAACGTTGCCGCAGCGGATTGAGGGGTTTGATATCTCCAACATCAGCGGCACATTCAAGGTCGCTTCCCTCGTGAGTTTCAAGAGCGGCAGGCCTGATCGGGCGAATTATCGCCGGTTCAAAATCAAGACCGTCAGTGGCCAGGATGATTTTGCGAGCATCGCAGAAGTCGTCCGCCGGCGCTATTCGCGATTGTTGAATGAGTCGAAAATTCGCCTGGCCGCGGCGACGCCTGGCGAGGATGGGAGCCTGCATCTCAAAGATGAAGGCGGCGAACTCATTCCGCCGGAATTGCAGAAACCCGACAACGAAACGAGCTGGAAAGTGCGACGCGGATTGCCGGTCAAAGAACCGGGTGATAAATTGCCTGCGGTGAATCAACCGGCGGGCGCAATTCCCTCAAACTTCAATTTTCAACCGGCAATTTTTCCTGATCTGATTTTGATCGATGGCGGCAAAGGTCAGCTGGGCATGGCCTGCGAGGAATTGAAAAAACTCGGCTTGGAGAAAATTCCCGTCATTGGGTTGGCCAAAGAATTTGAGGAAATCTATCTGCCGGGCAAAAGCGAACCGCTCAGGCTTGGCCTTGATCATCCAGTAGTGAAATTACTGCAACGGATCCGCGATGAATGTCATCGCGTGGCGAACAGTTACAACGCCCAGTTGCGGCTCAAGAAAATTTCCGAGAGCGTGCTCGACGAATTCCCCGGCATCGGTGAACGGCGCAAGCAGGCACTGCTCAAGAAATTTGGTTCTGTGCAACGCATGCGGATGGCGACTCTCGACCAATTGGCCGAAGTGTCAGGATTTGGTGGCAAAGCTGCGGAGGAATTGAAAAAGTTTTTGGAAGCGCGCGGCTAAGCCGCACGCTTTTTATACGGGCAATAGGCTACCATTGAGCCGGTTATCAATAGGGCCACTCCAAACACCAGATAGCACAAAGCGTCAAATTTCACCTGGTCGGCGCGTAATGCTTGCAGGGCGGCGGGAATCATCAGCGCCACCCCGATGAACGCGCAAAAAATCCCGGAGCCGGCTTTCAGGAGTCGTTTCATCAATGACATTTCAACTGTTTCCCACTCGAATTCCCGCTTGTGCAGTTCGAGTTGAATCATTCGTCCCAGCGACCAGGTCACCACAGCCCAGCCCAGCAATAACAGCGCTAGTTTGCCATCAGCAACAACCAGCTCATGATTGATTTGGACGCACGCTGGTATCATCATCAGACCGCCGGCCAGAAAGCCGACAACGCCGGTACCGATCTTGATGATTTGTTCCACAAATGTCCTCTCGGCTTTTCTGAATTCACTTTCCAGTAATTTAGCTTGGCCCATTCCTCGGGCAGAAATCTCAAAAGCCTGTTGTCCGTCCATTCCTGAGTTCATTTGCTGCCGAATCTCTTCGCGCAAATGAGCTTCCAATTCCGCCAGCGGCGACGGTTCTCGAATCCCGGCGGCCAGCATTTGCTGCCGCCAAGCCTCGATTGCACTATCAAGGTCAAACATATTGCTCCTTTTTCAAACCGGCCAAAACAGAATGGACCAACGACCACTGTTCGTGGTGTTTGGCCATCGCGGTTTTGCCGTCTTTTTTAAGTGAATAGTACTTCCGCTTCCGTCCGGTTTCGCTTTCTCCCCACCGCGATTTGATCAACCCGCGTCGTTCCATACGGTGCAAGACCGGGTACAACATTCCGTCCGCCCATTGTATTTTCCCGTCCGAGCGCACCTTCACCTGCTGGATAATGGCGTAGCCGTAACTCTCACCCCGGGCCAGCAACGACAAAATCAACGGTTCCGCCGAGGCGGCCACAAGTTCCTTACGTATCATAGGCACACTATACATAGAAACAATATGCATGTCAAGACGCCATTGGCGCGAGGTGGGGCCACATTACAAAGACCGGGTATTAGCGGTGGTTCATGGTCGCAGAATCTCGACACCGGTGGGTCGCCGCCTCAGTCAAGCCGGACTCCCGCAGTCGGACTTGGCGATTGGGCGTAATTGAGTTAGTTTCTGCTTGTGCCGGTTTTTCTGGAATGTCAACGGTGTTCGGCTTGCTGTCGCTGGCCGGGTCAGGTGCGTCTGACAAAGGCGGAAATCACCCGGCTGGCCGACTTTCGGGGACTGAGCGAATTCGATTTCATCCAGCAATTCACGCGGTTGACGTATGATCGTCTCGGCCTGGCCCTGCTGGATCAGCCTGGCGGTGAGTGCATCTTCCTGGAGAAGGAGAGCGGCAAATGTGCCGTGCAATCCGTGAAACCTCAGCAGTGCCGCGATTTCCCGAATCTCTGGAATTTTCCTGGCGCCGCTGAGTCCTGCCGCGCCATTCCGCGAGTGGTCGACACCTCCGAATATATTCGACTCGTTGCCGGGGCGACCGGGCGCACGCCACAAGATATTGAGGAATTCCTGCACCGCTGAGGCCTGCCGACCCCAAAAGTAATTCGTGCCATCGCCGCCAATTCATGGCTTTATTTGGGTATGAATATTCAGGTGGCGGTTCTATGTGACGCGGCGACGACGGAAAATGACAAGCTAAGCCTGCTGGGGGCATTCGACACCATCATCACGCCGCTGCTGCCCACCCCACAGCGTCCGGCAGTCCATCCGCAATGTGCGGTGGCGGTGCGCGTAACGTTCATGCCCGGCGACGAAGGCAACCACCAGCTGGCGATCAATTTCATCAATGCCGACGGTCGCAGCATCATGCCGAACTTTCCCCAGATCCCGTTTGAGATTTCACTTCCGGAAGACCTGCACTTTGTCACCCGCAATTTCACGGCCAGCATCCAGCAACTGCAGTTTCCCGAGGCCGGACTTTATTCGGTGGACATCCGGTTCGATGATGTTTCGCGCGCCAGCATACCGCTGCTGGTCAAGCACGTTCCGCCTCGGGAAGGAATCTGATTCCAAGTGAAAATAACGGGCCTGAAATAACCGGTGACAACCCGCAGGAAAGCAGATTTTCGCAATTTTCGCTCTAAAAAAACTGTTAATTCCGCCAAAAAATTTTAATAATTCGCCCGCATGAATGAACCAATTTTACAACTCGACCTGCCTGGCATCAAAAAAGTCCGCTCAGGCAAAGTCCGTGAAGTCTTCGACCTTGGCGACAGGTTTTTACTTGTCGCCAGCGACCGCATCTCCGCCTTCGACGTCATCATGCCCAACGGTATTCCCCGCAAGGGCGAGGTGCTTACGCAGATCTCACATTTCTGGTTCGAGAAATTCTCCGCGCTGGTGCCCAACCATCTTCTGGCCGGCGCGAACGATCCGTTGCCGCCGAATTTGCAGCCTTACGCGGACAAGCTGGCGCGCCGTTCCATGCTTGTAAAAAAAGCCAAACCGCTTGCCATTGAATGCATCGTGCGCGGCTATCTTTCCGGCAGCGGCTGGAAGGAATATAAGAAATCCCAAACCGTGTGCGGCATCAATCTACCGGCGGGGTTAACCGAGTCCGCCGAGCTGCCCGAGCCAATTTTTACACCATCCACCAAGGCTGAAGCCGGCCATGACGAAAACATCTCGTTTGCAGAAGCCTGCAAAATCACCGGCACGGAACTCGCCTCTCAGGCGCGTGATTTGAGCTTGAAGATTTATAAGGCGGGACGCGATTACGCCCGCCAGCGCGGCATTATCATCGCCGACACGAAATTCGAATTTGGCCTGTTCGAAGGCAAATTGATCCTGATTGACGAGGTGTTGACACCCGATTCCTCGCGTTTTTGGCCTGCCGATCAATACGCACCGGGCAAAGGCCAGCCGAGCTTCGATAAACAATTTGTCCGCGACTACCTCGAAACATTGGCGTGGGACAAAACTCCACCCGGCCCGAAATTGCCGGATGATGTCGTCTTTAAAACGAGCGCCAAGTACCTGGAGGCCTACGAGAAATTGACCGGAAAGAAATTGTGACGATGGCTTTGCGGTTGCTGCGAAGATGGTTTCTGCACAGTTTGCCCCGCTAGCGTAAGCCGGGGAAGGGCTGATTAACGGGGCTCACACGGAATTTTTGCAATACTTTGCCTGCTGCTTTGCACATTTGCCCTTTTGCGGTAGGATGTTTCCATGCAGGCGGAGCGTTTGGTGACAGCTCATCGCGGAGCGTTGGACAATCCGACGAACCGGTTCGAAAATATTCAACTCGAACCGGATACCGAATGGAATCCTGACGAGGACGTGCTGCCGCGCACCCAATTTCTCGTTGACCACAGCCAGACCGCCATTGCTTACAACGACAGCCCGGACATCGGGTTCAATACCAGTTTGAACCCATATCGCGGTTGCGAGCACGGTTGTGTTTACTGCTATGCGCGTCCGACCCATGAGTTTCTTGGCTTCTCGGCTGGATTGGATTTCGAGAGCAAAATCATGGTCAAACTCAACGCGCCTGAACTGTTGCGCCGCGAATTGTCGTCGCCGAAATGGCAACCGCAAACCATTGTGATGAGTGGCGTGACGGATTGCTATCAACCGGTGGAAGGAAAGCTGAAGCTTACGCGCCTCTGTCTGGAAGTGCTGTTGGAATTCCGCAATCCGGTGGCCATCATTACCAAAAACTTTCTCGTCACGCGCGATATCGATGTGCTGTCGGAATTGGCGAAACACCGGTGCGCCAGCGTGTGCCTCTCCATTACGACGCTGGACAACGATCTGCGGAAAGTGATGGAGCCGCGCACGTCCCCACCCTCGGCCCGCCTTGCGGCGATCCGTAAATTCGCCGAGGCCAAAATCCCCGTCAGCGTCAATGTGGCGCCGATCATCCCGGGGCTTACGGACCACGAGGCGCCGAAGATTTTGCAGGCTGCACGCGACGCCGGCGCCACATCCGCCGGATTTACCGTGATTCGCCTGCCTCATGCGAATGCACCGCTATTCGAGCAGTGGCTGCAAACGCATTTTCCGGATCGCAAAGAAAAGGTTCTCAACCGTCTTAAGGCGATGCGTGGTGGAAAATTATATGACGCCGAGTGGGGCAAGCGTTTTGGTGGCGAAGGCATTTTCGCGGAGCAAATCGCGAAGATATTCGAGGTCGCCCGGCGCCGGGCGGGCTTCAACAATGATTTCGAGGAACTTTCAATTTCCGCCTTCCGCCGTCCCGGGGGCACGCAGCTTGGGCTGTTCGACTGAAATTAAGTTCTGCTTATTTCCGTAATTCTTGGCGGAAACCTGTCACGGCCAGTGAGGCATTTAAACCTGAGTTTCCCCAGCTCTTGGACCGCGTTCACAGTATTCTTGCGATGGTGTCCCAGTCAGTGGCGGCCAACATCGTAGCCGCCAATCTTTCCAATCCCGCCTGATCTTCGGCATCAAAGCGGTTGAGCCGCGGGCTGTCGAGGTCGAGAACGCCTAGCAGAACGCCTTCTTTTATCATGGGCACGACGATTTCCGAGGCGGATGCCGCGTCACACGCGATATGGCCGGGAAATTCGCGGACATTTTTTACAAGGACAGTCTGCCGTCGGTCTGCGGCCATGCCGCAAACGCCTTTACCGACGGGAATCCGCACGCAAGCTGGTTTGCCGTGAAACGGACCAAGCATCAGGGTGTTACCGGCCAGTCGGTAAAACCCTGCCCAGTTCACATCCGGCAGTGCCTGAAAAATGAATGAGGCAGTATTGGCAAGATTGGCAATTGGATCGCGCTCGCCGTCCAGCAGGGCGCGGAGTGACGTGTCCAGCTCGCGATAGGCATCAGGCTTGTTGCTGAAATCAATGGCTTTGGCGGCAAACACAATGCCGATAGATTACCCATCGCGCTTTCCAGGTCGAACAAATCCGGCTTGCGGAGGGGTGCTTTTCCGGCGACAACTAAGCCGAACGATTCAATGACCAACAGCAATGGACAAGGATTGGGGCGGATGAGAAGCTTACGCGGACTATCCGATAACACCGCGAAAACTTATGCCGCGTTGCTTGGCAAATTTATCGCCTGGGCCAAGAAGGAAAAAGTCGCGGATTGGGGATCGGTTGAATTGAAACACCTCACCGGCTTTTTGCAGAGCGAACGTACCCGCCCGCTGGCCGATGAACCGAAAGCCAGCAATAAAAGATTGAGTGGCGAGAGCATTTATCTGGAGATTGCCGCGTTGCGCGCCTTTTATAAATTTGCCGAAAATGAAAAAATGCTGGGCGTCAATGTCGCTGAGAATCTTTCGCTGCCACGACGCTGGAAACGATTGCCGAAGGCGTTGTCCAACGATGAAATCGAAAAATTGCTCAAGCCGGAAGAACCGGCCACCCCGGAGAACCTCTGCGATCAGGCGGTTTTGGAGCTCGCTTACGCCTCCGGCTTGCGGTTGTCCGAATTAAAGAATTTGCGGTTGGAGCAGCTGCATCTGGAAGCAGGATTCATTAATGTCATTGGCAAAGGCAACAAAGAACGGGTGGTGCCGGTTGGCCGGCAGGCGGTCCAGGCGCTCCACCGGTTCATTGAGAGTGGACGTCCAAAGTTGACCAACCCGAAGACACCCGCGAATGTTTTTTTGACAAAACGTGGCACGCCCTTCGCGGCGGTCACATTGTGGTTGCGAATCAAAAATCGTGTCCGGCGCGCAGGCGTGGGACGAAACATCACGCCGCACATGCTCCGCCATAGCTTTGCCACGCATTTATTGGAGCATGGCGCGGATTTGCGTGTAATCCAGGAATTGCTCGGCCATGCCAGCATCGGTACCACGGAAATCTATACGCACGTCACTGGTAACCGGTTGCGCGAGATCCATAAGAGGTTTCATCCTCGGGCCTAATCTCCCCCTTCCAGAGGTTCGCCGTGTTTCCAGGATTGCAGTCTGTCCCGTAATCGGTTGGCCTGTCTCCATTCGGAGCACTACTCTCCGGCAATTACGATTTCGGGGAGAAACCAACGTTTTCTTCGTTTTTTCAAAAGATCGGAGCCCACTAGCATTGAAAATGCTTTCCGTCACCGCGTCACTGGTCTCTGTGTTTAGGAAAGGCTTGAAGCTCTGGCTTCGAAGCCTTTGCACCGCCGGGACGGCCAGGGTAAGCATGTTGGCTGCAACAGCGGCGCAAGCTGGTTTGACCTTTGGGTTCAGACAGCTGTCACCGATAACGCCGTCGGAAAAATGAATTTATGAATTGCCGTTCGACCAAACGAAAACTGTTGCTGATCACGATGGTGAGCACCGCGGCCGCGTTGCTGCTGGTGGCGCTCGTGTGTGTCCTGCTCCAATTTGTTTCGTTACGCCAGGGGACCCAGGCACAGGTCTCATTGTTCGCATATCTCCTGTCCGACCAAAGCATGATGGCGCTGACCGATGAGAACCAGACCGCCACGACGGAAACCTTGCGGAGGCTTGCCTCCAGGAAATCGGACATTGTCGCCATCTGTATTTACACGAACAATTCTGTGTTTGCCTCCTATCGGGCGCCGGGGTGGGACAAATTCATCCTGCCGGCTCACCCGGGATCGGTCGGCTGGCGGTTTGGCGGCAGCCACCTCGCTGGATTCCAACCGGTCGTTGCTAACGGCACACGAACCAGCACAATCTACGTCTGCGCCGATTTGAAGGAGATGTACCTGATATTGTGGCGCTACTCAGCCATCATCATCGTTTTCAGCTGCGGTTGCCTGCTGGTAGCCTTCGCCATCGCCTTGCGATTGCAGCATTCCATTCTGCGGTCCATTTCCAGCCTTTCGCAGACGGCGCAACTGGTTTTGACGGGAAAGAATTACTCCGTCCGGGCCACCGGTGAATCCAGGGACGAACTGGGACAGTTAGTTGCTCGTTTCAATGAAATGCTCGCGCAAATTCAGGCTCGTGACATCGACCTCCACCGAATCAACGACGAACTGGAAAGACGGGTCGAGGGCCGCACGCTGGATTTGCAACAACAACTCAACCGCATCAGCCTGCTAAACCAGATCACCATCTCTGTCGCCGCCCGGCAGGATTCGGAAAGCATCGTCATGGTGGTATTGCAACAATTGGAACTGTATTTACCATTGGATTATAGCAGTGCGTATTGGTTTGATCCAGGGACCCGGGTGTTCAAAGTAATGGCGCGTGGCACCAAGTCGGGTGACCTGGCCCAACGCCACCAGATTCCATTGGAAATTCCCCTGGCTGACACCGCCTTCGAGATTTGTGAGGAAGGCGGAATGGTTTACCTGCCGGATTTGAGCAAATGCAATGCGCCTCTGGCGCGGAAGATTTCCCGGGAGCAAAACTATTCGTGTCTCGCTGTGCCGCTGTTTCTCGATGGCAAGATGATGGGTCTGCTCGTGTTTATGCGGCATCAGCTCCATGGATTCGATTTGGCCGAACGCGATTTCATCCGCAGTTTGAGCACTCATGTTGCGCTGGCCGTCCGGCAGGCACAGCTCCACCAGGATTTACAAAGGGCCTACAACGAATTGCATCAGACGCAGCAGGCCGCCACGCAACAGGAACGGCTCAAGGCGCTCGGCCAGATGGCCAGCGGCATAGCCCATGATATCAATAATGCGTTGTCTCCCATCGTCGGCTTTGCCGAATTGCTCATCCAAATCGAAAAGAATTTGACGGCCGATGGCAAAAAATATCTGAATTACATCAAAACTGCCGCCGATGACATTACCCATATTGTTGCGGGATTGCGGGAGTTTTACCGTCTGCGTGACGAACACGAGGCGCTGGTCGCCTTGGATCTCAACCATATCGTTACCCAGGTGGTTGACATGACCCGCCCGTGCTGGCGCGACCTTTCCCAGCGCCGCCGTATCATGATCGAGGTGCACAAGGATTTGGCTCCAGTTTTGCCGTCATTTGTAGGCATCGAATGTGAAATTCGCGAAGCACTCACTAATTTGATCATCAATGCCGTGGATGCGATGCCGGTGGGCGGCGATCTGACCATCCGCACCCGCGGAGGGTCATCCGGGCTCTTGCTCGAGGTGGCGGATACCGGCATCGGCATGGACGAACAAACGCGCAAACGCTGTTTGGAACCCTTCTATTCCACCAAGGGCAAACGCGGGACCGGCCTCGGCCTCGCCATGGTCTATGGCATCATGGAACGGCATGAAGGCCGTATCGAAATCGAAAGCGCACCTGGCAAAGGCACTACCATGCGGCTGGTGTTTCCGGTCGCCAAATCAACTCCGATGGCATTACCCGAAGCCGAACAACCCGCCCCACTCGGCCCGTTTCATATTCTGTATATTGATGACGAACCCAACGTCCGTGAATTGGTGTTTGAGATGCTCCGGCACGACGGTCATCAGGTGGAAACGGCAGATGGTGGCAAGCATGGCGTAATCGCCTTCCAGACGGCGCAAGCAGCCGGCAAGCCCTTTGACGTGGTCATTACTGACTTGGGAATGCCGCACATGGACGGGAGGGAAGTCGCCCTTGCTTTGAAGAATGAAAAGCCGCAAACCCCCGTCATCATGCTCACCGGTTGGGGCGTCTTTATGAAAGAGGACAACACGAGCCAGATTGACGGCATCCTGGGCAAACCGCCGCGCATTCAGGAAATCCGCGCCAAGCTGCGCGAAGTCCTGCCGGTAGTTTACTCAAAATCATAGACCGCCACTTTTTTCACCAACGGTTTCACATATTTCGCGACGAATTCCAGATGCAACGGATGGACTTGATAATCGTCCTGCGCCTGCTTGTCCGCAAAAACCGTGTTAAGCGCGACCTGGTAGGTTTGGTCCACAACTGGCCGCTGGCTGCCAACCATTTTGCCGATGTAAAATTGCTTTAGTCCTGGAATCGGCTTGAGATATTTATTCGCTCCGGAGATCAATTCGTCCGCCGCATTCGTTTGCGCCGGATCAGTCCAGAAAATGACAATGTGCGAAAACATGGTGGCATTAAAACACGAAGCTTCAAGGGTGCGAAGTAAATTTTAGCCGCGGGCTTTCGGGTTTAAATCCGGGTAAGCCGCCATTCACCCTTAAAAACAATCTTTCTCTGTCTCAGGATTTCCTGTTTTATTTCCTGACTCTATGAGCAAAACCGCACTTCTATTTGCCGGGCAGGGCGCGCAAGTCGCCGGCATGGGCAAGGATCTCGCCGAAAAATATCCGTCCGCGAAGAATTGGTTTGACCGTGCCAATCTCGCCCTGGGTTATGATCTGGCGGCGGTATGTTTTCACGGACCGGAAGCCGAGCTGACAAAGACCGAAAATGCGCAGCCGGGAATATTCCTCGTCAGCTGGGTTGCCTTCCAATTGCTGCAAGAGCAGGTTCCACATTTGAAATTTGAGGCGACCGCCGGGCTTTCGCTGGGTGAATTTACCGCGTTAACGGCAGCCGGTGCGATGAGCTTTGAGGACAGCCTGCGCGTGGTGCGGCAACGCGGAAAATTCATGCAGGAAGCCTGCGATGTCACGCGGGGTGGCATGGCGGCGGTCATCGGCCTGGACGCGGCGCAGACGCGCGAAGCTTGTGCCGAGGCCGGCGTGGTATTGGCAAACTTGAACTGTCCCGGGCAGTTGGTGATTTCCGGCGAGTCAGAAAAAATCGCCAAAGCTTGCGAACTGGCCAAGGCCAGAGGCGCCAAGCGCGCCATCCCGCTGACGGTGGCCGGCGCTTACCATTCGCCGTTGATGGCAAGCGCTCAACCGAAGCTGGCGGCCGAGCTTGCCCGGGCGAAAATGTCGTCCCCCGCCATTCCGGTGGTTTCCAACGTCACCGCGCAACCGCATGGCGCGGACATCGCTTCAAAACTTGTCGAACAGGTTTGTGCGTCGGTTTTATGGGAAGATTCGATGCGGTATTTGCTCTCGGAGGGTTATACGCGCTTCATCGAGCTTGGCCCGGGCACCGCGCTGGCCGGTTTCATGAAGCGGATTGACAAAACCGCGCAAATGTTGGGCGTGGCGGATGTGGCGAGCCTGGAGGCAACGGTAAAGGCGCTTTCAGCCTGACGGCGAACTTCTGGGATTGAATCCGGACAAAACGGGGTGTGAATATCATGCCAAATTTGTTTCTTTGAATCCATGCTCAATCGGTGTTTCATCTGTGTCTGAAAATTCATTTATGAGTCAACTTGCCAACCAGATTGCTGTTGTCACCGGCGCCGGCCGAGGGATCGGCCGCGCCATCGCATTGAAATTTGCTGCCGAAGGGGCGGATGTCGTCATCGTTTCGCGCACGCCGGAAAATTCCGAGAAAGTGGCCAATGAAGTCCGCGCGTTGGGGCGCAAAGGATGGTCGTTTGCCGTGGACGTGGCGGATGGAAATGCCGTAAGCGCCGCCGCCGAAAAAATTCTGGCCGAGGCTGGCAAGGTGGACATTCTCGTAAATAACGCCGGCGTGACACGCGACGGCCTGTTGATGCGCATGAGCGATGCCGATTGGGACACAGTTTTGGACACCAATTTGAAAGGAGCGTTCCATTTCACCCGGGCATTTTTCCGTGCATTCGCCAAACAACGTGCCGGGCGCATTTTGAACATCTCGTCCGTCATCGGCTTGATCGGCAATCCTGGCCAGGCCAATTACGCCGCGAGCAAGGCAGGTTTGATCGGGTTCACCCAGTCGGTCGCGCGCGAATTGGCGGGACGCGGCATTACGGTGAACGCCATCGCGCCCGGGTTTATTGAGACGGACATGACTTCGGAATTGAATGCCGAACTGAAGGTAAATATTTTGCGCCAGATCCCGCTGGGCAAATTTGGCGCGGCGGAAGATATCGCCAACGCGGCGTTGTTCCTGGCGAGCCCGGCGGCAAGTTACGTCACCGGCCAGGTTTTGACAGTGGACGGCGGCATGGTAATGTGAAAGCTGAATTAAATTCTTGCAACTACGCTGAAAACCCGGATTCGCATCCGGAAAAATGTGGATTCAAGGCTTGACGCGAATGGCGGTTGTAAGCTAGAAAAGCAGTCATAATTATGTCAGACAAACCAATTGACCAACGGGTAAAAGATATCATCGTCGAACAACTGGGCGTGAAGCCGGATCAAGTGACGCCGGAGGCCAAGTTCATTGAGGATCTCGGCGCTGACTCGCTCGACACCGTCGAGCTGGTAATGGCGCTGGAGGAAGAGTTTGGCATTGAAGTGCCTGATGAGCAGGCGGAAAAGCTTCAGAGCGTTGGCGATGTGATCAAATATATTGAAGAGGCCCAGAAGTAATTGAAACTTTGACCCGGGGCAGTTTTGGCTGAACCCAGCCCGAACTGCCCCGTTTGATTTCAGCATGGCAAATAACCATTACGAACGCCGTGTGGTCGTCACCGGAATGGGCGTTGTTACGCCTCTTGGACACGATCTCGACACGTTCTGGAAAAATCTCCTGGCCGGCCAGTGCGGCGTGGACAAAATCACCGCATTTGACGCCTCACCTTTTGAAACCCAGGTGGCCGCGGAGGTGAAAAATTTTGATCCTTTGCCCGCCTTCCCCTCGCCCAAGGAAATCCGTCGCACCGACCGCTACTCCCAGTTCGGAGTCTATGCCGCCTGGTCGGCTTTGAAAGATTCCGGGCTGGATTTGGCGAACGAGAATTGTGACGAAATCGGTGTGTTTCTGGGCTCGGGCATTGGTGGCTTGCAGACGACTGCCGAGCAGCACAAGATTTTGCTGGATCGTGGCCCCAAAAAATTGTCGCCGTTCATGATCCCCATGCTGATCTCGAACATGGCGTCCGGCCTGGTCTCCATGTATTTCAACCTACGTGGGCCTAATTTCGCCACCTGTTCCGCCTGCGCCACCGCGAACCACGCTATCGGTGAAGCCTGGCGCACCATCAAAATGGGCGACGCTCATGCGATGTTCGCCGGTGGTGCGGAAGCGACGGTCATCCCTGTCGGTATCGGCGGCTTCTGCGCCATGCGCGCCATGAGCACCCGCAACGACGACCCTCAACACGCTTCGCGTCCGTTCGACAAAGATCGCGATGGTTTTGTGATGGGTGAAGGCGCCGGCATCCTCGTTCTCGAAGAATTGGAGCATGCCAAAAAGCGCGGCGCGAGAATCTATTGCGAAATCGTTGGTTATGGCAACACTGCTGACGCCCATCATCTCACCGCTCCGTCTCCCGGCGGTGAAGGCGCGGGTCGCAGCATGAAAATGGCGTTGCGCGGCGCCGGCCTGAATCCTTCCGATATTTCCTATATTAACGCCCACGGCACTTCCACGCCCGTCGGTGATATTGCAGAGACCCAGGCCATCAAGACCGTGTTCGGAGAACACGCCAAAAAACTCGCCGTCAGCAGTACCAAGGGAGCGACGGGCCACATGCTCGGCGCCGCCGGCGCCGTGGAAACCGCCGTCTGCGTACTCGCCATCCAAAACGGCATCGTCCCGCCGACCATCAATCTGCAAGCGCCTGATCCCGAATGTGATCTTGATTATGTTCCCAACACGGCGCGCGAAATGAAAGTGGACGCGATCATTAATAACTCCTTCGGTTTCGGCGGCCATAACGCAACGATTGCAGCCAAGAAATTTGTGGGATAAAAGGCGAATGGAGTGCCGCCAATCGTACGCGGCGCTCCCAAGACCCGCAGGCGGTTTCTCTGGATTTGGCTAATGATCCCGATGGTGATTCTCTTACTTGCTCCGCCTGTAATTATTTTTTTGATATTATTGATTTGTGTCCTTGGAAGGTGTTGGATCAGTGGACGCGGGATTTAAGAAGGCGAAGAAAGCAATTGCTCCCGAGCGGTTGCGCGCGCGGGCGTTGGGAGAAGTTCCCGGGCACCTACGCTCACAAAGCGATTCCTTCCCCGGCAAAATAATTGATTCAGAGATTCCGGAATATCTGCTGAAACCCTATCCTAAACCCGTTGAAGATGCCGTGGTTATGGGCGACGTCGATTTTAAAAATATCGCAAGAAACAGAGCAGGCCTGAGGCAGGTGGGTGAGTTGGAGACCACGGAACATGCCAGCCAAACGAACGGCGGACTTGCCCAGGTTTGCAGGAGCGGCCCATTCGTTCACTGGATGGCAGACGAAGGCCCGACGAATTTTGTGTTGCCACCAGATCCGCTGGTCACAACGGTGCAGTGGGTTCCTGGAATTTATTACACATGCGAAGACACGGTGCATCCATTTCGATGAACTTCCTAGCCTCGATCGAATCTAAACGCGAAGGCAAAACCCTGGCGCCACAACAGATCCAGGAATTCATCCGCGAATTTACCGCGGGAAGAATCCCGGATTATCAAATGGCCGCAATGCTCATGGCCATCTATTTCCGTGGTCTGAATACCGCCGAAACCACCGCTCTCACGCTCGCCATGCGTGATTCCGGTGAGGTGCTGCAATTCCCTAATGATAAGCGTCCGCTCGTGGACAAACATTCCACCGGCGGCATCGGTGATAAAGTTTCGCTTCCGCTCGCGCCGCTGCTCGCATGCCTGGGCTTCCGAGTACCGATGATTTCTGGTCGCGGTTTGGGTATTACCGGTGGCACCCTCGATAAGCTCGATTCCATTCCCGGTTTCAAAACGCTTCTGCCGCCGGCGCAGATCATTAAGCAGGTGCAGAAAGTCGGCTGCGTCATATGCGGCCAGACTGATAAGATGGTCCCTGCTGATAAAAGAATTTATGCCTTGCGCGATGCCAGCGGCACCGTGCCGAGCATTCAGTTGATCACTGCTTCCATCCTTTCCAAAAAACTAGCCGAAAATTTAGACGCCCTGATTCTCGATGTGAAATTCGGAACGGCCGCCTTCATGCAAACCAGGGCTGACGCCCAAAAGTTGGCGCGCGGCATGGTCGCGCTTGGCAACGAATGCGGCGCCGCCACGCGCGCGATATTGACCGATATGAATTCGCCACTCGGCCGTGCCGCCGGGAACTGGCTGGAAGTGAAAGAAAGCGTGAAGTGCCTTGAAAATAAAGGGCCGGCTGATTTGCTTCGATTGGTGGTGGATTCCGCCGCGCAACTGTTCATTTTAACTCGAAAAGCCAAATCTCTGGCAGTCGCACGGAAACAGGCGCAAGACTGTTTGAACTCCGGCAACCCTCGCGAAAAATGGGATGAAATGATTGTGGCCCAGGGCGCGAATTTGAAAGCCTTTAATCAAAAGCTTCTGCTCGATTCCGCCGCACCAACCGTTGTGGAGTTGGACGCCAGCCGCGGTGGCTATGTTTCCAAATGCGACGCCAGGATCATCGGGGAAGTCATTCGTGATTTGGGCGGTGGGCGTTTGACCAGGGAATCAGCGGTCAACTTTGAGGTTGGCGTCGACCGGCTTGCGAAGCCGGGAGATTTTGTGGAGCAAGGCGAAACCTTGTGCCGGGTTCATGCCGTGGATGGAGTTCAAGCCAAAGCTGCCCTTGCCCGGTTGAAAGTCGCATTTAAAATCTCCACGCGCAAAATTCCACTCAAGCCGCTCATACACCAAATCATCGGCTAGTTTCAGCCGATCTTCTCCCAGATCTTGATTTCCGGCATGCCGAGGCACAGTTCATCCATGCGCGGGAGCAGGACCTGGATGTGGGTGTTTTTCAAATGTGCGTCGAGGTGCGACTTGCTGGTCCAGTTTTCGTGAAAAAGGAATTTGGCCGGGTCTTCCGGCGATTGATGGAGGTCGTAATTGATACAACCTGTTTCCTTCCGTGTTGTGTCGATCAGTGCCAGCAGGGCTTTCTTCAATTCCTCAGTTTTGCCGGGCTTGGCTTGAAATGTGGCCACCACGGTGACGGTTTTTACGCTCATAGGTTGGTTTTAATGCGGTTAATGAATGGATGCCAAAATCTGGTCGGCGGCCGCGCGCGGGTGATCGGCGCCGTAAATGGGGCGCCCAATGACCAGCCAGCTTGCCCCGGCCTGGAGGGCCTCGCGTGGCGTTAGTGTGCGTTTTTGATCGTCGGCCTTTTCTGCACCCGTGCGGATGCCCGGGGTCACGAGTTGGACATTCGCAGGCAGGATTTTTCGCAGTGCAACAATTTCCAGCGGCGAGCAAACCAGTCCGCGCAAGCCACACTTCACCGCTAATTGCGCCAGTCGAATCACCTGTTTTTCCGTGTCCGCTGCGCAACCGATTTCCGCCAGCGTCCCGTTGTTGGAACTGGTCAAAACTGTGACCCCGAGGAGGAGCGGTGGCGTCTTGCCGGTTGATTTCACCGTGTCTCCGGCCGCTTTTTCCGCTGCGCGCATCATCTCACCACCTCCGCTGGTGTGGATGGTCAGCATCTGTACGTCGAGCTTGGTGGCGGAAGCCACGGCTTTGGCGACGGTGTTGGGGATGTCGTGGAATTTGAGGTCAAGGAACACGCTCGCACCAGTGTCGCGGACTCGCTTGACGATGTCCGGCCCGGCGGCGGTGAACAATTCACTTCCGATCTTGAATGCGCCGACCGCCGGTGCGATTTCCCCGGCGAGTTTCCAAGCTTGTTCCGCTGTTGGCACATCCAGTGCCGCAATAATGGGATTTTGCATGCAAATGATTTGATCGCGAACGCGCGCACCTTGGCAGAAAACGGGCCTGAAGACAAATTCCAAACATCTCTCAGGGCGAAGCTGTGGCGCGAAAAAATTGGTACGGTTGTCCCGCCGCCACGTTGACTGTATAATCAAAAGTCCCATCCGCGGAAGTCGTGTTCGTAAAAACAGGCGACCAACTCGCCAGGTCGGATGAAGCTTCCACCACGCAGGTACGGTTCAATCCACCCGAAACACGCATTTGGAATCGAGTGCCGCCGGCAGCCGGCAGCACGCCAACGTCCAGGGTTCGTAGCGCTTTTCCAATATTGAGCCGCGCACCGGTGCGGCACTTGCCGGCTAATGCTGGCACACGGTCAGCGGAGTTCAGCAGGCGGTTGATGATTTCTTGATAGCCGTCCGAGGGATACTGCGCTTCCAGCAAGGCCAGAGCACCGCTTACATAAGCCGCTGCAAAAGAGGTTCCTGCAATGTTTACGCCCAAATCGGTCGGTGGATAGTAACTGGTGTCTGAAGTGTCGTAAGTCGAATACATCTGGTCGCCGGGCGCCGCCAGAGTCACGTTCGTTGCGCCGTAGTTGGATAGAGCGCCCACCGTGTCGTTGCGCGTTGAGTAAGCAACCGAGATGACGTTGGCGATTTTAAAACAAGCAGGGTAAGTGGGCTGAATATCGATATCTGCAGAACTGTTGCCAGCCGCCGCGACCACAATGATCCCCGCATCCCGCGCCGCGACGATGGCATTGGACGTGGACAGTGAGAAGTTTGTGCTGCTGAAACTGGCGTTGATGATGTTGGCACCGTTGGTGATGGCGTAATCCATGCAGATCAGCACATCTGAATCATTGCCGGTGCCATTATTGCTCAAGCAAACACAGGCCATCATTTGCACCTGCCAGGCGACTCCCACAACTCCGACATCGTTACTCCCAACCGCGCCGATGACACCTGCCATCAGGGTCCCGTGCCCGCTGTCGTCACTGGGGTCGTTCGTTCCCGTGATGGCATTCCAGCCATGGCTGCCATCATTCGGGTTTACCCACATGTTCGACGCCAAATCCTGGTGCGTGGACCGAATGCCTGAATCCACCACCGCCACCACGATGTTGCTGGCGGAGGTCAGTACGTTCCAGGCGTTGGTTGCCCCAATGTCCGCACCGGCCGTTCCGCTGCTCTGTCCGTAATTGTATAAGCCCCACAATAAACCTTCGGTGAAGTAAGGATCATTCGGGAGGTTGGCCGCGGCGTGCACCGTGTAATCCGGTTCGGCATACTCCACCAAACCGCTTTGCTGGTATTTTGCGATCAAACTTTGAACCGTCTCGCCTTTGGGCACGCGCAGAATTTGCACCTGCGCCATACGGGCAAAGGTATGCAGCACAATACTCTTGCGCGCCGCATTAAAATTCGCGAGTTCCGCCAAGCGGATACCCGGTTTCGGTTTGATCAATATTTGGTCGGGCCGGTAACCGGAATCGGCCGCTTGCGCATGGAGGGAAATGGCAAAGCCCATAAGAGCCAGCCAGAGGGTAATTAAGGTCAGCCCGGCTAAACGCTTTCCCTTCATAGTTTTGACAATCTCAGAAACCGGAGGCAAAGAAAAGTGCTTAATCATCTACTGATAAACTTAGCGGATTTTGACTTGCCGGCGTGTTTTTTCTAAACTGTGGGCATGAAAGTAATCCGTCACATCGACAAAGACTTTGCCGCGCAACTTCGCGAACTCAACGCGGCTTCGAGTTTGTTCGACGTGGAAATTGAAAGCCGCACGCGTACCATTTTGCACGACGTGTTCGTTCGCGGTGACGGTGCGCTGTTGGAACTGACGGAACGCTTTGACGGTGCCACCCTTTCCGTTGAACAGCTCGCGGTGACGCAGGCGGAATTGCTGGCAGCTTCAATCAAGGCGGATGAATCCCTCCGGGTGGCGGTGAAGGAAGCGGCGAAAAACATCGCCAGATTTGCTGGCAAATCCCTGCGTAAGAACTGGCAGACCAAGAACTCGCATGGAGCCGCCACAGGTGAAAAATTCGACCCGTTCCAACGGGTCGGCATTTATATTCCCGGCGGCACGGCTCCGCTCGTTTCGACGGCGCTGATGACCATTACGCTGGCCAAGGCCGCCGGCTGTCCTGAAATCGTGGTCACGACGCCATGCGGCAAAGATGGTTCCATCAACTCTGCGCTGTTGTTTGCGGCGCGCGCGGCGGGCGCAACCGAGATTTATCGCGTCGGCGGCGCCCAGGCGATTGCCGCCATGGCTTATGGCACGAAGACCATTCGCCGCGTGCAAAAAATCTTCGGCCCCGGCAACGCCTACGTTGTTACCGCCAAGCGATTGCTGGTTGGACATGTTGCGATCGACTTGCTGCCCGGGCCGAGCGAGGTGCTGGTGTTGGCGGACGAAACGGCTAACCCGGCCTTTGCCGCCGCCGATTTGCTCGCGCAGGCAGAGCACGGATCCGGTCATGAACGCGTGTGGCTGGTCACAACCTCGGCCAAAATTCTGAAAGCCGTCGAAACTGAGATCGCCCGGCAATTGCCTGGACTTTCGCGGCGCGAGTTCATTCAGCGTGCGCTGCAGAACAACGGCTGGCTCATCCTCGTAAAATCGCTCGAGGAAGGCATTGCTTTGACGAATCAGGTGGCGCCGGAACATTGCGAAGTAATGGTACGGAACCCACGCAAAGTCTCTGAAAAAATCCTGACTGCCGGCGCCATTTTCCTCGGCGCCTTTTCGCCGACGGTTTTGGGCGATTATGTCGCCGGTCCAAGCCACACTCTGCCGACCGGAGGTGCTGGCGCCTCGTTTGCCGGTCTGACAGCGGATCAATTCCAACGACGCACCAGCGTGGTGGAATATAGCCTCGCCTCGCTCAAAAAAGCACTACCCGCGGTGAAAAAATTTGCCGGGTTGGAAGGCCTCGACGCGCACGGGAAGTCGGCGGAGCGGCGTGTGAAGTAATTTGCTCGATCAGTCCCCTCCAAAATAAAAGTACATCTCGTGATCGTCGCCAATAAGAAACCGGGACAGGCGTGGCTGCTGGTTTTCATCCTCAGTTGCCTGGCTGGATTTGGTGGCGAGATGAGCTGACAAGCCTCTGCGCCGATTGATGGAGTGGCGGTCGCACCCGTGGCAAAAAATAAAGCAGGACCGCATTTTCATCTCGAGGGAAGTTTTCCCCGGAAAATATTGGAAAATTATCTTTAGCCTTCCATCTTTTTCACACAATCGCTGCCTGACGATTTGACTCAGCGGCACGACAAACACAGAGTTGACCTGTGCGATAAGATCCGACTGATCCTGGATTCGAAAGTCGGATAAATAAAACACCCACGCCCCTTAGTCCCTTGTTCGCTTTTCCCCGATACGGCAGCCTTGATTTTTTTAAGGAAAAGCGTCCTGAATTTATTATTATCAGACGATGGCAAAACCAAATCCACTGATTCGTCCGCTGGTCCACCGTTTGCACGCTTACGTGCCGGGTGAACAGCCGAAGATCAAAGGACTGATCAAGCTCAACACCAACGAAAATCCGTACCCGCCGTCACCGAAAGTTCTGGCGGCAGTCAAGGCGGCGGTGGATGGCCGCATGCGGTTGTATCCGAACCCGACTGCGGAAAAGCTGCGCGAAAAACTTGCAACCCTGCACAATTGCCGGCCAGGGAACGTTCTCGTTGGCAATGGCTCGGATGAAGTTCTGGCGCTGGCGGTGCGGGCATTTGTGGAACCGGTCACCCGGCCCAAAAGCCAGATGCCCTCCTCAATCGTCCAGTACTTCACCCCCAGTTATTCTCTTTATCCAGTGCTGGCAGATATTCATGGCGCTGCCAGAACCCCCGTGGCGCTCAATCCGGATTTCTCTTTGCCGGACGTGGCGGCACTAAAGCGTGGCCGACAGTGGCGCTTCGATGCGGCTTTGACTTTGGTGACGACGCCCAATGCCCCTAGTGGACGCGGCTACCCAACATCGGAATTGGGAAAACTGTGCTGCGCTCAAAAAGGCGTGGTCGTCTTGGACGAGGCCTATATTGATTTTGCCAAAGAAAACGCCATGAGCCTGGCTTTGAAATTTCCTCACGTCCTAGTCGCCCGGACTTTCTCCAAGGCTTATTCGTTGTGTTTCCAGCGCGTCGGATATTTTGTGGGCAACGCGGATCTCGTTGCCGCACTGGATAAAATCCGCGACAGTTACAATGTAAACGGCCTCGGACAGATCGCCGCCGAGGCGACACTCTCTGACTTGAAGTTTTATCGCGCCAATTTCAAAAAAATTATCAACACTCGCTCCTGGCTCCACGGCGAGCTGACCAAACTGGGTTTTCAAGTTTTGCCGAGCCAGACAAATTTTATTCTGGCCAGGCCGCCGCGTTTTCCAGCCAAAGAATGGCTCCAGAAATTACGGTTGAAGAAAATTCTCGTGCGCTGGTTTGGAGCTCCCGGGATCAGCGATTATCTGCGGATTACAATCGGCACTCAGTCGGAAGCGGCAGCTCTCGTCCGGGCGGCACGCCAAATCTCTCCGCCAAAATCATAAATCTGTTGAGGAACTCAATCACTGTTTGACATCCGGCGGGATTCCCGTTTTCTTTTGCCGGCTTTAAATAGCGAGAAGCCTTCAACCCAATAAACGATGTTACTGCGGAAATTACTTTCGACGTCACCGGCCGTCGCTCGCGCCCTGCCTTTCGTCATTTTTGTCCTGCTGACGTCAGGCCAGGGTATGTTTGGTGTTTCGTCAGCCTATTGGTTGTACTTATTTAAGACCCTCGTTGGGTTCTGGCTCATTTTTGAGGTGCGGCCGTTCGTCGCCGAGATGCGCTGGGCTTTCAGTTGGGAGGCTGTTGTCGTCGGGGTTGCCGTGTTTGCGGTTTGGGTCGGGATCAGCGGCGAATGGACAACGCAAAACTCGCTGTGGGTCAAACTGGGTATCTCGCATCCTCCGTCAAAACCGCCTCCCGTTTGGGATCCGTTCGAACAATTCGGCCCCGTGCTCGCATGGGTATTCATCGCCGTGCGAATTCTGGGTTCCGCTTTGATCGTGCCGCCCATCGAAGAAATATTCTACCGTTCCTTTTTATACCGGTTCATCGCCCGCCAGAATTTCCTGAGCGTGCCACTGAACGCCTTCTTGCCGGTGCCATTCTTTACGGCGGCGGCGATTTTTGGCTTTTCACACAACGAATGGCTGGCGGCGATTTGTTGCGGCATTTTGTTCCAATGGCTTGTGCTCCGTAAAAACCGGCTGGGTGATGCCATGACCGCGCACGCCATCACGAATTTCCTGTTGGGCGTGTGGGTCGTGGGGAAACACGATTGGAACTTCTGGTGAATTACTTCACCTCGATATCAATATTTCGGTGCTGAAGGGTGCTGCCCTCCTGCTGGGCGAGATTGGAGAGGGCTTCCTCGTAGTTGGCCAGCGCGCGGATTTCTTGTCCGCGGGCCGTGGTCAGGTTGTTCTGATACGTCAACACTTCAAACGTGGTTGCCTTGCCCACCGCGTAGGTTTTTTGTTCGGCGTCCAACGCCGCCGCCGCGTAAATCCGCGCCTGCTTCGTCGCGCCCACGCTTTCGTAATCGGACTGGGCCTGCTTCACTGCGTTGTCAATTTCCACCAGGATGTTTTGTTCGATCTGCTTCAGCTTCAGTAAATCCTGCTTCTCAGTCACTTTATCGGATTTTAAGGTATTGCGAGCCAGCTGATTGGACAAGGGTATGCTCATCTTCGCCCCATAGGACCAGAACGGACTGTCCTGGTCCCTAAACTGTGCGAAGACATCGTTGTACACGTTACCGGCGCCATTATAACCATAACTACCCGTCAAATCGAGTTCTGGATACTCTTGGTTGCGATCGAATTTCAACTGAATGCCCTGTTGCTCGAGAGTGATCTGCGCCTCCAGGAGATCAGGGCGGAGTGTCATGCCCTTGTTCCAACTGTCCTGTAGATCGTAAGCTTGTTCCGCAGCCTCAAGCGACTCCGTCGGCGAGATGTTCACGTCATGCCAGAGCTTATAATCGTCCGTGATGAGATTTTTTAACGTGTTCTCGTCATTGACCACGGTGAATCCTGCGGCGATCAAATTGGCTTTGCTCTGAGCCACCTGTGATTCATCTTGCTCCACACTCAATTGTGCCAGCGTGCCGATCTGCATCCGCTGCCTGTCCTGGTCCAACTGGGTTTGCGCCAGCGCCAATGCCTCCTGTTGCACCTGCAAATTTTCGTTAGCGTATATCAGTTCATAATAGGCAGTTTCAATCGCGGCAACCGAGGTGATGAGCTGCGCTCGCAAACCCTGTTCCGAATATTTAAGGTTGTTTTTGGCGGCTTTAATTTGCAGCCGGGTGCTATCAATCCAGAAATTTTTCAGCAACGGTTGCGTCATATTAATTCCGATCTGGCCGGTGGTGCTTCTATACGGGGTGCTGAAGGGAACTCCATTTGTGCTAATCCCCGGATAATTGCCTTGGCTGTTATTAAGGCTTCCGTCCAAACTATACTGCAAACCCCAAGGCAAAACTCCGGCTAAAGTGCTGCCAAAAACGTCTTGGTTGCCCACCGACGATGGATATTGGAGTTGATTGTCGGTCAAACTGCCGGGGTTCACGCTGTATTCATGCTGGCCCGTAAGGCTAAATGACGGATCATAACCCCCGTAAACGCCGTAAAGATTGTAGAGGTCAATTTGGGGAGTGTACCGCGCGACTTGCACGTCGAAGTTATGTCGCACCGCTTCCTCAATACAATCCTGCAGGGAAAGCGCGCGGACCGGCAGGTTGGTCTGCGCCCGGACCGCAGACAGTGCGGTGGCGAAAATAAGAGTGGCGATGATCTTTTTCATTTGCAAGCTCCACGCCCACGCCAAAACCGCCAAGATACCCTTTCCGTCAGTTCGCCGGGGCAACTTCCGAGATAGTGGCATTCTTTTCCAGCAACTCCAAAACTTTTTCGTGCATCACTTGCTCGTAAAGCTCGTTCACTCCATTGCGCTGCTGCAAATCCTTGACGAACTGTTCCAGCGGAACCTGGTTCATCATCGCCAGGGCTTGCGCGCGGCGCATCGCGTCTTCTTGTGAGACCTGGATTTTTTCCTGGTCGGCGATCCGCTGCACAATGAAGGCGAGCCGCACTCGTTCCTTCGCGTTTCCGGCCGCTGCTGCGTAAATCTCGTCCTTCTGTTTTTCGATAAGGTCGCGCGCCACACCGCGTTGCGTGTTCTGACGCACAAGGTCATAGACCAAATTGCGCGTCTCGGTTGCGACCGCCGATTCCGGCAGTTCGAAATTTAATTTCTCCAGCAGCAAACTGACAACCTGCTGGCGCACGGTTTTTGAACGCGAGTACTTCAGTTCGTTCTCCAAATCCGTCCGGACGCCGGCAGTCAGTTTCTCCAGGTTTTCGGCACCGTATTTCTTGGCAAACTCATCATTCAGCTCCGGCAGGAGCTTTTCCTTGACCTCAACCACCTCGACTTGATAGACGCCCTTTTTGCCCTGCAATTCCTTCGACACGAAATCTGCTGGAAAATCAACGTTTACCGTGCGTTGTTCGCCCGCCTTGGCGCCTGTGAGTTGCTCGCTAAACCCCGGAATGAACGAACCGGGTTTGATTTCAACCCAGAAACCTTTCTGTTCCGTCAAACCTTTGGCGGTGGGTGCCAGGCTGGTCAACGGCTGGCCGTCGCTCGTGCCCGTATAATTTACCACGGCAACATCGCCGGCCTTCAGTTCGCGCGCCACCGTCTCAAATTTCGCATGCTGGCCGCGCAGCAGGTCGATTGCCTTCGCCACGTCCGCGTCCGTCACAGTTTTCGTTTCCACTTTCGCCGGCAATCCCTTGTATTCCGGCAATTGAAATTCGGGTGCGGTCTCCACCGTCGCGGCAAAAATCAGGGTTTGGCCCTGTTCAAATTGGATTTCCTCAATGTCGGGAAGTCCGATCGCGTGGATTTTCTGCTCGTCGAGCGCCTTACGATAATTCTCGCCAATCAGCTTACGCTTCGCCTCGTCCTTGATTTCGCTGCTGTATTTTTTCACCACCATGGCGCGCGGTGCCTTGCCGGGTCGAAACCCCGGCAGGGCTGCCTGCTTCTGGAAATCCTTCGTGATCCCATCAAAGATTTCGTCCACGGACTTCGCGTCCAGTTCCACCCGCAGCAATTTCTTGCACGGGGCCAGATTTTCAACGGATACATTCACAGTAAAAAAATAGATTTCGGTTAAACGAGCCGCCTAGAATAAATAAACCGACGCGCGAACGCAAATTGTTTTGATGGCGTCGAACGGCCGGTTTCGCTTTGATATGGGCTCGTGAGGCAAACTTTATTCATCACCGGCACGGACACGGGCGTCGGCAAGACGGTTTTGACCAGGTTGCTGGCCCAATATCTTCGCCAGCGCGGCATCGCCGTCGCCGCTCTGAAACCGGTTTGCTCGGGCGGACGGGATGATGCCCGTGCCTTGCACGCTGCCTTGGACGGCGCCCTCACTCTGGACGAAATCAACCCCTGGTACTTTCGCGCCCCGATTACGCCTTTGCTGGCCGCACGACTGGAAAAAAGGACTGTGATACTCGCTCAAGTCCTCGCTCACATCCGAGCCTGGCAAAACGGCTTTGCGGTCACCTTGATCGAGGGGGCGGGCGGATTATTGAGTCCACTCGGCGAGAATTTTGCTTCGCGCGACCTGATCGCCGCCCTGCGCGCCCGTCCTATCATCGTCGCATCAAACCGACTTGGGGTTGTGAATCACATTTTGCTCACCCTGGAGGCCCTGCCGAAAAATCGGCGCCCTGACGCGGTGATCATCTTGGTCTCGCCCCGCAATCCTGACCCAGCCGCTGGCTCCAATGCCAGGGTGTTACGACCATATCTGGCGCAGCAAGAACTCTTCACCCTCCCCTGGCTGGGCGATGAATTGAATCCGGTGCAAGCCTTAAAAGACGCACGGGTTCGGAAAATATTTGCTGCGTTGACAAAAAGCGTCTGAGTCGTGATCCCAAGGCTCTTAACTTCAAGATCCCCGGCCAAAACGAGACGGTCACGTTTTATTCGTTTAATCCGTCCGCTATCATCGCGGGGCATAAAGGAAAAAGCGAATATGAGGGTTGGAGTACCGGCGCCAAATTATTGCCCTGCAGTGAGCTCGAAAATCAACCCGCCCCCTGCAATAGATTAAACTGTCTTAATTTCTTCTAAAACCTTCGTGTCCAATAATATGAAAACTAAAAAACGAACCCAAAACACCTCCTAATTTTTCTCCGGGGCGTTTGTCCCGTGGAACGATTCGCGCCACGGCTGGTGTTTTTTATAAAGTTCCAGCCTCTGTCGAAGAACGTCCAGGTCTTGGATTTGCAGCGCGGTGGCGAGATCCAGCGCATTTTGAGCACAGGCCTGGGCGTTCGTGAAATCGCCCAGTTCTGCGCAAGCCATCCCCATTGCGTCGAAAACCATTGGCTGTGTATGCCCGGTGAGGTCATTAGCTCTCGCGGCCAGCATGAGCGCGGTGCGTCCGTCTCGCACCCCGGCATTCTCGTTCGCGGAAAGGATGTGTGCGGTGTACGCAAGGACTTGAAAATTATCGGGTTCCAACCGCAATGCCGTGCGCAATTCGTCGACGGCCCTGGCATCGCGACCTTCGCTCAGGAAAAGTTTTGCCGTTTCAATGTGAGGTGCCGCGTATCCGGGGTCGAGCTGTTCGGCGATGGAAAATTGCCCCAGCGCCAGCTCATCTTTTCCCAAGGCGGCCAGATCGCTGCCGGCGGCATTGTGTGTAAGTGGATCGTCGGGTTGCTCTTGAATGGCAATACCGAATTCGGTAAGCGCTTCCTGGTGTTTGCCAAAACGGCTGAGCAGTGTGCCCAAATCGTAGTGCAACTGGTGATAGGGCCCGTTTTCAACTTTTTCCGCCTGCCGGTAAATGGCCAGCGCCTCGTCAAAACGTCGCTCGTCATCAAGCGTGACCCCGAGATTTACCAGTGCGACCACATTATTTGGCGTGATGGCGATGGCCCGGCGGAAAAGGGTTTCGCTATCGCGCCAGAATGACAACTGAACCTCCATTCTTTGAATGCACGCCGCCAAAACCAGCACGCTGATTCCGGTCGTGATGATTTTGGGAGTATCAATCCGGGCAAGGAAATCCGCCGCCAGGAAGACCACGACGAGGAAAAATCCGATGGACGGAATGTACGTGTACCGGTCGGCCATCGCCTGGCTGCCGACCTGCACCAGGCCGATGACTGGAACCAACGTTCCCAGAAACCAAAGCCACCCGGTGAAAATATAGGGCTTGGAGATCTTCCAGCGCCAGGCGGCGGCGCAGATCAAGAGCAGCACAGCGAGGCATATACCCGTCTCCCAGATGAAAATTTGATCCAGCAGATAAATGGGACTGAGGCGGGAAGGCCAAAAAATCTTCAGCAGATAGCGCACCACGACAATCGGCGCGTTTTCAATCCGGTAATGCAAAGGTACCCGTGCGAGTGATACAACGGCCCCGCCGGTCTTCTGCGCAATGACCGTGGCCGCGCTGGAAGCGGCCGTCAGCAGGAAAAATGGCCATTTTTCAAAGACGAGTTCCACGAGACTTTTGCCGTTTGCCGCCTGTTTAATGGAAATCGCAACCCTCAACGTGCCGCCGGCTAGCCGGCCCAGCGGCCAGTAATCCAGCAGGAGAAAAACGAACGGCAGTGTGACGAGCATGGGTTTGGCCAGCAGGCCAAGCGCAAAGAAAACCAGCGCCAACCAGAAACTGCGCCGACGATCTTCCTGGCCGAATCTCGCATAGCTCAAAAGAGCCAACAGACCAAAAAAAGTGCTGAGAACATCCTTGCGCTCGGCGATCCAGGCTACGGATTCAACGTGCAACGGATGCCACGCAAAGAGCCCGGCGACCATTGCCGAAGGCCAGGTTCTCTCCGTCAATCGTAGGAATAACAGGAATAGCAACGCGGCATTCGCCGCATGAAATAGCACATTGATCATGTGCAGCGCGCCCGCATTCGTTCCGAACAGCTCGCAATCAGCTTGCAGCGAAATCCAGGTCAGGGGATGCCAGTTGCTGGCATGGCCGGTCGTGAACGCCCATTTCAAGTCCGTCCAGTTCAACCCATTTTTGACGTGGGGATTGTCAGTGACGTAATCGGGGTCGTCGAAATTAACGAACTGATGCCAGCCCGCCGGCAAATATACGACCAGCGTGATTAACGCAAGCAGCAGGGCGATGAGGCGCGGGCGCGACATGGTTTTCTTTTAAGCGATTTCACGCCGGGAACAAAGCGCCTTTATTTTCGTGCAGAAAGTTTTTGCATTTTGGTCCGTGTCGGCAGATACTCTGCGCGGCGGACAAATGCTCGGGATTCCGTCACTTGGCCTAAAATCGGTTCCTCACCACCAAGTTTTGATTTTTATGAGCGGGTTACCTTTTGCACTCATCGGAGCAGCGGAAAACCAAACCGAACTCCTTTACATCTGGGACAGAGCGACAGTGGAAGCCAAAGCCATTATCGCGCTGCTCTTCGTTATTTCCATCGCCGCCTGGTTCGTGATGCTCTCCAAGATAATTCAGATGCGCCGCGCCCGGAAGCTGGACCGCTATTTCGGCGAGGAATTTTCCTCTCAAAAAGCCGTGCTCGATATGTTCGACCGCAAGCTTCAGGTGGAAGGATGCCCGCTCTACGTTGTTTACCAAGCGGGGTGCACCCAATTGGATGCGCGGTTGCGCGGGCCCACTGGTGAACGGGCCAAGCAGCACATCAGTCTAAAGAACATGGAACATATCAAGCGGGCCATCGAGAATGTGGTGGCAAAGGAATCGCTTAAATTGGAATCAGGACTCATTTTGCTCGCCATCGCCGTCAGTGGCGCGCCGTTTTTAGGGCTGCTCGGGACCGTCTGGGGTGTGATGAGCACATTCGCGGGCATCGCTCAGCAAGGCTCCGCCACCATGGCCGCAATGGCCCCGGGTGTTTCTGCCGCATTGATTACGACCGTCGCCGGTTTGCTGGTCGCGATTCCATCCATGTTTGGCTACAACTGGCTGGTCCACAATTTGCGCGCGTTCACAGTTGAACTGGACAATTTTGCCCAGGAACTGGTCTCCAAAATGGAGACCGAATTCCTTGCCGACGATTAGGTGGCATACTCATGAGAAGATTCTCACAACGCAATCCGCTCGTGACGTTAAGTGACATCAACATCACGCCGTTGCTCGACCTTGCGTTCGTGCTGCTCATCATCTTCGTCATCACCACACCGCTCCTCGAGAAGAGCATCGACTTGAAACTGCCGCACGGCGGCCAGACCGAAAAAAAGCTAGATAAAAACGACATTGCCACCGTCGAAATCACCTCGACCGGAGTTTACGCGTTGGACAAGCAACGGATGTATCTTTCGCAATTGCTCACGCGGCTGGGCCACGATTTTCGCTCCAATCCGAACCTGGTGGTCTATATCCGTGCCGACAAGGATTGTCGCTACGACCTCGTGGCGCAGGTGATTGATGGCTGTCAGCATAATGGCCTGACCCGCTATTCCTTGCGCACCGACCCGACACCGCGATGAATCGCCTGCAAAAAAAATGTCTCGTCGCCACAGCCGGTTTTCACCTGCTGCTGGTGCTGATATTGATTGTCGGGCCCGGTTTCTTCCGCCAAACTCCGAAACCGGACGACACGCAAGTGCTGGACGTGATTCCGGCAAATGCCATTGAGGCGGCTCTATCCAGCGGCGTCAAAAATGCCCAGCCTCCGGCGCCAACGCCGCCAATGATTCCGCCGCCCAAGCCTCTCGTGGTGCCGCCGGCACCGCAACCGCAGCCTGAGCCCACACCTCCACCCCCTGCGCCCAAGCCGGCGCCGCCCGATTCGTCGTTGATGGAGAAAATGGAGAAATTTTTCAAATCTGAACCGGTTACCCCGGCCCCGCTGCCGGACGAATCCGCCAAGCCGTCTGAGCATAAACCGAAGCATGAAATCAAGGTGGACTTGGCGACGGTTACCCGCTCGACGGTTGAAAAATCCCAGCCACACAAGACATCGGATGATTCGCGCCGAGAGCAACTGTTGCGCATCCAGGCGATTCAGAGTGCTGTCAGGAACCTGGAAAAAAATTTCACCCCTTCCACCAAGGTCGAGATGCCCGGCACCAGCAGCGTTTCCTACGCGAGCTACGCTTCCATCATCAAAACCATCTATACGAGGGAGTGGACGCCGCCGGAGAATGCCGCCAATGACGAGGCCAATATAAAGGTAAGCATTACCGTTTCCAGCGATGGCACAGTGGTCTCCGCGCACATTGTAGACCCGTCTGGTGATTCCGAAGTGGATGATAGCGTACAGCGAACGTTGGATCGCGTCACTTTCATTGCGCCGTTTCCGGAGGGCGCCACCGAAAAAGAGAAAACATTCATCATCAACTTCAACCTCAAAGCCAAACGCATGCTCGGATGAAAACCAACCAAAACCTTAAATTCATGGGGACAATAAATCGCAAATTCCTTTGCAATATGCGCATCTTAA
>JBEKMT010000230.1:0-7080 GCA_050008355.1 Verrucomicrobiota bacterium
TGCTACCAAGGAAATATTGGCATGAGCCATCGTTCATTATTGATTCTCTTAGGGTGTTGGCCATTTCTCGTTCAGGCGCAAAATAGCGCGCCGGAGGCTCAGGTTATCGTTGATGCCATACCGCCGGCTCGCGACATCGCGTGGCCGGGAATCATCACTGAGTCCGTGGATGCCACCGACGTCACCCATGGGATTTTTTCCGTCGACGAAACAATTCCGGTTAGTGCCGGACCACTCACCCTACTTTACCCTAAATGGATACCTGGTTACCATTCTCCCGTTGGCCAAATTCCGGAAGTCGCCGGAGTCAGGTTCAGTTCCGGCGGACACTCACTGGCGTGGCGGCGAGATCCGGTGGACGTATTCGCTTTTCATATTGAAATTCCCGAGGGAGCTTCGAATGTTCTGGCTCAGTTTCAATTTCTGGCGCCAACGGACATTACGCAAGGTCGCATCGTTACCACTCCTGAAATGCTGGACCTGCAATGGCACGCCGTGGCGCTCTATCCTGCCGGTTATTATGTCCGTCAAATCAAGGTGGCAGCGGCTTTGACGCTGCCGGATGGCTGGCGGGCGGCAAGCGCACTTGAAGTTGCCTCGCAGACGGGAGCAACGATTCAATTCAAGCCAGTGGGCTTTGATACACTCGTGGATAGTCCGGTTTTTGCCGGGGCGAACCTGAGGGTCGAAACGCTGGCCCCGGGCGTGCACCTTGATATCGTCGCTGATCAACCAGAACAGCTTGCCGCCACGGAAGAGCAGATTCAATTCCATCGCAACCTCGTGGACCAGGCGGTCAAGCTATTCGGCGCTCAACATTATGACCACTATGATTTTTTGCTGGCGTTGAGCGACCGACAGGGGGGGATTGGCCTGGAGCATCACCGCAGTTCCGAAAACGGCGTTGCGTCGGGCTATTTCACCAAATGGGAAGACGAATTTACTTCCCGCCAGCTTTTGCCGCATGAATACACGCACAGTTGGAACGGCAAGTTTCGCCGGCCGTTCGACCTTTGGATTCCGGACTATCGCACCCCCATGCAAGACAGCCTGCTCTGGGTATATGAAGGACAGACGCAATTTTGGGGAATCGTACTCGCCGCACGTTCGGGATTGTTAACCAAAGAACAGACGCTCGGATCGCTGGCCAGCATTGCCGCGCGCCTGGAAGCGGAGCCGGGACGTAGATGGCGTCCGCTGGAAGACACGACCGATGATCCCATCATTGCCGAGCGCCGCCCCAAAGGCTGGCGAAGCTGGCAGCGGGCCGAGGATTATTACAACGAGGGAGCGCTGATCTGGCTTGATGCCGACAGCCTGATTCGTGAACGCTCTCACGGTAAACGCTCGCTGGATGACTTCGCGCACGCCTTTTTCGGTGTCAACGACCGCGATTGGGGTGAACTGACGTACGACTTTCATGATATCGTGAATGGCCTCAATCAAATCGAAACAAACGACTGGGCGAGCTTCCTCAAAGATCGCCTTGAGAATGTAAGCGATCATGCTCCCCTCGATGGACTGTCCCGCGGCGGTTATCGGCTGAGCTATACCAATGAGCCAACGGCATGGTTTAGAGCCAATGAAAAAGCGAGAACGATCACGGACCTGACCTATTCCGGCGGGTTTATTTTGGGCAAGGAAGGCGAGATCACCGATGTATTGTGGGATAGTCCAGCGTTCAACGCCGGCCTGACGGTTGGATCCACCCTTGTTGCAGTCAACAACCGGGCCTTGGACACTGACCAGCTTAAGGCCGACATCAAAGCCAAAAAGTCACCGCTCAGCCTGCTGGTCAAAACCGGTGACATTTATCGCACCATAGAGTTTAACTACGACGGCGGATTGCGTTATCCGCAGCTTGAAAAAATTGGTCCCGGTCCGTCGACCCTCGACGATCTCCTCGCTCCCAAATCATGACCAGGTCATCGTCCCTGTCAACCATCAGTGAGGCGGGCAGGGGAGCAGTTTTCCGCAACCCAAAGACTGCTGAATCAGCTCGAAAAATAATGGACCAGAATTACCACCAGGCCAACCGCGATTAGCAGGCCGATTAAAGAGAGGGTGGTTATACCTGCGGGCTTTTTCCACCACTTGTTTCCGGGATCGTGCAGTCTCTCCTCCTCCGTCGCTTTTTCTTCCAATTCCTTCAGCATCGCCACCTCGGCCAATAAATGCCGGCCACGGTCGCTGTCCACCGGGCACAAACAGCCGGCGGCAAAAAATTTTTGGTAGAGCTTCAAATCCTCGCCCTCAAGCTGGTCGACTGAGGTGAAGTCATCCCCAATCGAAAAGATAGTACCGATTTTGATATGGGGATCTCCGCCGGCGATTCCAAGCGGGTTGCCCAACCCCTGATTAAATTCCTTAGGTGCTATGAATTTCATAGTGCCGCAAAGGTGAATACCTACAACTGAGCCACGAAGGAACGGTCCTGTCAACACGTTTCGTCAAAGGGCTGGATGCGGGCAGCTCAAAAACGCCAGGCCAATGTGTTCTTAACGCAAAGCCTTGCCGGAACCGGCTGAGCCAGCTTGCCTAAGCCAGTGTCAGTAAAGGACAAAGCGAGTACAACGGCCATACCCTGCCGCAAAATATCTATGAACCTGTGATACCTCCAAACCGAGACGATGCCGGTTTTGTTGGCGCAATGCCTTATTTCAATTGACCGACCACATCTTCCAGTCTTCCGGCATTGGCGATTTTCCTGCCGTCAGCCAAGAGTCGGAGACCTTTGCCCTGGGCGTACCGATTGCCGGTTTTATCGTACAAGATGGTCAGTATGTGGCCGTGATAATGGACATTATCCAGGCAGAAATAATCCCATTCGCCGTCGGGAACCAGCGGATCAACTTCGACCAGATTGTCGGCCCGCGGGCGCAAGCCGATGAGCCCGGAAATGATCAGGTCGCAGTAAGTTGAATGATTATAGTCCTTCCCGCGTTGAGGAATTGCGGACCCGCGTTGCTGGAGCAAGGCCCGGGCAATCCACTCACCCGTGCGGGGATCAAGGTCCTCATCTATCCATGGCACTGTCCGCCCGTCGTCTCTTTTGAGACGCTGAGATCGGGTATAAATCTTGAGAAGGTCAAAGTAATCCCGCCGGTTAACCACCTGCTGGTGATAATTGTCGAGCAGGTTTGCCATGGCGGTCAAGGTGATTGAAGTTGCAAAGGGCCAACTTGGGCCGTTCCATTGACATTCGTGACCATCAAACGCGATCTTGAAACGGGGATTTCGTTGTTCAGCCGTGGTCGGTCCGAAGGGGGCATAAAACCCTTGTGGGTCCATGAGTTGTCTCCAGGCCGCGGATTGATTCGCGTCAGGGAGATTAAAATACCAGGGCGTGTAACCATGCAGTTCGCGCACCTCGGCCAGCCGGTCCTGATCCATGGGCAAAACCTTGAAAAATTGTGCGGCTTGGTCCCATAGTCTTTCGCACACCAACCGTTTCAGCCTGGTGGCTTTTTCCCGATATTGCATGGCAAGACCCGGTTGGCCCGCCAAAGTCGCGATGCGAGAGATCGCTGTGGCGTCACCATACTGGTAGCTGTTGATGGTAGCCCGGTAACCGTTGCCGCCAATCGACATCTCCATGCCATCCCGGTCATCCGACTGCCAAAAAAGACCGTTTGTTCCGAGATGGTCTTTCTCCCATGCTTGATAATTCTTCACCAAGTCGGGCAGAAGCTCTTTGATGACGTCCGGGTTGCCATTGACCAGGTAGCGTGCCCACAATGAATCTGCCGCCCAGAAACTGTACCGGCGTGGCTCGCCGCCTTTGCGAAACCAAAAAAACGAGTAATCGTCGAGGTACTTGGGATCAGCCAGCCATCTTCCTTCGTAAAAATGATGGCCGGCGGCGCAATCAATCGAATCATCCTTTCCCGCCCACGGCACATCCGGCAAAAACTCCGTGATGATGAAGCCATCGGGTGTCAGCTTGATGTGTTTGCGATAAGTCCACCAGCGGAAATAATAAGTCATTTCCATGTCCTTATCCGGACATTCAAACAATGGGATGTTGTTTTCGAGAAAATCCCAGGCGACGCCATTCGTGATGTATCCAGGATAAATTTCGTGGTCGGTTGCGTTGAAAGCTTCAATATAATGCTTGAACGACCCGCTTTGCAAAACAGCCGGATGGATCGCCCCGTCCTCCGCGGCGACGGCCGGGATGGCTCCCACTACAAAGAGTGCGAGGATAATCGCTCGGGTAAGATAGGACCGGTGCATGCTTTATTCAACATTTGGCTCCGGGCCGCTGCGTCAAAACCCGAGATTGTGACCTTCGTGAACCGCCACCCCGATTTGCTCCCAATGACTCCGCCTGCCGTTATACCATAACAACCATTTTTTACCGTCGAATATCGCAAAAGGTTTGTAACAAGCATCCGCGTCCCATTGTCCCGGCCCCGGGGAAATGATGGGATTCGCGGCCAGCCGCTGCCAGTTGTCGATGCCGTTCTTCGAGCGGGCAACACCGATTTGCGCATGATCCACATCGCGGAACCCGATATAAAACATCAGGTACCATCCGCCGTCGCGGGCCACCTGACAGGCCGTGACCCTGTCTTTTTCCCAGTCGATATTTCGGTCAGCCTGAAAAACCGGATTGCTCCCATATTTCGTCCAGACCTTACCATCCGGGCTTGTCGCATAGCCTATGGCGTTTGGCTCATACTGTTCGCCTGCGGAGTACCACATTTTATAAATCCCGGCTTGCTCGTCCCAAACGACGTCGGGACACATGACCGCGACTTTTTCCCACGGCTGGTCCGGCGAAAGCACTGGGCGTTCACTCATTCGACGCCAGGCAATGCCATTGGTGGAAATTGCATAACCAATCGCCGAACGGCCATTCGCCTGACCGGTGTACCACATACGGTAGATGCCGCCATGTTTGATCACCACCGGACGGTTCACGTCATTCTCCCAACCGCTTTCCGGGTTGTGTGCCAGCACAATTTGCGGCGTCGACCAATGAAAACCGTCCTTGCTTTCCACCAGGGCAATGCTGGCCTGGGGACGCCAGGAAAACCACATCCGATAACCAACATTCTCATTCAGGACTGAAATGTCGAAGCAGGTGCCGAGATCTCCTCCCAGGACGGGATTTTGGGAATACTTTTCCCAGCCGGCAGCGGTGGCATTGCCGTCTGGCAGACCCGCGCTGGCGGACATGGTTCCGAGGCATGCCACTACGCCCAAAAATATCCTTGAGAAAGCTGCCTTCAATACAAGAAACAACACAATGCGCAAATTGCAGATCAATTTCATGACTTTCATAACCCTGGGTTGCACGTGGGCACACTACAAATCTGCCTACGCTTGATATTCCGGTGGACATCTTGCGCCAATTCAACTTGTGAATTCGAGTTTATGCCGGAAGGTGACCTCCTGTGAAAGTAAATTTCTCATTTTCAGGGTATCCGCGGCGAAAGCATTTCGTAACTGAATCGCGGGTAAAAAGCCCGTAAAATGCCAGTGGCAACCACGCCAGCACCGAAATTCACCTGTTTCGGTGATACACATTTGCCGGGGAAAGCGTTAGTGTGTTCGGCGACACACAACTCCTCGCTGACCGCATATTGGGAAAGGCCGCAAACTTGGATTTAGCTGTGGATTGCCTAGAGAATAAATGCCAAGAACCATTCGACCTGATTTCAGTACCGGGAAACCCTCCATATTTTTAATGTATGTATTTGCTTCGAATTATTAGTGTTCAATTAGTCCTGCGTGTTTTCATTTTCCTTTTAGGGTTTACCGGGCATCAGGCGCTTGCGGGTGGCACCTGGACTGCGCTGGCCAGCGGACCGCCTACGGGAGTGAACAGCTGCCTGCTCATGAGCGATGGTACCGTCCTCGCCATGGACGGTGGGGCCGATGTCAACAAGCTGACACCGGACATTCATGGGAGTTACATCAACGGCACCTGGACCAGGCTGGCGTCAATGAACGATTCCCGGCTTTTTTTCTCATCAGACGTTTTGACGAACGGAAATGTTTTTGTGGCTGGCGGCGAGTACGGCGATGCGAATCATGACGAGGCTGAACTGTATGATTCCCTCGCCAACACCTGGACGATTGTTCCGGGGTCCGAGGCACCGAACTTTAATTATTCGGATTCACCCTCGGAGCTATTGCCCAATGGAAATGTATTGGAGAGCGACTCGCAAAGTACCTATAACTTTTACAACGTCGTTTCCAACCAAATGGTTTCTGGAGGAGCTTGTGGTGATATGAATGAAGTCTGCTGGGTCAAGCTGGCCAACGGTGCAATTTTCGGGGTCGATAATTATGGCGACAGCGCGGAACACTATGTGTCTTCGGCGAATGAATGGGTCGCGGATGCCGCCAGCACCCCTTCGGGATTTCAAGACGGTGACGACTCGAATTATCTGCTGCCCAGCGGGCATGTGTTCCACGTTGGCTCCACGACAAACACGGGTTTCTACACGCCGGGCTCCACGCCAACCAGTGCGGGCACTTTGGTGAACGGTCCCAACCTCCCCATTGTGGGGTCGAACCAGCTTACGGGTGGTGAATCGCCGGGTGCGATATTGGTTGATGGGAATATTCTTCTGGACCTGGCGCCGAATGGCGGCGGGGCGAACGGGGGATCGCCCTGCTATTTTTACGAATACAATTACCTGTCCAACACCTTCACGCAGGTAAGCGCCCCCGGTGGCGGCACCACTTTTAATAGCACCCCGTTTGCGAACAGCATGCTGGATCTCCCGGATGGATCAGTGCTGTTCGTAGGCGGCCAGAACTCCGGCTCCCTCTACGTGTACACTCCTGTCGCCACTCCCCTCGCGGCGGGAAAGCCGGTCATTACTAGCATCACCCAAAACCTGGATGGCTCGTATCACCTGACTGGCACAGGTTTGAACGGCATTTCTGAAGGGGCCATGTATGGTGATGACGAGCAGATGGCTTGCAATTATCCGTTGGTCCGGATGACCAACACCGTTACGGGGTATGTCTATTATGCGCGAACCCACAACTGGAGCAGTACGACGGTCCAATACACGAATCTGGTGACGACGGAATTCTCATTGCCGTCGAATCTGCCTG
>JBEKMT010000231.1:0-6853 GCA_050008355.1 Verrucomicrobiota bacterium
TGAAAACTATCTGGGGCAGCAAAATTATTCGCAGACCTATAAATGTGTCATTCACACGACCCTCCAGTTTTGCGAGTTTGCCTACCCGCTGACGATGGTGGGTTCAAATTATATTTTTGATTATTACCGGATTGACTGCCGAGCCACCCCGCACCTGCCTGACGGACCATGAAAATAAAACTTAAGTTCAACCAAAAGACCCGCGGCTATATCATCATCATGGTGATGTTCATGTGCGCGGCCAGCATGCTCATCCTTACCGGTATCCTGAGTTATACGACGACGACGGCCAATCTAAACATGCGAAGCAACGAGCTTTCGCTATGCCAAAATGCCGCCGAGGCCGCCACGGAGAAAATATATGCCAAGATGGCGGCTGACTACACGGGTTATGGACTCGACGTGGTCAGCAACGGGGTCCTCAACGGCACCTATCAGTCCATGATTCCCAGCAACTCTGACAGCGCCTATTTCTCACAGTTTAATTTTTACAGTCCATTGTCTCTGACAAATGCCGGCAGCACCTACGTGGCCTATTTGACGAATTACGCCGGACCGTTGCCGACTCAATATACCAATGAGTTTGCCGCGACGAATTCAATGATTTATCGCATCGTTTCCAACGTGACCATGCCGAATTCTTACGCGAACAATGTCATCGGCACGGCGCAGGAAGACGTGCTGCTCGCCCTGGTGCCGATCAATACCTATGCGATCTTTTACAACGGTGAACTCGAATTCAGCGACTGCGCCACCATGACGATCACTGGCCGCACTCATTCCAATGCCGATATCTGCACAGGAACCTCCGCTTCACTGAACTTCAACGGATTAGTGACTTGCTGCTCCGTCATCCAGTCTCCAGGCAGAGGTGGGTATACCTATTCCCCATTGAATGAAGGTACTACTTACAATGCCGGCTTCGCCACGGATGTCGTCAGCGTGCAAATTTCGATTCCGATGACGAATACGCATTCCATCATTCAGGTTCAGAATCCCAGTGTCATCAGTCCACAAACAGCGACGGGGCGCAACATGGAGTATTACGAGGCTCAAGTCGTTCTCATTGTGACCAACTCGCCCAACACCAACACCTCCGGAGTTAATCCCGAGGTACAGCTTACCATCCAAAGCTCAAGCAATGGAAACCTTCCAGCCTTGGATACATTGCCCTACAATTTCTGGTTGACGAATTATACGCCCGCCCTGGCGCTTACCAACCTAAACGCATGGAATGGCAGCAGTAACTCCTACCAGAATCATATCAACCTGCCGTGGCTTTCACTCACCAACGATTTCGCCGATCAAAGGGAACATCAACTCCACATGTTTGTGACTCAAGTTGACGTGGGTGGGTTTGCCGACTGGGTTACTACGAATCCATGTGTCCTTGGCAAAATGCCGCTAAATTCCGGTTCTTATCCGACGATTTTTTTCGTGGCGGATGAGAGAACTTATCCTTCCTCAAACCGACTTGCGGTGGTCCGATTGAGCAACGCCCAGCGTCTACCCTACAACAACAACCTCGGATTTTCAGTGGCCACCCCCAACCCGCTTTATGTCTGGGGGAATTATAATGTTACCACAAATACCGGTGGTTATGGGAGCACCAACTCCTCTACCGCCATCGGTTCGACCACTAATGGCTTTACGGTTCCCTCAGCGTTGCTTTCTGACGCCATCACCATTCTCTCGCCAAGTTGGAACGATAGCCTGAGTAGCGGTTCCTACAGCTCGCGCAACGCCACCAGCATGACCCTGAACGCCGCCATTGTCACCGGCAATATTCCTTCGACCGGCACGAGTGCCAGCACTTTCAGTGGCGGGGTTCAAAACTTAACACGTTTGCTAGAGTATTGGACTGGCACCCAACTGACTTATAACACCTCCATTGTTTGTCTTTACGCCAGCCAGATGGCAACCAACCAGTTCGTAATGCCAGGCACCTATTATGAGCCTCCCACCCGTAATTGGGGGTTCGATCCAACTTTTTACAATCCCACCCGCGAACCCCCGGGCATCCCTGTGGCTCTTGTTCCGATTCGTTTTAACTGGTTACAGCCGCCGCCCGGGTCAGTCACCACGGGCTTCAACTAAAAACCACGGGGCAAGCTTCAAATCCGGGAACTTTAAAATTCAGCCGTTTCTTCAAGGCTGAATGAATTCTTCCAGTTCCTGCTGCATTTTTTGCAGGTCAGGCAGGTTGATGTACATCATGTGGCCGGCGTCGAATTCCACGTAACGAATGTTCTTCCGCTGCTCCGGCGCGAGAGACATGTGGCTGAGGCTGTGCTTGATGGTGTCAATCGGACAGACCAGATCGCAGCGACCGCCGAACACGAGAATTTTCAGATAAGGATTCTGATTCATCACCTCCGCGAGTTTTTCGCTCGCATTAGCGTAGTTGTTCCCCGCGCTGTAGTTCCACGGCTGCACGCTGGCGAGCAGTTCATAAGGCAGATCGTCTTCAAATTTTAATTCACTGCGCACGTAAGAATTCATATCAGCTGAGAACGGCCCCATAACCGCGGTCTCGGACGGGTCGAAATCGGGATAGGGCGAGGCGGGGTTGCCGTCGCGTCCGGTCAGGCGGGCGTCGTAGGCGCCGAGGATCAAACCTTCGTCGTGCAGTAACTGCTTGCGGAATACGCCTTCGTCCACGCGCAGGTTATTGTCCTTAATGACTTGAGGTTTGAGGCCGGTGAGCCGGGCCAGTTCGGTGACGATTTTGTCGCGTTCATCGGCAGACAGCGCCGCACCTTGCAGCAAGGCCGCGGTGAATTCGCCTTTGGCAAATGTGCGCGATTCCGCGAGGGCATTCGACAGGTTCGATTGGAGATCCGCCGATAATTTTTGATGATAAAAGGCTGCCGCGGTGTAGGCCGGCAAGATCAGCGGATAGGGCAAATCATTTCCGGTGTCGCCGCTGATGGTTGCGAAATCCAAAACGCCGGAAACGAGCACCAAGCCGTTCAAATACATTCCGTAGCGCCCACGCAGATGGTCAGCCAATCCCGCGGCACGGAACACACCGTAGCTCTCGCCGCACAGATATTTCGGCGAGAGCCAGCGTTCATGGCGGGTGGTCCACAGGCGAATGAATTCGCCGACACTGTCCAAATCGGCTTGGTCTCCAAAAAATGACTCAGATTTCTCGTCCTTTGTCGGGCGGCTGAAACCGGTGGCCACCGGGTCAATGAAAACCAGATCACTGGCGTTCAGGAGCGAATACTCGTTGTCGACCATTGAAAACGGCGGGGCAGGCAATGAACCATTGGGGTTCATATTCACACGACGGGGGCCGAGCGCGCCCATGTGCAGCCAAACCGAGGCGGAGCCGGGGCCACCATTGAAACAAAATGTCACCGGGCGAGATGCGGTGTTGGTGATGCCCAACCGAGTGTAAGCGACATAAAAAATCGATGCGCGTGAGGTGCCGTCGGCCTTCAGGACCGGCAACATCCCGGTTTCAGCCGAGTAGGTCACAGGCTCGCCCGCGATGGTGACGGTGTTTGTCACGTGCACGGGTTGGTGGGTGGCATCGGGAATTGTGGCCAGCACATAGTTGGTGGCGTCCGAGGAATGAGAACCGTCCGCCTCCGCCGCCCGCCCGCCCATGGCGAACAGGACAAGGAACAGTGAGATAGAGATATTTTTTTTCATTTGATAATTTGGTGTGTTCGACCTGGTAAAACCACTGCTGACTCCGACGCCGTTTTGAATGCCTCGTTCAAAATTACCACGCGGGGAGAATGAGTGCGCCCAGCTTTGCCAGCGGATTGTGAAGAAATTGTGAACAATTTTCAAGGAAAGTGCTTGCAAAACGAAAATCATTGTGAGAAAAACGCTTATTGGTCGATGGTTTAAGCAAGGAAAAACCAATAAAAATGAGGCGAACCGGACAAGGCTGGGCTTTGGCAATTTCAGGTGATGGAAAAGCACGCCGCAAACCCTTGCGTCTCCTTTGGCCTCGCTAGAGCCCGGAGCCTGTTTCCAAGTTGTTTCAAGAGTGTAACACTCTGAACTGGTGAGTGTTGATATGGTTTTAGCTGCAAGGATTGGGCCGAAATCGGATTGATATTTGATTTTTGAACGTTAACCAAAATGGATCATAAAAATGAAAACGACGATGAAAATACTGATTGCCTTCATGTTCGTCTTAGCCACTGCTCTGGCTGGGCACGCCCAACTATTATTTTCGGACGATTTTAATTATCCCAACGGCTGCGTTGAGACGGATGGGGTTTGGTTTTGTTATTCACCCGAGACCCCCGGCTCGAATACATTTGTGAACAATAATCTAGTGATTTTCAACCAGGGCAGCGGTCAGGATTCGGTGGCCGCCCCATTCACCAACGACAGCGGCAACACACTGGTTTTTGCCAGCTTCACCATCAAGGCAAGCCAGTTGCCGACCAGCGTCAACGGCAGCTATTTTGCAGTCCTGATGCAAGCCAGTAATAATGTCGACGTGGCAGACGTGGCGCATGTTTTCATTGATACCAAAAACGCAGCGGTCCCCGGAACGTACCGGCTGGGAATAGCGAATTTCGCCACTTCCCTCTCCACCGCCCTGACCACGAATTATCCGATGGATTTGGCCACCGGCATTACCTACCAGGTGGTATTCAGTTACGATCCGAATAACAGCGACCCTTTGTACGGTGCAACTCTGTGGATCAATCCTTCATCGCTGACTGACGCTAATGTTTATGCCAACGACACCGGCGGGTCGACGGCCCAGGTCAACATTGGCACGAACATTTCGGCGATCGGATTCAGTCCGTATGCCAGTGCGGCAATTGGCGACGTGATGGTGGGGCTTAACTTCACCGATGTGATGACGAACACCGCGCAATTGCCGGTCATTGGTGTTAAACCAGAAGGGGCCAGCCTTTACTCGGGAGACAACTTGACACTTTACTCGGCAGCGTCCGGCATGGATGTGAGCTATCAATGGCTTTCCAATAGTGTGCCGTTGATAGACGATGGAGTAACGGTTGTCGGGTCACAAAGCAATATCCTCAATTTAACCAATTTGCAGGCTTCGGCCAATTACAGTGTGGTTGTCTCCGACAGTGCCGGGAGCGTCACCAGTGCGGTTGCCGTCGTATCGGTTGACACCACTCCCACTCCGCCATTTTTTACGATACAACCGCAAAGCCAGACCAATTCACTGGGCGGAACGATAACCCTGGCATCTTCGGCCAGTGGCACGGGACCGATCAGTTGCCAGTGGTATTACGCTCCGAGTAACAGCGTGGTATACACCGCTCTCTCAGGCCAAACCAGCCCGACTTTGACCCTTTCCAGTATTACCTTTAACACATCCGGGTCATATTATGTGACCGCCACCGGCGACGGCAGCCAAAACAGCGCCACGGCCACGGTGCTGGTGGTGCCACCGGCAACCGTCACCATTGGTTACCTGCACACCCTCGAAACCGCAAACGCGACGCCCACAACCACCAATCTCAACAACGGAACGATTTATAATGTCCAAGGCGTGGTGGCGAGCTATGGCGCAGAATTGTCGTCGAAATACAGCGAATATTTCATCCAGGACGGCACCGGCGGGGCCATTGTATTCATCAATGGAGTCGGCGGCTCGACCAACGTTCCGCCCATTGGCTCGCTGGTAAGCATCACGGGCGTGGCACAGCAGTATTATGGGGAGCTGGAGCTGGTCCCCAATGTGACTAATTCCATCAATCAAGTAACCATCCTCAGTACGAATAATCCGGTAAATGTTTTTGCCCTGGTTAACATCCCATCCATCGCACCGGCATTGGGGGCCTATGGATTGAGATTGCAATGTTCGATCGTCACCATGACCAATGTTTATCTTTATGCCTCAGCGACGGGAACACCGGTTAGCGGCAACTTCCCCACCAGCGGAAGCAAGACGCTTTATGCCTTCCAACAACCCTATACGACCGGTGCGCCCTATGTTGAAGTCTACGTTACGACATACACCAACGCGGTAAACCAATTGAATACCAATTTCTTTGGCCAGCCGATCCCGAGCTTCTGCTCGCAGCTGACAGGCGGACTCAGCTATTACAACGTCAACACCCCTGAAGTCAGCCCCACGCGCTTTGCCGACTTCGTCACCGCCCCACCCTCTCCTTTCCCGGCGAATGTGACGCTGACGAACGGAATCACGACCATTTCCTGGCCTGTTTCCACGGGCTCAACCTATAGCGTCTATAGTGCGACGAATGTGTCGGGACCATGGACGCAGACGTTCGGATTAGGTTATTTTCCGAGCACTGGTGTTTACGTGGACACCAACGCCGCCGCCGCGAAGTTTTATCGCGTCAGTACGCCATAATTGGTGTTCCGAAATTTGGTTATGTGTTGTAGAGCGATGGCCGTGCAAAGAGTGAAAGCTGTTCGCCACCGGGCGGCGGCTTTTACACTGATTGAATTATTGGTAGTCATTGCCATTATCGCCATTCTGGCCGCCCTATTACTTCCGGCCCTGGCCAAGGCAAAGGAAAAGGCCAAACGGGCCAATTGCGTTTCGAATTTGAGGCAATGGGGACTGACCATTCAAATGTATTGTCCCGATTACAATGAATACATGCCTCGCGACGGCATGGCTGGCAACAGTGACTATCCGGGACCATCCTCGACCAGCAACGACGGAACTCCCGCAGATCCGGAAGCCTGGTTCAATTTATTGCCAACCCTGGTGGGCGAACAGAACCTTCAGACTTATTATAACAACATGACGTCTACGCGGGCGGGTACAACTAAATCTGACCAATACATGCCTTTTCCAGGCGGCAAAGGCCCGATTTGGGAGTGTCCGTCTGCCAGCATGGCGCAGACCACAGTATCCACGGTG
>JBEKMT010000232.1:0-9753 GCA_050008355.1 Verrucomicrobiota bacterium
GCCGGCTACAAGTTCTTTATCTCGTTGAAAATCCAGATGCGGGCGAACGTCCAGTAATTCTTCACCGTGGCGACGGAAATATCGAGTGCCTGGGCCGTTTCCTCATTTGTCATGCCCACGAAATAACGTAGTTTGACCACCTCGGCTTGGACCGGGTATTCCTTCGCCAGATCGTCCAGCACCTCGTGCACGGCCAATAATTGTTCGTCGGCGCCGGGAGCCACCAATTGCTGTTCGTCGAACTCAACGCGTGTGAAGTCTCCGCCGTGCCGCACGGCGAGTTTGCGGCGCGCACGGTCAATCAAAATGCGTCGCATCGCTTCGGCGGCGGCCGCGAAGAAGTGGGCCCGGTTTTCGAATTGCGGGTTTTGGGAGCCCACCAACCGCAACCACGCCTCATGGACCAACGCCGTGGGCTGCAGTGTTTGATCTGGCGATTCCTTGGCCATTCTGCTGGCCGCGAGCCGACGCAATTCATCGTAAAGGAGATCCAGGAGCTTTCCAGCAGCCGTGGGATCACCTTGTTCCACCGCCATCAACAATAACGTGGCATCACTCATGCGCTAGTCTGAAGATTCCTAAGTACGGACCGTATCATTTAGTGGATATGATGACCAGCCATTTGTTGTCTTATGAAGTGCAAATTAAGATCAGCCGCTCAGGCTTTTTGAACCGCCCGCAAATTGTTTGATTCGTTGGTCAGGTGATCTGCGTGCCGATGCGAAGAGAGGCAATGCCCTGTTTGAACTCAAAGACTGAACAGCCCAATAGTGAATCAGAATCGGGCTGACAAAAACTTTTGACCTCTTCGCCAATTTTGGTTGTTGGCATCAGTGGTTGGCCCGGATTGTAAGAGCCCTTTGGCCTCGTTCAACGGGACCTGCGCAAAGGCCGAGGCCACCCCGGCCTCACCTAAATCCACCTTGCCAGGCAGCAGTAGAAGGCCCGGCGCCAATGGTTCTCCTTTCGTCAACATTTCCCGGGCTGCATCCTTCTGCCCGAGCTGCCAATTTGCCATGGCCAGAACAGCATCGGCTTTCGCTTGCGCATCGTGCAGGGAACTTTGTGTCGCCTTCCCGACCCTTTCAATCGGGCGGGGAGAATTTCTGAGCCGATAATCCGACCTCGCTTTCCGAGCCTGGAAGTACGGCAAGGAAGGGTTTCTGCTTCCGGGGGTAACTGCTTTATCCGCGAGTTTGTCCAGCAATCCCAAATCCACCCCGGAATGCGGCAGGAGTAAACGATTCTGTACCACTCGCTCATCCAGAAATGCATCTGAAGCATTGGCGTACATCCCAACGAATCGCTGGCATAAGCGCAGGGCTTCCATAAAAGGCGTGATATCACTCCTAGGTATATCATTCATGAAATTCCGTGAAACCGCTCTGCCTCGATTATACCAATTGAGCGAGAACCTTTGGTTTGCAACGCCTTCATGTGATCGGGTCTCCGCTTTTTGGAGTCCTTATGCAAATGAGCCCGCCCCCCTCCGCCAACAAGGTGAAATTTGAACCGCCCACGGCTAAACCAAGCAAACCATAAATCTCCAAAAATCTGCGACATCTGTTGGAAACATGCCCGCTGATGTCGCCGATGGACGCAAATTTTTTAAGCGCTCCTGACTTTTGACTTTATGGCTGCGGCCGGGTTGAGTCATGGTCAACGGTTGATCCAGGCTGGATGAGTGCGGTGGCCTCATCCAATTGAATCCGCGCGTAGAGCCAGTTCCGCCAGAGGTCGGACGGATCGTCTGCGACATTTACGGGCATGATTTTCGGATCCAATTTGTTGCCTTCGGCCAACATCGCTCGCGCTTCATTGGTTTTCCCAAGTTGCCAATCGGCCATGGCCAATATGGCGTAGGAATGTCCGTGTACGGAATTGTCTGGGATTTTGAGGGGCTTTTGCACCCATTCAACCGCTTTGGCAAAATTCCCCTGCCGGTATTCACAGAGCGCCTTATTGTCTTGGAAATAAGGCATGGCGCCGGTGTCTCCCGTTCCCAGCGTCACGGGTATATCAGCCAGACGGCTGATCGCTGGCAGATCTGCGTCCGCGGGCGGGAGAAAAAGACAGGCCTTGGCCACCTGATCGGCAACATAAAAGCTGGCGATGTTGGTGAAGGTGGTGAGGAGTTGTTGCCGGAATTGTTCATAAGCGGGGCGGTTCTGGGCCCGGATCAGGAGCGCGGCCAGCACGGGAAAACGTGTGTGTTCTGTGGGCTGATATTTGAATGCCATGGCCTCATCGGCGGCGGCCTCCGGCCATTGGCCCAGGCATGCTTCCAGCCCAGCCCGGAGAGTCAATAAGCTTGCGCTTTCGGGCTGACGGACGATGGATGGAGCCATTGTTTTGTCGAGAAATTGTTTCGCGGCAAAAATCTTTTTCTGATTAATGAAGCCGCGGGCCACACTTTCCAAATCGGATAACGGCTGCGGAGGTTCGGGTTCCCCTTGTTTATGCCACCCGGCCAATATTTCGTGATGCAAGCTTTCCGCTTCGTCCCATTTACCTTCGGCTTTGAGCGTCAAAGCTAGCCGGTACAGGGCATACAAAGTTTGCGAGTCCTCATTGCCCGCCCGTTGGCGCCAGCCGGCCAACTCTTCGCGTTGACACGTTTCCGCCTCCTCAAATTTGCCTGCACCTTCCAGCGTTATGCCCAAATCGCGCATGGCATACAGTGTGTTGGGATCGTCGTTTCCGGCGCGTTGGCGCCAGCCGGCCAACTCTTCGCGCCAGACATTTTCCGCCTCCTCCCACTTGCTTTGCCCTTCCAGCGCCACACCCAGCCGATGGAGCTCGTGCAGCGTTAGCGGGTCCGTCTCACCCACCACCTTGCGAAACCCGGCCAGCGCTTCACGATGCTCTGGTTCTGCTTCCGACCATTTCCCTTCGTCATCAAACGTTTGGCCCAGATCACCCAACGCCTGCAATGTTCCCAGATCCTCGCTTCCCGCTCGTTTGCGCCAGAGGTCCACCGCTTCACGATGCAATTGCTCCGCTTCATCCCATTTGCGTTCACCTTCGAGCGTCAAGCTCAACCGATGCAGGGTATACAAGGTTTGCAAATCCTCGTTTCCCGCCGCTTTGCGCCACGCGGCCAACTCTTCTCGATGGGCAGCCTCGGCGTCCGACCAGCGGCCTTCTTGTTCCAACGTCGACCCCAAGTCGCGCAGTACATACAACGTTTGTGGGTCTTCATTCCCCGCCTGTTTGCGCCACCCCGCCAGGGATTCCTGCAGCACCGTTTCGGCTTCCGACAATTTGCCTTCACCCTCCAGGGTGTAACCCAACGTATGCAAGGCATCAAACGTGCGTGGATCATTATTTCCGGCCTGTTTGCGCCACCCGGCCACCGCTTCCCGATGCAAACTTTCCGCTTCCGCCCATTTGCCTTCGCTTCCCAACGTCAGACCCAGATCGTGCAGCGCGCTGAACGTCTGTGGATCCTGATTTCCTCCCCGTTTGCGGCGTGCGGCCAGCACCTCCCGGAGTACGGATTCCGCTTCGGACAATTTGCCTTCACTTCGTAGCGTAAGACCCATGCTGCGCAAGGTGTCCAGCGAAGCCGGATTATCATCTCCCAGTACTTTGCGTTGAATCGAAAGCGCCGCGCTGAAAATCGAATAGGCTTCATCCAGCTTTCCTTGTTCCCGCATGGAATCGCCGACCAGGTAAAGAGAATAAGCCACATCGGGATGCTCTTCGGGCAGGAGCTTCTGCCGCAACGCAAGGGCTTCTTTTTGCAGCATTTCCGCCTCAACCAGTTTGCCTTCCGCCTTGGCCGCCCAGGCAACATCATCGAGCGAAGACGCCACCGCCGGGTCGTCGGGTCCTAGTAATTTGCGCCGAATTGCCAGAACTTCCCGCGCCATCGCCTCGGATTCAGCCGACTTGCTTTCATCGCCCAGAATGATGCTGAGGTTGCGAAGAGAATCCACCACCTCCAAACTTTCGTGCGGAAATAATTTCTGCCGGATGGCCAATCCCTCCCGCGCCATCGCGTCCGCCTCCGTGAGTCTTCCCTCCTGCCGGTAAACCGTGCTTAGATCATTAAGCGAATTGGCTGTGTCCACGTTGTCTTTCCCAGAGATCTGCCTCCGGATGGCCAGGGCTGCCACGTCTGCCTCTTCCGCCTCGGCCAACTTGTCCTCGGCCTCCAGCGCCTGGCCCAAGAAACCGAGCGTCGCCGCCGTCTCCTTGCTTTCCGGACCAGATAGCTCCCGGTTGATAGCCAGGGCGGCGCGCTCCATTTTTTCCGACTGGTCATAACTCCCGAGTTCAAAATCGACTCGACCAATGAGGCTACGCAGCTCCGCCTCGACAACAGGCTGATTGGTCATCTCTTGGCCGACGCGTTCGGCCGTCCGGTTCAGTATTCCCCGTAGCATCGTGGTATCCTGGCCGAGAGCCACGGAAGGTCCCACGCCATTCAGCATCTCCTCCAGAAACTGCGTCACTTGCTGGCTCTCCAACGATGCTGCTTCGGCCTTCGCTTGGGCCGTTTCCGCCGCCCGGCGCAAGCGCTGTTCCTTGGCCAGTGAAGCCGAAACGATGATCAAACCAGCTATCAGGAGCAACGCGATGATACCGATACCGGTGAACAAAAGCTGGTTGCGCAAGACCGTCTTTCGAAGTTTGTAGAGCCTGCTGGGTGGGCGCGCCGAGATGGGTTCATTCGCCAAATAACGCTCGACGTCCAGTGACATGCCATAGGCCGTTGGATACCGCCGCGTGCGATCTTTCTCCAGGGCCTTCATTGCAATCCAGTCTAGGTCCCCGCTGACGGCACGAATCAGCAGGGGGGGCTCCGATTTGTGACGCTCAGCCAAAATCGTCAAATCTGCCCCGGTCATTTTGCTTAAGCGTGTGGAAGGCCGGAGGGGTTCCTGTTCGCGGATTACCCGCCGGATTTCGTCCAGACCGGACTTCAATAATTCGCCCGTGTCGAAGGGGGTCAAACCGGTCAACAATTCGTAAAGCAACACCCCCAGGCTGTAGATATCCGTGCGCGTGTCTACATCCGCGCTGGTCAGTTCCGCCTGTTCCGGGCTCATGTAAGCCGGCGTGCCAATCAGCATTTCAAACGCCGTGAACAGGGTCTTGTTGGTGAGCCGTTGGTCCGTGGTTGCCTTGGCGATCCCAAAATCAATCACGACAGGTAAGGCCAGCCCTTCCGTGGTGGTGGTCACCAGAATATTGGAAGGTTTGATATCCCGATGAATGATTCCCTTTTGATGAGCGTGTTGAACCGCCAGACAAACCCGGACAAATAAATGCAATCGTTCCTCGGTCGTCAGAAAATGTTTGTCGCAATATTCTGTTATTTTGATGCCCCTAACCAGTTCCATCACGAAATACGGCCGGCCGGTGGCGGTCGCCCCGGCATCCAATATTTTGGCAATGCTCGGATGATCCATCAACGCGAGGGCCTGTCGCTCGGCCTCAAACCGGGCAATGACACTTTTGGTGTCCATGCCCGGCTTGATGATTTTCAAGGCCACGCGCCGCCGCAGCGGCTCTTCCTGCTCGGCCATGAAAACCACGCCGCAGCCGCCCTCGCCAATTTGTTGCAACAGCTTGTAGCGGCCAATTCGGTCGCCGGACTTTTCCGTGGCTGGAGCCGTCAATCTGGAACCAACGGTAGTTGTCCTGGGGGATTGTTCCAAAAAATCTCCGGCCTGATTATGCCCCTCCAAGAGGGCCTCGACCTTGCGGCGCAGTTCAAGGTCTTTGCCGCAAGCCAGATCCAGATAGGCGGCACGTGCGCTAGCGGGCAATTGGAGGGCTTCAGTAAAGACCGCCACGTCACGATTGGGGGAATCGCTCATGAGATCATGCGCGGCATTCCCGGCATGCTTCTCCAAATCAGACCAAAACAAGTTGCTTGCAAGTCATTGATATTCATCAAATCCCTGTCTTCTGATCCTCCAACTTAATAAACCTGATTCCCCTTCAGCAAGCAAAGCGAAATTTGATCCGCAAACGGCTAAAATAAAAGCGGAATTATTTTTTGGGCGTCCTTAATGGCAACGATTTTTCATAGTTTATTCCCACCGGGCGACAAGCTATCGCTGCTCCGGCGGAGCTGGGGACAACTTATCCCCCTTGGCGACCACCCACGAAAGCCTCTTTCATCATTAACACGCTCAATGAGCGGTTGGTCGTTCTCCATCAGCAGCGCCAGAAAAAGCAGGCCATAAATCAGCGAAAATCCGCGTCATTTAAGTGGAAAAAGCCCGCATTTGACGCTGATGAAGTCTGTGGCCCGACGGCCACGGTTGCGCAGTCGCCCCGGCTGCGAGTTCCCGCAGCCTTCCGGGGCAGCGATCTGTCCCGGCGCTTATCGCCACGCTCTGTTCTGGCGGCGGGACGCCGCCCAAACCCGCAGGTCAGGACGCCTGTGCCAGGCAGTTCGTGACAAAATCGCACGCCTTCGGATTTTGAAAGCATTCCCAAAAGAGGAAAGGGAAATATTTTTTCCACATTTAGCCTGTGGGCGATCCGTCGAACCTGGGTTAGGGGCGGAACGGGAAAACCGAAAATCTTCACTCGGTCGCCCTGGTTGTTGAAAGTAGGACCAATCAGGTGACGTCGCGACACCTGCGAGTCCGCCGGACGACGCACCAGGGTTGGCTCTCGATTACAGGCTAGGCAAGGGGATGGCACATTTTAAGGCATTTTACGCAAGTGCTTTACGCCGGCAACGGAGGACTTGGAAATCATTTGGCACGAGGGCTGCAGAGCTCAACAATCACAGGATTTTGCGCACAGCAGCCGTCGTCTACCACGCGCCAGACTTAAAGCTTAAAAAGACAAATATGAAAGAGTTTACACGGCAACCTGTGTCATTCCTGTACTTGCTGACGAGGGGTTAGCAGCCGGCGCGAGTGACCCCGACGCCATTCGTCCGTTTCAATACCACGCGCCGGAATCTGCCCTAATCGATCTCCGCCAACGCATCGCGGCAACACGGTGGCCGGATCAGGAAACCGTCACCGATGCATCCCAGGGCGTGCAGCTCGCTACGATCAAGGAACTCGCGCACTATTGGGCGACCGATTACGACTGGCGCAAATGCGAGGCGAAATTGGATGCCCTGCCGATGTTCGTGACCTCAATTGATGGAATTGATATCCAGTTCATCTGGGTGCGTTCTCAGAGTCCGAACGCGTTGCCTCTCATTATCACACATGGGTGGCCGGGCTCGATCATAGAGCAGCTGAAGGTTATTGAGCCGCTTACCGATCCCACGGGGGATGGCGCGAACGCATCCGACGCTTTCGATGTGGTGATTCCTTCAATGCCAGGCTACGGTTTTTCCGGCAAGCCTACCACCACCGGATGGGATCCCGTCCGTATCGCCCGGGCGTGGATCGTGCTGATGAAACGACTGGGATACACGAACTATGTGGCGCAGGGCGGCGATTGGGGGGATGCCGTCTCGGAGCAAATGGCTTTACAGGCGCCTACGGAATTGCGGGGCATTCACGTCAACATGCCCGCTACCGTCCCGGCCGACATTGCCAACGCGCTCCAATTTGGGGAGCCGCCGCCGGATGGCCTTTCAGCCGAGGAACGGCACGCTTACGAGCAGCTGGACTTTTTCTATAAGCATGGGCTGGGCTATGCGATCGAGATGAAGAACCGGCCGCAGACGCTCTATGGAATCGAGGATTCACCCATCGGGCTGGCGGCCTGGATGCTTGACCACGATGCACGCAGTTATGAGCTCATCGCGCGCGTATTCGACGGAGAAACTGAAGGCCTCAGCCGTGACGACGTCCTCGACAACATTACGCTGTATTGGTTGACCGGCACGGCAATATCTTCCGCCCGTCTTTATTGGGAGAATAACCTGGCCTTTTTCGCACCCAAAAATGTTTCTATTCCCGTTGCCGTGAGCGTTTTTCCGGACGAGATCTACGCAGCCCCGCGGACTTGGACAGAGCGGGCGTATCCCAAGCTCATTTATTATCACAAACTGGACAAGGGCGGTCACTTCGCCGCGTGGGAGCAGCCGGAGCTTTTCTCTGCTGAACTGCGTGCGGCTTTCCGACCTCTCCGTGGAGTGCAGGGCAGCGTTGCAAATCAATAAATTTCGAGCCGGCGCGATTCGCAAATGCACTGCGGGCCGCAGGCTTGGATATGGATCAATGGTCAGTTAAATCAACCAACAAACCGACAAATAATATGAGTACGATTGCAATTGCTGAGGAGAAACCAGGCACGCGAGCTGAGCGTGCTCAACGAAAAAATAATTATCAGGCTTGGGTGGCGAAGGCAGCGAGAGAGCCGATGGTGCTCGAAACTTTTGATCCTGGACCTCTGGGGGCGGAGGAAGTTGAGGTGGCTGTCGAGCACTGCGGATTGTGCCACTCCGATGTCTCCATTTTGAATAATGAATGGGGGATTTCACAATATCCGGCGATCCTTGGGCACGAGGTCGTTGGGCGCGTCACTGCTTTGGGCCCGAACACCAAGGGACTCAAGGTCGGACAGCGTGTCGGGGTCGGATGGAATTCTGGCAGCTGCATGCACTGCCACCAGTGCATGTCGGGATCCCACAACCTCTGCCCGCAAGTAGAGATGACTATCGTAGGTCATCGCGGAGGGTTTGCCAGCCACATCCGTTCGCACTGGGCTTGGGCTCTTCCGCTGCCTGAAAAACTGAACTTCGCCGAAGCCGGGCCGCTGTTGTGTGGGGGTGTAACCGTGTTCGCGCCGTTGGCCAGGTACGCCAAACCAACTGATCGCGTAGGTATCATCGGCATCGGCGGGTTGGGTCATATGGCCTTGAAGTTCGCCGCTGCGTACGGATGCGATGTCACCGCATTCACGTCGAGCGAGAGGAAGTTTGATGAAGCGAAGGGCTTCGGGGCGAATCATGCCCTCTCGACTGGAGATTCGGCTGCCGTCAAGAAACTCGCCGGCAGCTTCGACCTCCTGATTAGTACCGTCAACGTGAAGCTGGATTGGGATGCGATGATCGGCACGCTCGCACCCAATGGCCGCCTGCATATCGTCGGCGCTGTTTTGGAGCCGATCCCCGTGTCAGCGTTTTCGCTCATCATGCAACAACGCAGTATTTCAGGTTCCCCGGCTGGCTCGCCCGTGACCATGGAGACGATGCTCGACTTCGCCTCACGGCACAATGTAGTGCCACAGACTGAGCACTACCCGATGAGCAAAATTAACGAGGCGTTCGCGCGGCTGGAATCAGGCAAAGCCCGTTACCGTATCGTACTTGACGCGGATTTCTGATTGTCCTGGACGCTAAACCATCAAACCAAACATTAGAATTATGGCTACGACTGCAACAACCGAAGAAATCATAACGAGTCCAGTCACCAAGAAAGTTGTCTATACCGCTAAAGCGCACACCACCGGCGGTCGGGATGGCGGCGCCTCCCACACCTCGGATGGCCGGCTGGATGTCAAATTCTCGATCCCCGGTGGGCCGGGGGACGGAACGAATCCGGAGCAATTGCTCGCCGTCGGTTGGTCTGGTTGTTTCACTAGCGCCATCAAGATCATAGCCGCTCAGAAAAAAGTGCGGCTACCAAACGAACTGGCTGTTGATGCTGAAGTGGATTTGTGCAACGGCAGCGATGGATATTCTCTCCAGGCCCGCTTAAACGTAAGCCTGCCTGGCGTCGACCGCAACGTTGCCCGGGCACTGGTGGACGGTGCGCATCAAGTGTGCCCCTATTCCAAAGCCACGCGGGGCAATATAGACGTTGTGATCAATGT
>JBEKMT010000233.1:0-6809 GCA_050008355.1 Verrucomicrobiota bacterium
TTACTAAAAAACTCACGGACGATTCCATGTTATGTGGATTCTTTGCGGCCGGGTTAACTCGAAAGACTTTTTGAAGGACCGGTTGGGCGCCTGAAATCCGAAGATGATTTTATAATCCAAGCAACGTGAAATTAAGACCTCGAACCGAGAAGCTGACATGTTCGAACAATGTCGAATTCAACACGGAATTGTTGTGGGAAGTGACAGCAAGGCCGATGAGCAGGTTTTTGTTCATGGGGACCGTGGCGGTGCCTACCGTTTGCCAGTTAATTCCGTCCGCGGAAACGTAGCCGGTGAAAATGTTCCCAACGCGGGTGAGCTTGACCCAATAGGGCAGCCTGGCCGGCGGGCCATCCACACTTCCGGAGGTGCGGTCACCTGTCACGGGCCGCCATTGCAGCGTCGAGCCGCCCTGCCCGCTCAAAGCCATCAGGATATCTTTTGCGTCCGCGGAAATATTCTCGCGGATCATTACGCCGGCTTTCGCCCAGGGATCGGTGTATTGCATCGAAGCAACGTGCGCGATGATCTGGCCGTCGCCGTTTAGGGGACGGTAAACAAAATGGAACGCGTCGGCATAGCCCCAAATATCGCCGCCGGACGCAAGCAGGTTGAAACGGCCATTCAGAAAACTGGATTCGCCCGGCTGGCCGACATCGCCGATGTCGGCATCCTGCCAGCCGCGCGGTAGTACCGGTGCACGGACAGGCAGCGATGAAATCCATTTGGCAAAGACGGCAACGGCATTGGTATCGACCACGTTCTTGGCCAGCGGCGGCATCTGGTTCTCGCCCACAATGCTGATGCGGTGAAACAGCACAGATTTACTGGGGTCGGCGGGGACGACCAGTTTTGCACCGGTGATACCCATCTGGTTACCGACCGGACCATTGATGATATTCTGCCGATTCAAGGGAGTATCAAAACGCGCGTCAAAAAATGCTTCCGCGCTGCCGGGCCGGTGGCACTGCGAGCAGTTGGCATCGAGATAGGAACGCACGCGCAAATTCAAAGAGGCATGAGTATCCGTGATGGCCACCAGGCGCGGCATGAGGAAAATCCACTTCTCGGCGATTGGCTTGTCGAAAAGGGCGAGGTGGTTCCAAACGCGAAGCTGGTTGTCGGTGACACCTCCCGGATATTGGTAGTTGCCGTTAAGCTGGCGGGTTTTGACGCCGAGGATTCCGCCTGATGCCACGGTATGACAGGTCAAACAGTCCTGGCGTCCGGGGTAAAACCACTTTTGCGTTCGTATGCCGGTGGCCGTCTTGATGTTTATGATTTCGTTCGTGCCCGCGACAACGAGATCGGCGTCCGAATTATCCGGGCGCCATTTATAACTCGCGCCGTAAACCCCGCCGCTGGAATCACGAATGAGCAGCCGCGTTTCGAGCCGGTGCAAGATTTTTGGATTGGTATCATCCACGGGCAGGGAGAAGTTCTTGACGAAGACCGTGCCGTCCGGAAATTTCCACTCCCCATTTTGGGCGAAAGTGATTTTCCCGCTCTCAGGCAGAGCCATCCAGCGTTGTTTCACCGCTCCATCCGACCAGAGGGGAGCATTCACGGCGTAGGGAACCAAAAAGTCCGCCGGCTGGAGTGCGGCGGTGTCCGCGAGGACACCGGTCTGCGACAAAAGTTCTGGCAGGACCTTTTTGGGCGGCGGCGGGCCACCGCGTTGCAGAGTATAAATGTACCCGCCGATGCTACTCATCTGGCAGAAATAGATTTCGCCATCCGCGTCGGTACCAAAGGATGAAAGGCCGGTGTAATCCGTACCGGAATTTGGCCCGGTGCCTTTGGGCATCACGCACAACAGATTTTTCTTAGCCGGGGTGGCCGTCTGATCCAATGCCCAGATAGTGCGGAAAACATTGTCTCCGAAGACATATTTTCCGCCCAGGTCGCTGGTAAACTTCTTCCCCCGATAAACATAGCCGCCAATGACCGCGCGGCCGTCCGTGTGCGGATAATCCAAAACCGGTCCCCGGCTAATGCCGATGTAGGGCGATTTCATCTGGCCGAGGTTGCCTTCGCAATAGTTCCACTGAAAGTTCAGACCGGATTCGCCCGGCTCGATGGTGTCAACTTCCTCCCGCGAACTTTCGCCGACATCGCCGATGAATATCCGCCCCGAAAGCGGATCAATCGTCATGCGGTGCGGACTGCGCAAACCGAGGCAGAAAAATTCTTCCAGCACATTCGACTGGCCCACGAACGGATTATCGTTGGGGACGAAATAATTAGCGGTATACCCGTTCAACGGCTGGCGCGGCGGGGCATGGCTAAAATTGCCCCCGCGACAATCCACATCAATCCGGAACACACCAGAATAGAGGCTCTTGTTGATAATCTGGTCGTTGTCGCCGACCGAGTTATCACCATCTGTCCAATAGAGCAGACCATTGTCAGGGTGGAAAAACATGCCGCCGCCGTGGTGCCAAACAGTCTGGTTCGTCAGATCCACAAAGACCTTCACCGAGTCAGGCATGGCGACGTTGCTGTCGTCCAGCGTATAGCGTTCCAGGCGGTCGTGGTAAGTATTTGGCAACACCGGATTCGGGCGGGTGTACGGGTCGCCGACGACGGTGCCGGGTTTCACCCAAGTATAATAGACGAACATGAGGTGATTTGTGGCAAATCCCGGGTGGAAGGCCACCCCGAGCAAACCAGAGTCATCCCAGCCCTGACATTGATTATGAATATCCAAAACCAGCTTTTTTTCCGTCACGCCCGGAGAATTTTCGAACATCCAAACACGCCCTTCGCGTTCCCAAACGCATAGCAGATCGGAGTTGGGAACGTGGGTCAGACCGACTGAATTGGTAAACAACAGGTTGGTAAAGGCGACGACAGCCGTCCAATTTCCTGAGATTGCCGGGGCTACTTCGGGCAACACGCCATTCAAAAACGGGCCGGTCCGCGGCACCGCATTGATTCCATAAGGTCTCGATAAAGAAGATATAATGGAAATGGAAAACAACGCAATAGTGAGAAGCCATCGGCGTTGCGCATTAAAAAGGGAAAAACAATTTTTCACGAGCGGAACGGTCATTAGTCTCTCTTTTATTGCAACGACGTCAAATTTTTAGTTGAAATTTCTGCGAAAAAGATTTTTGGCAGGAAAATCTCGCGAGACGAAACTCAATTTGCCCAGTAGGTTCCTGAGGAGCTGACGGGCATGAATTTTCCGTTGCCAAGATATTGGAGTTCAACCGCGGAGCCCTGGGGTCCAGACAGATAACCGTTAGTGCCAACCGTGGTTGATGTCATGGCAGCGACCGAGGAGTAATAAATTCCGCCATTATTGATTGCGGCTGAGAGATGGGTGCCGTCGGCGGAAGAACAGATGGCGGCCCAATTCGATGTGGGAGCGGATTGTTTAGACCAATTGACCCCGAAATTAATGGAGGTATAAATGCCGCCGCCATAAGCAACTGCGGCGAGTTTCGAGCCATCAGGAGACATGAACACACTTTCCCAACCGGCAGAGGTAGGAGCGCCGGACTGCAGTTGCCAGGTCTTGCCGAAATTTGCGGAAGTATAAATGCCGGAGTTGTATGCGACGACAGCGAGCTTGGTTCCATCCGCAGAAATTGCGACGCCAGTCAAATCAAGACCGCCGTTGCCAACCGCGGCAGCCGACAGCGTCCAGTTGTAACCGGCATTCGATGACAAGTAAACCTGTCCGGAAGTCGTGATGGCCACCAGGTTGGTGCCATTTGCCGAGGAGGCGACGCAATCCCAGTTTGCGGGATTTTGCGCATTGCTTTGCAGCTGCCAAGTGGCCCCATTATTGGTAGAGGTAGCGATCCCACCATCATAAGAAACCGCAACCGCGTCATTGCCGCTTGTTGACATGGCAATTGAAAACCAGTTTCCCGTCCCGATCCCAGCACCGCTGGACCAGGAACCACCGTAGTTCGTGGAGTAAAACAGTGAACCGCCGGAATACTGTCCCGCGATCAAGTGGGAACCGTCGGCTGAGCAGGCAATCGAACGCCAAACATAGCTTCCTGAGCCCGAGGATGACCAATTGCGGCCATAATCGGTAGAAAGATAGACCTGTGCCGAAGTGTTGGCCACGGCGGCCATCAGAGAACCGTCGGACGAGGAGGCCATGTTAATCCATGGCGTGGTGATGGCGTCTGAATTCAACCAGGTAGTCATGCCGTAGCCGGAGAAATTGCCGATGATGGACTGGCTGGCGTTCTGGGCCACCTGCCAGCCGCCGTCGCCGCCCCCGGAAACACGGACAATGTCACCGACATACAGAGAACTGGTTGGAGGCAAGATCACGGTGCTTAGATTGGAATTCAACAAGAGGTAGCCGGCATCCGGCATCGCCTGTGTTGAGGTAACGCTAACCGGAATCCAGCCGACCAGTCCGTTGCCAAAAAAGCTGCCGATGAAACTGTTGGCGCGATTAGTAAAAGTGTTGGCGCTGGTGAAATAATTTGAGCCGGTAAAAGTCTGGTTGCCATTGAGGAGGGCCACATTTGAGGAGAGACGGTTATCGGCCACGGTGCCAGCGGTGATTTGGGAACCGTTCAAACTGGTCAACGAGCTACCGTTGCCGGTAAATGTGCCGGAAAAGTAGTTGCTCTGGGCCGTGAAACTCACCGGGCTGGAATAATTACCGGAAAGTTGGGTGGACGATAGTGTGCCGGAGAGCTGCGCGGCGGACAAAGTACCGATCAGGTTGCTTGCCGAATTCGCGAAGATCGCGTATGGCACCGGCAATAAAGGCTGAAAGGGCCTCAGAATGGTGAACCCATTCGTGCTGCCATTGGTGCGGACACCAATGGCCAGCCAGTAATTTGTGCCGGTGAATACTGTGCCAAAATCAATATTGGTGGTGAACAAACCACCGGTGACAGTCACCGCTTCATTGGTCAGCGGACCGCCGATGAGATTGGCATTCGTCGGCGCATCGTAAAGAGTGAATTGTAGATCGTAATTGCCGTTGGCCGCGCTCCCGCCGTCACTCAACTGGCCCTGATAAAAAAAAGTAGTTCCCTGTGCTTGCAAATGGTTGCTCATCGCGGCACTGGCGATAAAAACCGCGATTAGCCAAAAAGAGATTTTACGATTCATGCGGCCATTCTCGCCCGCAATGGTTCACTTTTCAAATGGAAAGAATCATGACCGAAAGATCAGTTTAACATTATCGATTGTAATCGAATGCTGACGGTAAAAAAGCGCCCGGCAGATGCCGGACGCCCTGGAAATTTGAGGACCAACCAACTCAGGCAGGAACTTCACCAACCTGAAAACGAACGAATCGGCGAATCACGATCTCGTCGCCGAGTTGCTTGCCGATCTGGGCAACATGTTCCTTGACGCTGACTTCGGAATTGCGTTTCACGAAGCCCTGGTCCACCAGGCAGTAAGTCTGATAGAACTTATCGAGCACACCGGTGAGGATTTTCTCCAAAGCCGCCGCCGGCTTGCCTTTCAGGCGATCCGATTGCGCGGCGATCTCACGTTCCTTCGCGATGACTTCCGCCGGAACATTTTCACGCGAAACCGCATGCGGGAAACCCGCGGCGATTTGGAGCGTGATGTCTTTGACGAGCTGCTTGAATTCGTCCTTGCCGGTCGTTTCGGCTTTGCCGGCGCCGACTTCAACCAACACGCCGACCTTGCCGCCGGTATGGATGTAGGCCGACACCAGCCCGTTACCGGAAACCTCCAAACGCGCGTTACGGGCGATTTTGATGTTCTCGCCCATCTTGCCGACGGCCGCCTCGCGGTCTGCTTCGAGGTTCACGTTCGGGTCGTTCGCAATTTTCCGGGCAATTTCGTCGCAGAAAGTGCGAAAACCCTCGTTGCGCGCCACGAAATCGGTTTCGCAGTTCACTTCGACGAGCACGCCGGATTTTCCGTCAGACGCGATGAATCGAGCAATGACACCTTCACGCGCTTCGCGGGTGGCCTTTTTAGCCGCGCTGGCTGCGCCGGATTTGCGCAGGTTATCAATCGCCATTTCGATGTTGCCCTGGGCTTCAACCAGGGCCTTTTTGCATTCCATCATGCCAACACCGGTTAATTCCCGGAGCTTGGCCACGTTTGCAGCAGTAATTTCAGCCATATATTGGGTACAGATTAAAAGTTAGAGCCAGGCGGCAGGTTTGAACCCTGCCGCCCCAAAATTTATGTCTAAATCAGGCAACGACAGGAGAACTCTCCGGAGTTGTCGGATCATCGCCGGCGGCGGCTTCGACGGCCTCAGCCGATTCAAATTTTTCGACGACCGATTTATCCGCGCTGTCAGGCTGGCGCGCACGCTTCGATTCATATTCCGCCCGTGCCTGGGTGATCGATTGGGCGACGGCAGTCATGATCAAACGCACAGAGCGAATCGCGTCGTCATTGGCGGCGATCGGATATTGCGCGTCATCGGGGTCGCTGTTGGTGTCCACGAGGGCGACGATGGGAATTTTCAACTTTTTAGCTTCGGCCACCGCATTGTGTTCGCGCTTCACATCCACGATGAACAGAGCGGCGGGAATTTTATCCATGTCGCGCAAACCGTCGAAATACTTGTGCAAGCGACCGCCTTCGCGGCGAATCATCGCCTGCTCCTGCTTGCCGTAACCACCGAGCGTACCATCGGTTTCCCACTTCTCAATTTCCTTGAGGCGTTTGATGGAAGACTTGACCGTGCCGTAATTCGTCAACGTTCCGCCGAGCCAGCGTTCCGTCACGAAAAGCTGGCCGGTTTCCTTGGCGGTGTCTTTGACGCATTGCTGCGCCTGTTTCTTGGTACCGACAAACAAAATCTTTCCGCCTTTGCGGGCCGTGGT
>JBEKMT010000234.1:0-6798 GCA_050008355.1 Verrucomicrobiota bacterium
CTGCCCGCGACGCCATTATTTCAGAGCTGCGCTGATTTAAATTTTGCGGGTTGCCGATAGCGCTGATGGTTTGCGCAGTTGAATTCGGGTCTTAGTTCGGCTATCGTTTCACACATATGACTTTGACTGAAAAATTGCTTGCACGTGCCTCCGGCAAGGCGAGCGTGGAGGCGGGCGACAATATCTGGGTGAACGCCGACGTATTGATGACACACGATGTTTGCGGACCGGGCACCATCGGCGTGTTCAAACGCGAGTTCGGCAAAACGGCGAAGGTCTGGGACAAGAACAAAATCGTCATCATTCCCGACCATTATATTTTCACGGCGGATTCAAAATCCAACCGCAACGTGGACATTCTGCGTGATTTCGTGAAGGAGCAAAGTTTGCCGTATTTTTACGACGTGATCGACGACCCGAACGGGCACTGGCATTTCGACTCGTCGAAGGGGATGTTGAACCGGCAATACGGTTCACGCTACGCGGGCGTATGCCACACGGCGTTACCGCAAAAGGGCCACACCCGCCCGGGCGAAGTCCTGTTTGGCACGGATTCGCATACCTGCATGGCGGGCGCGTTCAATCAATTTGCGACCGGTATCGGCAACACGGACGCCGGCTTCGTGATGGGGACGGGCAAGCTGCTCATCAAGGTTCCCGAATCGATGCACTTCCGGCTGGAAGGAAAATTGCAGCCCGGCGTGATGGCGAAGGACGTGATCCTCCATTGCATCGGCGAGATTGGTTTCGACGGTGCGACATACCGGGCGATGCAATTCGACGGTGAAGGCGTGAAGAGTCTGTCGATAGATGACCGCATGACCATTGCAAACATGGCGATCGAGGCGGGCGGCAAGAACGGGATTTTTGAGTTTGATTCGCGCACACAGGAATACGTAGATGCGCGCACGAAATTGAACGGGACAAAGTCCAGTTACGAACCGGTGGCACGCGACCGGAACGAGAAATTCGTTTACGAGATCGTTGTGGATTTGAATCAGTTAGAACCGACGGTGGCGTGTCATCCTGATCCCGGCCAACGCAAAAAGGCAAAAGAAATGGGCCATGTTAAATTGGACCGCGCTTATGTCGGTTCCTGCACCGGCGGGAAGACGAGCGACTTTGTTGAGTTCGCGCACATCCTGCATGGCCGCCACGTGACGATTGACACATTTGGCGTGCCGGCGACGCCCGAGATCGTGCGCGACTTGCAGACGACCTATTGGGGCAATGAAACAGTCTGGCAGATTCTGGTGAGTGCGGGAGTGCAGATGACGGAGAACGCCGGGTGCGCCGCGTGCTTGGGTGGACCGGTGGACACGTTTGGGCGCATTAACAAATCCGGCATCAATTGCATCAGCGCCACCAACCGGAATTTCCCCGGCCGCATGGGCGACAAGGAATCAAAGGTATTCCTCGCCTCGCCCGCGACGGTGGCGGCGAGCGCCATTGCCGGCAAGATCGTCGACCCGCGCGAATACCTCGCTAACTGAGTCCGCGGCAAGTCAGGTCTCGAAATGAGGTTGCGACGGGGACCATTCATTCCAGCACAGTTTTATGTGGCGTTGGTTACCAGCAAAGTTGCTGTTGCCACCGGTGTGGTTTGCCAGCGGTTGCGCAATCCACAATGCTTCGACGAAAACTGGTTTGAGCGATTGGAACGCGCCGGCCGAAAAGACGAATCTACACTTGTACGATGCAAAATCCCGGGGCGATTTTTTGGTGGTTTATGACGAATACTCTGGATTGAATTATTCTGTCGGAACCAGGGCTTTTTTCATGAATCAAAACGAAAGACGCAGCCTGCGCGTTCGCGCGCCGCATTTTGTGAGTACCAACCTGGCAATTAGTTTTCCAGCCATCCCAGTGATTGGCCACCCGTCGTCTTCAGGCACGAATCAAATGAAAGGATCATTTGCCGTTGTGGGAATCAATGAACCTTCATTTACGATATATTCTGGCAAACGGGAATTGAGTTCACATCAGTTGCCGGTTTACCGAGATCGCAAAGATGGTTATGAAGAGGCTGCCGCCACAGCGTTTGAAAGGACGGGAGAAATCACCGGCGATACTTTTTTAATTGCGGGCTATATGGTCCTGATGGGTATGTGGTCTTTAGGGCAATCAGGCTGCGCCATAACGGTGCATTAAAGCGAAAATCCCGAATTACTTTATTTCGTCGGCCCGATCTTCGAGGATGCCGGCAGATATACGGTGAAAGTGGTTCCCTCACCGAGCCGGGTATGAACGTGCAGAGCCCCATTCCCTTCCTTGATGAGCCGCTGAACAATGTTGAGGCCGAGACCGGTACCTTGCCGGGGGCCTTTAGTGGTGAAATAAGGTTGAAAAATTTTTGGCAGCACTTCCGGCGTGATGCCGCAGCCAGTGTCGCGCACCCAGAGCTTCACGAGCGGAGCGGTATTTTTCAGACTTTCAACGTTGAGCAAACGCCCGTTCTCCCCGTCCTTGATCTGGGTGAGGTCGAGCGGTTCGTTCAAAACCTCGCCACCGAGTTCGACACGATGCGGTTGAGCCACGCATTGGAAACCGTTGACCACCAAATTAAGCAAAATCTGGATCAAGTCAGTGCCATTGATGCTGACATAAACGTCCCGGGCCACCGGCGTGAGCGAAAATTCATTTTCACGCAAACTCGGGTGCACGCGCACAAGTTGTTCGAGGTCGGACAGCAACTGGTTCAGGCCGGCCGGGGCGGTTTCATCGGTTTGCTGACGGAGAAAGCCGAGGTAGCGGCGGGAAATATCAATGCAATTGCCCACCTGCCGTTCGATGATGCGCAGCCGTTCCTTGATGAACTCCAAATCCTCCAACTCCAGCCGGGAGGTGCGGTTTAATTTCTTGTTGAGCAGCTGCACGAAACCGGAAATAACTGTGAGGGGGCCATTGATATCGTGGATGATACTGGCATAGATGTCGCCACGGGTGCGGGCAATCTGTTCTTCGACGCGCTGGCTTTGCAGTTCGCCGAGCAATTCGTGGACTTTTTCCGCGCTGCTGTGGATTTCACTTTCCAGCATCCGTCGCTGCATGGCGCCGCTGACGGCATTGCGGATGGTGGAGATATCGAACGGCTTGTTGATGTAATCACAGGCGCGCAAGCGCAGCGCCTGGCGAATAGTGTCGGTCGTCTCAAAGGCCGTGATCATGATCGCCTCGATGTCCGGCTTGACGAATCGCAAACGCTCCAGGACTTCGATGCCAGACATGCCGGCCATGCGAATATCCAGGATGGCCACGTCGATTTCATGCTTCTGCGCCAAGTCAATGGCGGTTGGCCCGTCCTCGGCCATGAGCATATTATAGGTATCCTTGAAGATTACGCGAAGCGACATCCGCGGTCCTTCCTCGTCATCCACGACCAACAACGTCCCGCGCCGTTTCGGAGGAGGAGTAACCGCAATTAGTTCTGAGATGGCCGCGTCGGCCTTAGTGATTGGGTCGGCTCCAACTGACATAACGGAACAACAGTAACCAAAACCCTTCGGTGCTCAAGCTTAAATCAACTGAATTCTGAGCAATTCCAGAGCCTGTTGTGCCGTCACCTGCTTAAAGGTCTCTCGATCCCAGGGATTAAACGCCTTTTTCACCTCCAACCCGGCGGGCGACGCCAGCGCAATAAAGACAGTTCCCACCGGGTTCTCCGGGGTGCCACCGCCCGGCCCGGCGATTCCGGTGACGGCGAGGGCGAAGTTCGAGCCAAATTTTTCTCTGGCGCCAACAGCCATTTGGCGGGCGACGACGTCACTCACGGCCCCGTGCGACTGAAGATCATTCGGGTGTACGCCGAGAAAGGATACTTTCGAGCTATTGGCATAACTCACGACCCCGCCCAAAAAGACTTCCGAGGCGCCGGGGACATTGGTGATGCGGTTCGAGATCAAACCGCCGGTGCAGGATTCCGCCAGCGCCAGGGTCTTTTTTTGCGCGGTCAGAAGGCGCACGACGACCTGCTCCAACTCATCGTCGTCAAGGCCAAAAATATTCGCCCCAAGAATTCTCTGCACAATCGCCCCAGCCTGCCGGACGGTGTTCTCCGCGTTGGCACCGTGCGCGGACAGCCGCACATCCACCGCACCGGGCCGCGCGCAGTAACCGAGATCCAATCCGCCGGCCACCAGCGGTTGCAAATCGGCTTCGACCATCTCCTGGACGAGCGATTCGCCGATGCCGGAGGAGCGCAAGGTGCGGCAAACGAAAATCTCTTCGGCGAATTCCCGCTGCAACAACGGGACCACCGAATCGTCAAACATTGGACGCAACTCCCGTGGCGGCCCCGGCAGCATCACGAGCCACGAAGTTTTCCGGTCACCACGAAACTGATTGGGCTCAATCTTCATCGCCAGGCCCGGCGCCGTTCCGTTCCGGTTAAGAAACACCTCCGCACCTTCCGGGACAAAGGCTTCAACGCTGGTCCGCGGCGGTCGCGGTCGATTCCGTTTCGCAAAAAAGCGGTCGATATGCTCAACCACGCTTTGGTTCTGGATCAGTTTTTTGCCGAGCAAGCCGGCAATGAGCTCGCGCGTAAGATCGTCGGAGGTCGGGCCAAGCCCGCCGGTGGCGATGATAAGATCGGCGCGCGTGAGGGCTTCGCGAACCGCCTGCCGGATTTCATTGCCTGCATCGGCGACTGCGACCTGCCGCGTAACCACATGGCCGAGATCGGCGAGCCGGCGACAAAGCCATTGTTGATGGGTATTCAAAACCCGACCAAGCATCAGTTCACTGCCGGTATTGATGATTTCAACATTCACAAGAATTCCTGAGGGGCCGCCGGGCCGAGAGTTTCGTTATCTTTAACCCACAACCCTTGCTTGATCCACTGAGGACAGGGAGTTGAAGCCCGTGGCAAGCTGTTTTCATCGCTATTGAGGCTTGGAATCGGGCAGGCTTACATCTGCCGTGAAAGTCCCCATGAGATAACTTTTTTGCGGGTCGGGAGTGCACAAGTAAATTCGGCCCGGCAACCGATTGTTCGTCAGAGAGCCGAATTGCAGGCGTAATGCGTAACTGTCCTGGAACGAATCCCTGCCAGTGTCTGCATCGTCCTGCCAATGCAAACTCACACGGGCGGACTTGTTGGTATCCGCCAGGATATTGAGAGATTTACCGGCCAGGGCCTCGGGCGCGGCACCGCTGAAGTTGATGGTGATACCGGAGGTCACGGGCCCATGCGCGCCGGCACGCAGTATCAACGAGCCGTTGTAAAAGCTGGCGTGTTCGATGATGAAATCCTGTCCGTGAATGCGGCCCGCCGCGGTTGAATCGGGGATTGCCACGCCCGCCAGATTCAACATCCAATTTGTGTCATCGGCCATGGGTGCCACCACGGGTGGTTTGGCGGACGCTGCGTTGGAGGTGGAAGACATTTTGGGGGTCGCCGGGCCCCTGGGTTGGGTTCTGAAAATGGTTCCGCGATAAACAAACGCCGCGACCACGCCGACGAACAGTAAGATCACGAGAACGACCACTGCGCCGGGGAAACCCTTGGCCGCCGATGCGGCATATGGGTTGGCTTCGGGATCTCTGGCCGGGTGACGTTCGCCAGCCTTGGTACCGGCCAGGATTAGTTTCTGGTCATCGGAAGCGGGGGCCTGGGGAACGATGATTTTCTGGAAACACGTTGGGCAAATCATTGTCGAGCCCGTCTGCGACGAGTCGCACTTGATGTGCTGGCCGCAAATCGGACAGGCGTATTTGAATTCGCTCATTCAGCCCGCAAGATTCCATATCTGGGTGTGGGCGGCAACGCGCATTTTCGTGCCTGCTTTGCCGAGCCATGCATTTCCCGGCAGAAATTTTTCCGGGTGGCTTTACACCCGGGCGAGGGATCGCCCCGGCAATCCTCCTTTAAAATATCTGGGCATCCGGGCGCAACTTTGGTTTTAATAGGGCAGCAAACATGAGCAAAAAATCTCCCGTCTCCCGCAGTGGACGCTTCGCCGGCGGCCCCGCTGCGGAGGTCGCACAATTTACCGAATCCATTTCCTTTGACTGGCGGCTGTGGAAACACGATATCCAGGGCTCCATCGCTCATGCGACGATGCTGCAGAAAATCGGCGTCTTGACCAAAAGCGAATTGAGGGCGATTAACCGGGGACTGAACCAAATCAGCCGGCAAATCGGCGCCGGAAAATTTTCATGGAAGCCAGAGCTCGAGGATGTCCATATGAACATCGAGGCGGAGCTGACCCGGCGAGTTCCGGCGGGCGCAAAACTGCACACCGCCCGTTCGCGCAACGACCAAGTCGCCCTGGATATGCGACTCTGGCTGCGGGACGAGATCACGGCTCTACTTGTCGAAATCGCCGGTTTGCAACGCGCGTTAGTATCGCTCGGCGAAAAATGCTCCGCAGTCATCATTCCCGGCTACACGCACCTGCAGCGGGCGCAGCCGGTTTATTTAGCGCACCATTTGCTGGCCTACGTGGAAATGCTGGAGCGGGATTGCGAACGGCTTTGGGATTGCCATTCGCGCGTGAACGTCTGCCCGCTGGGCAGCGGGGCGATTGCTGGTTCGACGCTTCCATTAAAACGCGAAATCGTCGCCCGGCTGCTCGGCTTCTTGAATGACAATGGTGAAGTTCAAATCACGCAAAATTCCATGGACGCTGTCAGCGACCGGGATTTTCTCATTGAATTTTCCGCTGCCGCCGCACTGCTGGCGATCCATTTTTCGCGACTGGCGGAGGATGTGATTCTCTGGGCCGGCACAGAATTCAATTACGTCAAAATCGCCGATGCCTACACCACCGGGTCTTCCTTGATGCCGCAGAAGAA
>JBEKMT010000235.1:0-6731 GCA_050008355.1 Verrucomicrobiota bacterium
ATGTTGTTGTGTAAATTCAGTATCAATCAGAAGTGAATTGCAGAACCATATGCTTGTAAAAAGCTATTTGTCACTACAAACCGGACACCTCAAACCATTGGAAAAGTGGGCTTGCGAAGGTGACGAGTTGTTTTTTGTCTTTCCCAAGGCCGGAGTCTGCCAGGTCACATCCTTTGGATCCATGTTTTCCCTCACGGCTGGGGACTTGCTGGTGATGAGCGGAAGGTCTGGGGCAAAGCTGGGTTCGTTGGCTGAAAGCAATGAGAGCGAGCTCGTTTTCTCATGGTTTTCCATTTCACCGGACAGCCTTTTCCCGCTGTTTGCCGCTGAGGAGATTGGGTTTCTACAAAATGTCGTTCAGGAATTCAGAACACCGAAGACTTTTTTGAAGACGATCCCCTTGATCCAGCAGTGCAGTCAATTACTCGGAGAAGTTGGTCACAAGATTGATCTCAATCACCGTAGCCAATTGTTGCGTGTCGCGGCGCTGGTTTTGTCATCGGAGTTAAGATTGTGGGAGCAAAAGCATGTGGGCTATGAGAGTTCGGAGGATCACATGCTCAGGATATTCGAACAGCTTTCCTCCGACCAGTTGCTGAATCTCTCGGTTGATGAGCTGTCGCAGAAATTCGGATGCAGCCGACGACATCTTAGCCGCCTTTTCCATCAACGATTTGGCTTGTCAGTAGCCACGCTGCGAATGGAGATGCGCCTGCTCAAGGCATCATCTTTATTGCGTGATCCGAGTGTAAAGGTCATCAATGTTGCTGAACAATGCGGATTCAACCACTTAGGATTATTTAACACCTGCTTCAAACGTCGATTTGGGCTGACACCTGGCCTCTGGCGAAATACCTACAACGAGAAAAACCAATCAGGCAAACCGGGGCGCGTGGTGGACACCTGTCCCTTGCAAGTCAATGGGTTGTGTCCTTGGAACGGCAAGCCGGAGGCGCACGGCGCACAGTTCACAGGGACCACTCAATCTGTGAGCCTTAAGGGAGCCAAGGCTGCATCCGCCCATGCCGCAGGCGGCATGAAGAAGGCCCCGGGAAAACCAAACCGCAAGGGAGCCAACGAAGGGAAGACTCAGCCATTTCCACCATTGACACACTCACGTCCCATTGATGGGCAGGGGGTTACATGAATCATGAAACTCCCGTTCCCCGATTGCCAATCCAGCCTCCGCTTTCCGGGAATTCAGCAGTGGCAAAGTGTGCGCTATCAAGGGGCTATAGTCCCAACCAAATCTTTATGGTATTAAGTCAATTAACATTGGTTAATCGGCTCGTGTCGGCATGTCACTTGCATGGCGTGAATCATGAGTAGCGAATTGATACCAGCTTCTGAACCGGACTACCAGAGGTCCGGGGCGGCGGACGATTCGTTACCCCCGTCTCCATCTCAACGGCTTAAACGGTTTCTTGGTTCGTTGAGAAAATTCTGGTGGATTCCGTTGTTGACGCTCATCACGGGAGCTGGGGTGGGTGTTTACTTTGCAGCTCGGATGGTGCCGGTCTACGAGTCTGTGGCGACGATGCAGGAGACCATGAACGAGCCGGTGCAGGATCCATCGATTTATTCGGATAGCTTGGGAGACTTTGCGGACACAGGCAAACTGCTGCAAAAGGAGAAATTGCGGGAACGAGCCCTTGAACTGCTGAAGAGCATGACCAACAGTGGCCCGATACCGCTGGGGCCGGACGGCCATCCGCCGATGGTCTTAGTCCAGGCAAATATCGATCCCAAGAGTTCCATCTTTGACATCACGGCGGTAGGCTCAAATCCAGAATTTACACGCAATTACCTGGATGCCTTGATGCAGGCCTTCATCAATTATGAGCAGGAGAGGCGCACCACCGAGTCCGCAACGACCCTAGCCCACATTACCGACCAAATTCAAGTTCTGGCGCAGGAATTGAAAGTTGAACAGGATGCGTTGATGACATACGAACGGACCAATGATATGGGGGTTTTGCAGGAAGAGGAAGCCGTCGCCGGCAGCTATCTCGAAAAGTTGCAGACACAATTATCGGATCTTGAGTTGGAAAAGAACCTGCTCAAGAAGGCGGAAGACGAAATTAAGCAAGCGGCCGGAACCACCAACGCGACCATTCCTTATGCCGTCATTCAGGGACTCGAAGCGATATCCTCATCCGGATCGGTGTCCGCTTCTGGAACGACGACTCAAAGCCCCGGCAATTCGACTGATCTGGAAATGATGAAGATGGAGCGCATGGAACTCGCCAAATACCTTGATCCGAATAGCCAAAAATTGGCCGAACTGGACGACCAAATCAAACGAGCCGAAGATTTGGAAAAAGCAAGCAGCCATGTATCCGCCCAACAAACCGCTGACCAGCTGATGGCTTACATAAAGGTCAATGAGATCAGAATGGATTATGTCAATGACTCGATCAAAGATTGGCAGGCCAAAGTGGCGGAAGCTAACACGCGCCAGGCTGGGGCCGACCAGCTCAAGCTAAACATTCAACGGACGCAAAGCGTGTTGGATCGATACACCTCGATGTCAGAGAATCTTGGCATCAGTCGAAGCCTTGATCAGGAATCGCTGGCCGTATTAGAGCCTGCCTCACCGCCTTATCGTTCAAACTCTGCGGAGAAGCGCGCGTTGGGCATGTCTTGCTTTGCAGGGTTGGCTGCGGGTTTAGGCATCATCTTTCTATTGGGAATGCGCGATGACCGTTTTACTTCAATTACTGAAGTCAACTCGGCGTTGGGAGACGCAGTGGTTGGCTTGTTGCCCAGGGTGCCACAGGACGATCGTGGCGCCCCGCGATTAATTGAAGCAAATGATTCGCGGCACATTTACGCTGAATCATATCGCAGCCTCCGGTCGGCCTTACGTTTTCTTGAGACGGGAGAGAATCGCCCGAAGGTATTACTGATAACCAGCGCCACCCCCAATGAGGGAAAATCCACAGTCTCTGCCAACCTGGCGCATACCCTAGCCATGGCAGGCTCCCGAGTGTTGCTTGTGGACGGAGATTTGCGGCGGGGACATTTACATCGGCTATTGCGGTTGGAAAACAAGGTCGGGTTTACTGACTTATTGTCGGGTATCTGCACGCACGAACAAGTGATTCAGAGGAATGCTTTTCCAAATTTGACTTTCATTGCGCGGGGCAAGACGAATCACAATCCCGGTGACCTCTTGCTTTCAAGTCAGTTTGACTTTTATGTGGGGCGGTGGCGCCAGGAATTCGATTATGTGTTGATTGACAGCTGCCCGGTTTTTGCGGCGGCCGACGCCGGGGTGCTGGCTTCGAGGGTGGATGGGACATTATTCCTGGTGCGGAGCCATCATTCCAGCGCCAAGGTAACCCGGGATGCATTAGAGCAACTGGTACAGCGGCGCGGAAAGATCCTGGGTGTTGTTTTCAACATGGCCGATACCTCCTCGCGTTCACATTATCAATATAAATACGCGGAGTATTACGGGACCGACAACACAGATTGATCGGCCGTTTTGGGGTGGTAAGAAGTTGGACCGCCTTGTTTCAAGGCGGGAGGTTGGCAGGTCGGAGATTGGCGCTAAATGCGCATTCTCTAGCCTCGAACCCGAATGAAAGCTATGAGAACAAGTACAGTAGATCGTGGGGCCAGGCGAAAATGGACCCGCGAATTGACCGGGACGAAGTCTGCCTTGGTTTTGCCGTGGCTCCTTTAACGCATGCGCGTAATATCTTCTGCACATGGGTGATCGGATTCGAGACCGGCCTAAAGGCAAGTCTGCCGGTGGCCGGTGGCGCCGATGGGTTGGGAGGGGATTCTGGTGTTTGACGATCGGCGGTCTGCTGATTGCCGCCGCCTATTTCAACCGGACGTCGCTCTTGACGGATGCGGCCAAAGTCTGGGTGGTCAATGATCCGGTTGCCAAAGCGGACGCCATCGTGGTGCTCGGGGGCGGAGTGGACACCCGGCCGTTCACGGCGGCGAAACTTTATCGCGCAGGGGTTGCACCATTAATCCTTTACATGAACGTCAGGCTTAGCCCGGCCGAAAAGCTGGGCATAGTCCTGCCGGAAGGAGAGGAGACGCGGCGCATCCTCTTGAGTAGTAGCGTGCCCGCCGGAGCGATGCTGGCAATCGGGACCAACGTGGCGAGTACCTACGACGAATCCTTGGCGGTGAGGTCTTGGGGGTTGAGCCGCAGCGCGAAATCCATTGTCATCGTAACCGATGTATTTCATACTCGCCGCGCGCGTTGGGTGTTTGAGAAGCAGCTGCGCGGTACTGGCCTGCAAGTCTTTATTCAAGGAGCCACGACCTTGGATTATGGCACGACGAACTGGTGGCAACATGAGCAAGGCGTAATTGATTTTCAAAATGAGGTGATCAAATACTTTTATTATCGGCTTGTACATTGAAAAGTTTTGAATATTAATTTTGTAACTCTTTATGCCTAAACTATTAGTAACCGGTTCGTCGGGGCTCATTGGCTCGGAAGTTGTGGATTATTTCTGCAAACTCGGCTGGGAAGTGCACGGTGTTGATAACAACATGCGCGCGGACTTTTTCGGGCCGGGCGGGGATACCCGATGGAACCAAAGCCGCCTTCAGGCTGTGCATCCGGATTTTCGGCACCATGAATTGGATATTCGCGACCGCGCCGGGGTGGACAACCTTCTCAAGACCCTGAGCCCTGACTTGGTTGCCCATGCCGCCGCTCAGCCGAGCCATGACCTCGCAGCGTCCCGGCCATTCGATGATTTCGACGTCAATGCGGTCGGCACTTTGAATCTGCTGGAAGCAGCACGCCACCATGTGCCAAACGTCGTGTTTGCCCACATGAGCACCAACAAGGTTTACGGGGATCGCCCCAATAGCATCCGTCTCAAGGAACTTTCAACCCGGTGGGACTACGATGATCCCACTTATGCCAATGGCATCACGGAGGAATTTTCGATTGACCAGAGCAAACACAGTTTGTTTGGCGCATCGAAGGTGGCCGGCGACGTTATCGTGCAGGAATACGGGCGTTATTTTGGGATGAAGACCTGCTGCCTCCGGGGTGGCTGCCTCACGGGCCCAAACCACAGTGGCGTTGAACTGCACGGTTTCCTCAGTTACCTGATCAAATGTAACGTGAATGGCCGGGAATACAAAGTTTTTGGTTACAAGGGGAAGCAAGTCCGCGACAACATCCATTCCTTCGACGTGGCACGTTTCATTCACGCCTTCTATGAAAAGCCGCGAAGGGGTGAAGTTTACAATATCGGTGGTGGCCGGGCGAACAGCGTTTCCATCCTTGAGGCATTTGAACGCATCGCTGAATTAAGCGGCAAGAAAATGCAGTACGAGTACATTGATAAGAACCGTGAGGGGGACCATATCTGTTACATCAGCGATCTTTCAAAGATGAAGGCACACTTTCCGGGCTGGGACATCACCAAGTCAATCGACGACGTGTTTGCTGAGATCTACCAGGCACAATTGAAGTCCTGAGAAGCAGCATTCGGGATTCATAACGCACACATTTCATCTGCCACTAAAATGGATACACCGCAAACCACTACACCGTTGGCATCGTCACCAGCCTCTGCCAACGAGACTTCCCGGGCCAAATTGCAGGCCGCGGATCCCGGCGACACCTGGAGCCTGGTCATCCGCCCTCATGGGGGCTGGTGGGAACTGCAACTGGGCGACGTCTGGCACTATCGTGACCTGCTCTGGATGTTCGTCCGGCGCGATTTCGTGGCGGTTTACAAACAGACCATTCTGGGGCCGATCTGGTTTTTCATCCAGCCGCTGCTGACCACAATCATGTTTACCGTGATTTTCAGCGGCGTGGCAAAAATCTCGACTGATAAACTGCCTCCAATGCTATTTTATTTAGCCGGCACGACACCTTGGAATTATTTTGCGACCAGTCTCACCAAAACATCGGCTACTTTCATTACCAATGCCAGTTTGTTCGGCAAGGTGTATTTTCCGCGTTTGGTGACGCCGATTTCCATTGTGATCTCGAATCTCATCCAGTTTAGTATTCAATTCCTGCTGTTCTTTGGGTTCCTTGCTTACTACCTCTACAAGGGTGCGCCCGTTCATCCCGACTGGCTGATGATTGTGTTGATGACGCCCGTTTTGTTGTTGCTGATGGCATTACTTGGATTGGGTACAGGCATCCTGGTATCCTCCCTGACCACCAAATACCGAGACCTCAATTTACTTATTACCTTCGGCGTGCAGCTCGGCATGTATGCTACTCCGGTTATTTATCCCCTATCCAATATCCCGGCAAAATATCGATTGTGGATTGAAATGAATCCCATGTCAGCCATCATCGAAACGTTCCGCTCGATTTATCTCGGTGGCACGATTCCCTGGGAGTTACTCGGTATTTCGGCCGGCGTCACTTTGATACTTCTGCTGCTGGGCACCGCCATTTTCAACCGGGTCGAGAAGACCTTCATGGATACGGTTTGAGCAAACGAAATGTAGGTGCCATCCACAACCTGGTACCGGTGGCAGGTTCCGACAAATTAATTTTGAAGGCGGGAACACTTAAGATTAGAGATTATTGCCAGCACTGAATCATACCAGGGCTTGGGCCGCAGAGCATATTAACCGGATTTTCGTTTAAAGATGAGCGACACAGTCATACGGGTGGAGAACATCTCGAAGTTGTACCGTCTCGGGGAAGTGGGCACCGGGACGCTTTCACATGATTTGAACCGTTGGTGGCACAAGGTTCGGGGCAGGGAGGA
>JBEKMT010000236.1:0-7146 GCA_050008355.1 Verrucomicrobiota bacterium
CGCCATACGCCTTGTCTACCTCATAATCTGGCGGCTGAGAATATTGACTAGTCTGACCGATTGATTGCTTTTCCCAGTTTTCGTTTGAGGCCACTCGAGAGCGATCCGGAAAGCCGATTGTAACCCGACGGGACCCCGGCAAGAATGTGCCCTCGGTGACAGCGCGGAAGATGGCCGGGTCGCCGGCGAACGGCGCCATTTGTCTCCAGGCGGAGACACCGGTTATGGCTGCTGCCAAAATTCAGGCGAAGCAGATCCCCCGGCGACCATCCCGGCACCGGTCAGCAGAGATCAGGATATTATGGGGTTTTCGCCGCCTTGGCGCGTTGCGGCCGAGGCAAACTGTGCTCAGGTAGCAGAACACCCCATTGCAGAAACGCGGCGAACAGCACATTCTCAGACTATGAAAAGTTTATGCATCATTATCGGAATCGTAACCCTTGTCCTTACAGGGATCGGTTGCAGTAGCGACACCGCCGCAAATGGAGCCTCTCCAATGTCCTCCCCCGACAGTTTTAGTGGGTCAGGAGGTAACAGCGGCGGAGCCGGCGGCAAGTGATTTGCAGTCGGAAAGAATAGAGACGCGCAGAGCCATCCGCACTCGGACTGAAATTTGCCGACCCTGGGCCAGGCGAAAAGGCACGGCAAAGAGAGGAGCCGGGAACCGGAACTCACTGCGAGACAACCCGGTAAAAACGCCCGTGATAATTTGTCCACTGCGGATCGCTGAAATAGCATGAACCGTCAGTCAGGGTGTTCGTGGCCACGAACGACCAGACGGGCTTGGCCAGGTTGGTGCAGGCTTCGACCACGACCACCAAATTGCTGGAGCCGGTTATGGTGAAACCAAACTTGTTCGCTTTAACCCCGGAACCGGAAGAGACCAGCGGTGTTTGCTGAACCCATATTTCTGTTGGCACACCGGCAAACGTCGGCCCCCAGCCTGCGGCGCCGGACAAGTAATAGGCAATTGGCGTGTCACCGTAAAATATAGTTGGATCAGCTACGGGGACGTTCCCTTCGAAATAGACTCCCGTCAGGTTGGTGCAGTTATAGAAAGAACTGTCTCCGATGCTGAGTACGCTGGCAGGAATAATGATGCTGGTCAGGGCGGAGCAGTCTTCGAAGGCACCGGCCTGAATATTGGTGACGCTGTCAGGAATCGTGACGCTGGTCAAGAGAGGGCAGATTGCAAATTCAACTTGTCCGATACTGTTGACACCATCTGCGATTGTGACACTGCTCAGGCTGGCGCATTCCTGGAACGCACCGGCTCCGAAGCTGGTGACACCGCCGCCAATGGAGGCACTGGTCAGGCTGTTGCAGAGCGAGAAGGCGGACTCACCGATGGTCGTTACATTCTTGGGAATCGTAACACTGGTCAGGCTGGCGGCCTCAAATGCCTCGTATGCAATGTTGGTAACGCTGCCCGGAATTGTGTAACTTCCACCGATGCCGCCGGGATATTCAAGGAGCGTGGTCTGATTCTTGTTGAACAACACACCATTAGAGCTGCTGTAAAACGAATTTTGCTCACCCACCGTTATCGCTCTCAGACTGCTGCTGTAAGCAAACGGCACCTCGCCGAGGTTGGTGACGCTATTGGGAATCAAGACATTGGTCAGGCCAGTGCAGAAGGCGTACGCGGAATCTCCGATACTGCCGACACCATTGGCAATTGTGGCATTGGTCAGGCCGGCGCAAGAACAAAAGGCATAACCCCCGATGCTGGTGACGCTGCCGGGAACAATGACGCTGGTAAGGCCGGGACACTGAAAGAAAGCATAGGATCCGATATTGGTGACGCTGTCGGGGATGGTAAGGTTGGTTAGGCTGTTGCAATACGACAACGCATAGTCCCCGATACTTTGCACGCTGGTGGAAAACGTGAAGCTACTCAGGGTGTAGCAGTCTTCGAACGCACCGCCGGTTATGCTGGCGACGCCGTTGCCGATCGTGGCGCTGTTCAGACTGTTGCATAAATAAAACGCACCCGTTCCAATATTCGTGACGCCGTCGGGAATGTTTACGCTGGTCAGGCTGCTGCAATAAGCATAGGCGGAATCTCCGATACTGATGACGCCGTTGGTGAATCCGTCGTTGGTCAGGCCGGAGCAGTAATAGAAAGCATAGTCCCCAATGCTCGTAACGCTACCGGGGATCGTTACGTCGGTCAGATTGACGCAACCGTAAAAGGCATACGCGCTGATATTTGTAACGCTGCCCGGAATTGAATAGTTTCCGCCACCGCCGCCCGGATATTCTATCAGCGTGGTTTGACTCTTGTTGAACAACACGCCGTTCGTGCTGCTATAATATAAGTTTTGCGCAGCCACCGTTATTGCGGTAAGGCTGAAACAATCACCAAACGGCATCGCCCCGATGTTGGTAACGCTATTGGGGATGCTGGCGCTGATCAGGCTGGGATTCGCGAAGGCTTCATCTCCGATGCTGGTGACGGGGAGGCTGACGCCATTGACAAGGATTGTGGCAGGAATGACCACCGCGCTGCTGAATTCGGCGCAACCGGTGACAGTCACCGCGCCATTATTGGTCTCGTAATCCCAGATGCCGTAACTGTTCGTAAAAGTGGATTGGGCTTGCACCGCAGCAGGCAGCGTCAGAAGCAGGAGTGCCAGCAAACTTGCGACAAAAGGGGCACGCAAAAGGCGCCGGCGGTAGGAATTGGGGGGGCACACTCGTCTTGCATGTGGCTGACGGTGCTGGAAATTGCCTTTTCCAAGCTTCACCCGCCCCGTGTGTATGCTTGAATGGTTGCCACGTCAAGAACCGAGTCGCGCCTGCGCAGGCGCTTCGACCTGGCCATGGGTATCAGGTTTAGGATTGGGCGGCTGATTAATCTGGTTTAGACAATCGGTGACTTCGAAGCACCGACCGGCAGTCCCCGCACTTCAAGCAGTTCACCGCGAGGTGGTCGACAAAGACAAGGACATCATAGGTTTTCGCCTAATTCGCGCTGCGGCGCTGTGGAGTTGGCTGACTTCTCTCCCTGCCGCCGGAGCCGCCGAAGACGGACTGGCGGAAGAAGTGAGCTAAGTTATCTTAAATCAGGTGGCTTGGATGGTTCGGGAGTATTTGGCGGCCGATTCCGTCAAATGAACGCATGAAAACTATCCGCCTGCTCGTGCTTGCAACTGCTATCCTCCTCGGATTGACCGGCATCGTCGCCGCACGCGCTGTCCGCATTTGGTCGTATCAAGAGCTTCTTGAAGCGTCGGACTTGGTGGTTATTGCTACTCCCACAGCCAGCAACGACACCAAAGAGCACATCGACCTCCCAGGCTTCGACCGCCAACAGGTCATGGGTATCGAAACTAGATTTGCAGTTTCTGGCGTCCTTAAGGGTGATAAGGCGCTAAAGGATATTGTCCTTCACCACTACCGTCCCGTCCCCGATGGCATGACGGTTCCAAACGGCCCGACTTTTGTCTATTTTCCCGTTTCGGGGACACCGCAGGTTCCCGGAAGGACTTATATTCTTTTCCTTCATCGGGAAGTTGACGGTCGCTACGCATCAGTCGTGGGCCATGCGGACCCGGGACTTGGAGTCATGGAACTTTCTGGTGTGTATGAGAGTGCAGTTGTTGAAACCCAGACAAAGCTGGGGATCGACGTTGCAAACGTTCTCAAGGAATGCCAGACAATCAAACCCGGAATGCCCCGCGCAGAACTTTCCAATGTTTTTTCCACTGAAGGTGGACTTTTAACCTCAACGCATCGGACTTATGTCTATCGTGATTGTCCATACATCAAGGTTGATATTGATTTTGCCCCTTCAGCTCCGAAGCAGGATGTGGAAAAGCCGACTGATACTGTAACCAAAATCTCAAAGCCGTATCTTGACTGGAGTGTCGCTGATTGAAAGAAACATCGAGCACCACGCAGGAGTCAACTGATCTTAAGAAATTGGAAAGCCCCTGCTGGCATCAAGAGACCTGATCCGGATAAAACCCCTCAGAGTGGCCGGCTGTGATTCGACCCCGGCAGGCTGGTTTTCAAGTGACCGGGGATACCCAGTCATTTACTCACGTATTCCGGTCCAGAGCGTGACCGGTCATATTGCCGAACTTCAACAAGGGCACCGTGCGAGACTTTGCGTCATTGTGCAAATTCCGCCGGCAAAATTTGCTTGTTCACAACGATGTTCATATGAGTTTCAGTCGAAATAGCACTGCCAGAACTTTGTAGGCTAGCTGGCAAACCTGGATTACGTTTCGCGGCTTCGGCCAACAATTTGGTTAATGCTTCAGGACTCGTCACGGTGCGAACCTGATGAATCAAAAAATCCTTTTTGCCAATCCAAAGTGTCCTTGTTCTCCCTTTCAATTCGCTCGCGAAGACGTAACAATCCACGTCTCCCACTTTATCATCAGCCTGCCGTTTACTGTTCGATGACCCAGGCCCAAGCTGGTTACCCCAGCCCATGTTGAAAAAAGTGCCTGGAATGGTTGCCGCCGCGCCACCGGATATACCGGTGGCGCCGCCCAAAGCAAACTCCCGACTCCCTTCTCTTATCGGAGCACCATCTCCCATCACCATAAAATCACTTTCGCCCGCCGACCAGACAACACCTTTGTTCATAAAGCTTGAATTCTCCTGCTGCTTCCACTCAATCCGATAAAGATTTGGCCGAGCCAATTTGACGGTGAAAGTGCATGGCGCGATTTCAGACGTTCCGAAGGAAGAAATTGTTTTTCCGTCATCGCTATAACTTGAAAGCGACGCATAAGCATCTTGCGACTGTTTAAATATTTCTGGCGTTGTTAATGTGCCGTCGATATTGGTCTGCGATATGGCCACCGTGGCAGCGTCAGCCATCAGTAAAAGTCCTGTGGTGATGCAGACTGCCAGTTTATATTTCGAGTATGTCATGAGTTTGACGCTGCCTTTCACAAGGAGAGTTGAAAATATTAATTCGAGATTTCCCATTTGATTGTTTGCCCACGACAACAGCTTTGCAAGCCCAATCCAGTCCAATTTTTCTTCTCTGAAAGCAAAGGCGCTTCGTTGCATCGGACTCGTCCGATCTAAATAACATTAACAAATTCACCGAACTAATGGCCTGCGCTCGACAGATTCAGGCGCTTCCCGCTTGTCAACCTGAGTCTCCCGGTCCTGACCGGCTTCGCCAGATGCCCGCCACGCGGTTTGATTGTCCAGACGCGACCGGTTGAACATGGTTCTGGAATATCGCCGCCAACGCGCGGAGCGCCGTGCGGCGCAGGCCAACTCATCTCCTTGTAATTCCCAGATAAAGGTGTGCAGCAAGTCGCAGACAGCAACAGCCACACCGTCAACACCGGCAGCCTCCGTCACCCTTTGATTCAGGCGAGTTTCAATGGATATCAAACACTTGTGCAGCGTTGTACATAGCGCTAAGGTCAAGCGAATCAACGAACCAGTGATCGTTGAATAATAGTTGGACCAAATGAGCGCGCCGCTTGACAAATTTGGAGAGTTCATCGTGCAGAATCTGCGCGACAAGATGCTTCACGATTTGGAAATGGTGTTGAGCGGCAGTTCGAAGGCGCCCGATTTGCAGGAATTGCAGACAAAGCTTTCCGCCTTGACCGAAGCCCAGAAGCAGACGGTTCGAGAGTTGGCCGAGAGGCTTACCACGGCAGGTATGCACGATTTCCTTTTTGCCATTTCAGATTCTGGCGGTGCAGTCAGAGTGTTAGTTGATGGCCAAGATGTAGCCGAACTTTCAGATGGTTTGCACGGTGAGATTTTCGGCGATGTTGGCTGGATTTCACGCTTCAGCAAGTATCCGTCCGAGGTCGAGATTGGGAGGTCGAAATGGGCGCGAGAAGAGATTCAGAAGATGATTGGCAAGAAAGATAACAATGTGGCCTAAAAAGTCCTTGGAGCCAACCCCGTCCTGTCCAGCCAAAGCTTCGGAGCGAAGGCGGACGACGCGTCCGTTTCCCACCAAGTCGGCATTCCTGCCCCGAGTCGCCGCCAGCAGGCATCAAACTAAATGAGCATCATCATTGACCAGTTTCGGCACGTCTTCCCCAATTGGGGACAAATCGCTAATCGCTTTGACCACAGTGATTAAACGATCCCTAAATATTGTCGTTAGACACATTCACCGCTCAAAATCTTGAATCAGTTGTCACACTAACGCGGCTAGGTGAGGTCGATCATTGAAATGCTTGGTGCTGACGAATCTCGAGCGTCCCCCTCTCGCGACTGCAACCGGATCCTTAAATGGACGGCTACCTGGCTTGTCGCTGAGCATCTCATGTCTCCAGCTGGAGACCGCAGGTGGCTGCTTCCAAGATTCAGTCCGTGTGACTCCCGGGGACAATTCCGGATCCGGTCGGCGCGGAATCCTTGGTCAATTCGCGTTTCGAAAATATTCGTGTTAACCTGCTCCGAAAGCTTTCGGAGTTCGCCTCAAAGTTAGCACAAAAGACCAATGAATCGCCTCAAATCCAACCTGATCCAGCCCGATCGCCGTTCGAGCTCCATCCGGATAAACGTCGTCCAGCAGTGAATCGCGCGTGACCTTATGATCCCTGCCTGATCAAATTGAACTGATATGATCTCACGTAAGCGATTCTCGCACCTTATTGGTTTGATCGGGTTTCTGGCACTCGCCGCCGGGCTAGGCACCCCCGCCCACGCAGCAGTCAACACCGACTCCCAACTGCTGCGGGCTTTCGAAGCCGCGCTAAAAAACAAAGACAAAGCCGCCCTCATGGCGCTTTATCATTGGGAGGGTGTGCCCGCCTGGATCAAAGAGAACCAAAGCGACGAAATCGACGATCTTCTCACCCGGGATTTTCATGATGCCAGCCTCGTCCCCTTGCCAACCAATTTCCCAACCGTCATTTCAAACGATGTTTTGCGCGCCCATCTCAACATCCAGCCTACCGGCCGGATTCAGTTCGGATTCACCGACGGCTTCGGCACCGAGGTCACTTACGGGAAAGTGGATGACGCCTATTATCTCACCAGCATCATCATTGAGCAGAACCCTCTTCCCCCAAGTGCCACCAACGATTTGATCGTTCAAGTTCAATCCGCGGAGGGTCAACCGTTGCGGCACATCTTCGTTGAGGCCGGCGGACCCGACCGGATCCCATGGCTCCATTTCCGAAAGCTGTATGGCGATGA